>CADDZE010000031.1 GCA_902812465.1 Acidobacteriota bacterium | reverse complement strand
CCCCAGGCGGGCGGCTCGGAAGGGCCGCGTTGCCGCTAACCTCAGTCGCCCTACGGGCTCCTTCGGCTAGCGGCAAAGAAAAACCAAACAGATCATGGGCTATAAAAACCGGACATCTTCCCGTGCTGAGAACAAGACTTGACCTGAGTTGTTTCATCCTGCTGGGCGTATGAAGAAGATTCTTTTGCGCCAGCCGGGCGGAAGCTGGTTAAGCGAGGACCCGCTGGCGAACTGATTGAAGTTTGGGCCACGCCCCCCAGCACCTTGGGATCGACATCGCAGGCTAAGGCCGACCGGCAACCACCATGTAGGGGCGTAAGAACGACTCGATGGGCTCTCGCATCCGCGGACCACCGGCGATCAAACCGGTCAGGAGAGCATCGGGATTATTGAAGGTAGGCACCGCGTTGTCGAGGGTGAGTACGAATCCGCCGCCGGCCAGCACCAGCGCCGCACCAGCGGCGACGTCCCATTCATGCTTGGGAACGAGGGTCCAGGTGGCATCGGCGAGGCCGGCGGCCACGCACGCCAGCTTGTAGGCTACCGAGCCCATGGGCTTGAGGACAAAGGGAGCGTCCTCGAAGCGAGCCCATTCCCCGCGCGTCACTTCACTGCGGCTGCCGAGGACGAGTGCGCCGTCTAAGGTCGAGCGAAGGCTCGCTCGCACGTGCACGCCATTGTAGGTAACTCCTGTGGCCGTCGAGCCCAGGAACAGCTCACCCGTGGCCGGATTCAAGATGCCCCCGGCCACCGCCCGCCCGTTCTCCACCTTCGCCACCGAGACGCACCACTCCGGAATGCCTTCCACGAATTCGCGCGTGCCATCCAGGGGGTCGACAATCCAGACGTGTTGCAGGGTTAGGCGTGAAGGGTCATCCGCGCTTTCTTCGGAGAGCCAGCCTTCACCGTCACGCACCAGGAACTCGCGCAGCACCTGATTGACGGCGCGGTCCGCCTCGGTGACGGGGTCGCGGCCCGCCTTGTACTCGGTGCTGACCGCCCCGGGCGTGAAGGAGGCAAGCACACGGCGCGCCGCCTCGAGCGCCTGGAGGATCCGCTGCAAGGTTTCGTCCGCAGCAAGGGTGCCCATTAGAGTGACCGACCCGAGGACGATAGTTCGTTTTCGGATAGGCTGGCCCCAATAAATCCTTCGCGCTCGAGGTGCAGGAAAATCTCATGTGCTGCCTCTTCCGGCGTGAGATCGGTGGTATCGATGACCACTTCAGCGTCGTCGGGCTCCTCATACGGATCGGAAATGCCGGTGAATTGCTGGATCAGCCCGGCTCGCGCTTTGGCATAGAGCCCCTTGCGATCCCGCGCTTCGCAGGTCTCGAGCGGCGTTTTTAGATACACGAGGATGAAACCACCGAGCGGCTGGATCATAGCGCGTACCTCCTTTCGAATCGCGTCGTAAGGAGCGATGGGAGCGCAGATGGCAATGCCCCCGTTCTTGGTGATCTCCGAAGCCACAAAGCCGATGCGGCGGATGTTGATGTCGCGATGCTCGCGGGAAAATCCCAGTTCTGAGGACAGGTGCTTGCGAACAATGTCGCCGTCCAGCAGCGTCACCGGCCGTCCTCCCATCTCGAGGAACTTCACGCGCAGAACGTTGGCAATGGTCGATTTGCCTGATCCGGACAGACCCGTGAAGAAGACCGTGAATCCCTGCTTGTGGCGGGGCGGATAGCTGCGCTGCAGCTCGCGCACGACGTCCGGAAAAGTAAACCAGGACGGAATCTCGCGGCCCTCTTGCAACCGGCGACGCAGCTCCGTGCCGGAAATGTTCAGGACTCGAGCGCCTGGTGGCACTTCGTTCTCTGGGACGTAGCGGTCCTCGCTTTCAAGATAGACCATCATCTGGAAGGGGACCATGGTAACGCCAATCTCTTTCTCGTGCTGACGCAGCAGCTCCTGAGCTTCATAAGGCCCGTAGAATGGCTTGCCGTGCTCGTCCTTTCCAGGACCGGCGTGATCGCGGCCTACGATGAAGTGGCTGCAGCCATAGTTCTTGCGGATGATGGCGTGCCACAAGGCTTCACGTGGGCCTGCCATGCGCATGGCCAGCGGCAACAAATTGAGCTTGACGGTGTCCTTGGGATAGCGGGACAACAAAGCCTGATAGCAACGGACGCGAACGTAGTACTCCACATCGCCTGGCTTGGTCATGCCCACGCTGGGATTAATAAGCAGATTGGCCTCCACCTGCTTGGCCGCCCGAAGCGTCAGCTCCTGGTGAGCGCGGTGCATGGGATTGCGGGTCTGGAAAGCAACCACACGCCGCCACCCGAGGCGCACGAACTCAGCGCGCAACTCGGCCGGTGTCAGCCGCAGCGGGCGAAAGTCATAGTGCCGCGGCAGTTCGACGCCCTCAAGCTGCCCGCCCACGTAAAAGGGGTGTGTTTGGTTGCGCAGATAAGCCACGCCCGGGTGCAAAGCGCTGTGCGTCTTGAAAACCAAGTTCGCTTCGGCCTCGCGGTCAGGCTGCCAGACTTCCTCTACGTGCAGGGCAGCCAGCATCACCCCCTCCGGATCACGGAGAGCCACCATCGTGCCAGGGGCAAGGGACCTGGCGAACTCTTCCGTCACATCCAGAGTGATCGGGATCGGCCACAGCAGTCCGTTGGACAGGTGCATCTCACGGCATACGCTCTCATAGTCCCGGCGATTCATGAAGCCGCGCAAGGGGGAGAAGCCGCCGTTAAGCAAAAGCTCGAGATCACACAACTGTCGGGGAGTGAGGTCCCAGGATGGCCACTCTCGCGAATGAGCGCGCAGCTCCTGGGCGCGCGCGGGGTGAGCCATGAGATTGACCAGTGTCCCTCCGTGTGGGGCGATCAAACGATCCTGCATCAGCAAGCTTCTCCTTGATCTGATATTGGCTTTTGCTCCGGCCGCCCGTGCGACCCGAGGCTGCCTAATCTCAGGCCAGCTGTTGGGGGGACGCCGTGAGCAGGCGACGGTGTAGCTCCGCATGACCAGCCGGGCCATCGTGGGCTGCAGTCAGGCGCTGTGCGCGCGGGCGACCCCCCGCAGCGAGCCGGTTACTTGAGATTCTTGCTATCCCGGCCCGCTGCCGAACCGTATCCGTAATAATACGCGCTGTAAGTCGCTCCGGGCGATACCCGGTTCAGCACAGCGCCGACGAGCTGCTTCTCCTGGAACTGCTGGCAGCCCTTCTGGCTCAAGGGAAAGGGGGTCGAATTTGCACGGACTACCAGAAGCACGCCATCACACATTTCGGCGAGAAGGCTGGCGTCCGTGACGGGAACGGCTGGTGGCGAGTCCAGAATGATCCAGTCAAAAAGCGGGGCCATTCGGTGGAGCAACAAGCGAAGGCGCCCGTTGCCAATCAGTTCGGCGGGATTCGGGACCGGCCCCCCGCCGGGTATAAAGTAGAGGTTGTCTTGCGGCCCCCGCTGCATGATGCTCAGCGGCTCCGCTTCACCGCGCAGATACTCGGTCAGACCCGGTGTGCCCGGGGCTCCCAGCAACCGATGGGCTTGCGACAGGCGAAGGTCACTGTCAATCAGCAGAACCCGCCGACCCCGTTGCTGCACGATCACTTGAGCAAGGTTGACGGCCACGAATGTCTTACCCTCGCGCGGCAGAGCGCTAGCAATTAAAAGCGTCTGCAAGGGCTGCCGGTCACGAATTTGGTACAGTCGCGACCGAAGAGCGCGAAATTCCTCAGTGCCGGGCGACTGATCCTTAGGATCCAGGAATAAGACCGCCTTGGGATCCGGCTTCCACACTGCCTTGGAGCAGCGTTTTTCGAGACCCTGCATGGTGAGAGGTTCGAGCGGACTGTCCATGCCCAGCGCATCGTGATCAGCAACTTCCGTCCTGGCCGGATTGGCTGGCAAGGCAGGCTCCGGCGACTCCGGTGCGGGCACCTCAGCTCTCTCCAGTTCGGCCTTCTTTAACGCATCGTGAATGCGGCTCATAAACTCCCTTTCTCAGTGGATCCGACCTACTCCGGGCGGTGCAGCCGGTCCATTAAGGTTGCCAAGTTTTGGATGGCCTCCGTCAGGCGCGCATTCTCGTCGGCGACTGAAGCCGGCGCCGGGGCAGCGACGGGCGACACTTCATGAAGTTCGAACTCCTGGGCTACTGCTTCCACCGTCTCGGGAGGAACCGTCTTCTGCTGGTCGACGAACGCGCTGATCAACGCGTGCTCGCATAGCAGGTTAATGACGCGCGGAATGCCGCGCGAGTATTTGTGGATGACCGCCACCGTCTCCGGCAAGAAGATGGTTTGGCCGTCTCCACCCGCCACCCGCAGTCGCGCCGCAATATAGCCGGACGTCTCCTCGAGCGTCAAAGGATACGTCTTGCATCGCAAGGTGATCCGTTGGCGCAACTGACGAAGTTCGGGTTGCCTCAGCTTGATATCCAGCTCCGGCTGTCCTGACAGGATAATTTGCAGGAGCTTCTCCGTATACGTCTCTAGGTTGGTTAGGAGCCGGATCTCCTCCAGCACCTGGGGGGACAGGTTTTGCGCTTCGTCCACGATCAGCACGGCTGTCTCGCCGGCCCGATACCGCTCAAGCAACCATTGGTTGAGCCGAAGCAGGACCTGGCTCTTCAGGCGCGACTCACAGGGAATGCCGAAGTCGGCCATCATAAAGTCAAAGAACTGAGCTACGCTCAAGCGCGAATTAAAAATGAAGGCCGTAGGAAGCCCCTGACGATGCAGCCACTCGAGCAGTTTATTCACCAGAGTGGTCTTGCCCGTTCCCACCTCTCCCGTCAACAGTACAAAGCCTCGCCGGTTCTGGATGCCATACGTCAGGCAGGACAGCGCCTCTTCCGTATGCCGAGTGTTAAACAAGTATCGCGGGTCCGGACTCACATTGAACGGATTTTCGCGGAGCCCGAAGAACTTCTTGTACATAGCGTTTTGATGCTCCCTAAGCCTTCAGTACTTCGCCCGGCAGCGCCTCCTGACGACGCGGCGGCTTCAAACGCCCCCGCCGGCCGTTCCCGATGTCCACCACCGGGAGCAAGGCCAGGGTGGGCAACTGCAAGTAGAACTCGATGTCCCGCTCGTCGCGGATGCACTTGTCGCCCAATTGCCGCAGCAGGGCGATGCCGCACCCAATCATCAAGCCTGCGCCCAGCCCGCCCAGAACGAACTGCCACCAGATAGGAAACGAGGGCGAATCGGGAAGGCTGGCGGCGTCCAATACTTCAAAAACCTCACCTTCCTGGCGGCGCTCCAGCTCAGTGGACATTTCGGATTCGCTCCGCTTAGCCAGCAACTCGTCGTACAGCTTCAGCGCCTCGTCGTACCCCCGAGTCAAATCCTTATATTGTTGTTCCACAACGGGGCTCAGCTGCAGACGCGCTTCCACGGCGTTGATTCGCCGCTGGATGTCTTCCTGCTGGCGAGTCTTGCCGCGAATTTCGGCTTCGGCAGCGGCGATCTCGGCGCGCAACTTCTGTATTTGGGGCGGCTCGATGCCGCTGTCAGCGCTGCCGGCGTCGACCGAGGCCTTCGTGCCGGAAGCCTGCTGTTCCGCAATCGCCTTCTTTAGCTTCTCAATATCGTTCTTGAGCTTGATGACATCAGGATGGTCCGGAGTATAGCGCGCCTGCAGCGTCACCAGCGCTTCCTGCATCTTGGCCAGATCCTGCTGCATGGCCTGGGGATTATTCCCTGACTTGCTTGCCCGCCAAGCCTGAAGCTCCTGCTCCAGCATGGACTCAGCCAGGTGCTTCCCCTGCTGGGCGCGTGTCAAGGCGTCCGTCACCGCTCCGAGCTGCGTATTCAGCGCGGCCAGCATTTGCAAATTGCTCTGCTGCTGGTCCGGCATGGCCCCCAGGTATTGCCGTTTGAACTGCGCCAGCTTAGCATCCGCGGCATCCAAGCGCTGTTTGGCGTTGTCTAAGGCGGAGGTGAGGAATTCGGTGGTCGACTGGGCCTGCTGCTCCCGCTGCTTGAGATTCTCTTCGATCACCAGCGCTGTCAGGTCGGCACACACCTTCTGCGCCAAATCCGGGCTGGAACCCGTGTAGTTGATGCTAAAACCCGGCACCGTCTGGCTCCGCGCGGAGGGTGGCGGGGGTGGCGTGAGGGTTTTCCCGCCCGGCCCCGTGGTGGCGGCAGTCTGAAACTGCTCCGGCAGCAGGCTGATGTTCTTGCGCATCTCAGCGAGCGCATCCTCCATGGAGGTCTTACGCTCCCTCTTGTAGAGGTCGTAGCGTTCGATGATAGGCTGCAAGCGGTTACGGCTCAGTATCTGCTCCTGCAACGTGGCCAGCCGGGTGAACAAGTCGGTGCTCGCGACGGAAGGCACATAGTTGGAAGGAACCTTCGGCTGCTCGATCAGGATCAAGCTCGTCGAGGTGTACTCTGGAGTCAAAAACCAGGTGAGAGCATACCCGAGGAGTGGTCCAAGCAGAGTCGGGATCAGGATAGTCCAGCGGTGTCGCTTGACCGCTGCCCAATAGTCTTCAAATGTCATCTCTCGAGTCACACCAACCTCCTGGCGCCGAACGCGCTCCGTTCCCGTGCCGCCCCGCTGCGCTACAGCCCGATAGGGCGAGGATGCACGCTGAAGCCCGCTCCAAAGACATGGCGGATTAGAACCCGACCATTGGCCCCAAAAAACGGCAAATCCGACGTCTGGCGCTGAAACTCATAGTAGACAAAAGCACTGGTATAGTGCCCAAAAGGGCGCTGCAGACGGAGGCCGCCAAATTCGTAGTCAAAGGCTCGGTTGGCCGGCCCGGGAGTCAGGGCGGTTTGGTACAAAGGCTTGTTGTGCGCGTAACCCACGTTCAGCGCTGCGTGGTAAACGCGGGATAGTTGCCGCCCCGCCAAACCCGAGGCCCGGTAGGTATACGCTCCCGCGTAGACACCAGAGCCTTGCGTTACGTGCTGCAAGTAGTCGGCGGCAAAATTCGTCCTCCCCCTCTGGTACTCAAGCCTGGCTTGGCCGAAGGCATTCGCACGAGGGCGGGTGGTGGCCCCCCCCAACGTAATCTGCGAGAATTCAGGGCCCACGAGCAGCTTAAATGCCAGGCGCCCAGTTACCCGGCGTCCGTAACCGATCTGCGCACCATAGACGTTGATCGATTCCTGCACCCCGACGTAATGGAACTGGGAGTCGAATGCACCCAGGGTGAAGGTATCGCGGGGGGTAAGGGCCCGGTCGTAGCTCCCTGAGAGGATCAAGTCATTCCCGCTGATAAACCCTGTTCTGCCGCCGCCGCTGAGGATGTCGTAGGCTGCGACCCCGGACAAGGTCGAGCGGCCGCTGACGTCGTACTTAGCTTCGAGCGCAGCTACGTTACTGTACCGGCTCAGCCGGTTGGTCAAAATTGTTCCTTCCGAGCCGTACAAGGGGTTGAGATTACCCAGCGTTCCTCCCAACCCTAGCTGCACTCCGGCACCCGCCAGTCCTACACCGGCAAACCCGAAGCCGGTCTCCGGCAAGTAGGTCAGACGGTCCGTCAGCTCGAGTTGCGCGCGCCTTCCCTTAACTGTCTCGGAAAAGCCGAACTGCTGAAAGAAACCATTAAACTGCGAAGCCGTTTCGTAGATAAATCCGCCACCCACATAATCGGCCATGAATTGCTGCTTCGCGCTGGACTTGTTCAGAGCGACGTAGCCGACGGGAATGCTCAACGTCACAAACTTCTGGTTTCCGTTGCCCACTAGCGGCGCATTAGTGTCCGCCGCTTGCGAAAAGGCGAAGGCTGGCAGAAGGTAGCTTCGACCCTCGCCCAGTGTCCCCAGCGTAATCTCCTCGATTCCCGCAAGGGGCCGATTGTCTGGCTGGAGAACAGGCTCCGAGGTCTGCCCCTCAGCCATCTCTCCCTGCACGGACCTGGAAGACGGCAGAGACGTCTCGGTCTGCTGGCCGAAAGCGACGCATCCCCATCCCAGGGTCAGCATCGCTGCCGTTAAGATCCTGCCTCGTCTCATAACAAGCCGCCTAGGGCACAACGATCGTGTCACCTGGCTTCAGGATAACGTCTTGTTCGAGATTCCCCTTCATCGCCTCTTTGTAGTTGAAGGGAAGCTTCTCGACCTTTCCACTAACCTTACGCAATACATAGATCTTCTTGGTGTTCGCGAACTGGTTGGGTCCGCCGGCGCTGGCGAGAGCTTGCAACACGTCCATCCCCGGCAGCAGGGGAAACGTTCCGGGATGATTCACTTCCCCCGTGATGTAGATGTGCTGGCTGTTGACGCCCGCCACGATGACCGTCACCTGTGGATTTTCCAGATACTTCTTCAGCCGCTCGGTAATCACGGAGGCCAATCCTGCGGCCGTATAGCCGGCAGCCTGCACGTCATTCAATAAGGGCATGGAGATCTTCCCGTCGGGGCGCACCGGGACCTTGCTGCTGAGGTCCGGCTCCTTCCACACGTTGATGTCGAGCTGGTCGCCGGGACTGATGACGTAGTCGGGCGGTGCAGCACTGGCAACTTGCGCGCCCTCCGCCGCCTTCTGTGCCTGGGGAGCGTCGCCCGCCTGACCCTGCTGGCGAGTCTGGCCCGCAGCCCCTCCGGCCGCCAGGACCAGCCAGGCTGCCAAAAGCCCTCCGAGGGAAGCCCTTGTGTTCATCCTCTCCGTCTCCTTAACTCTGAATTGGCTGGCCCCTCAGACCTTCCCCGATTTCCTCAAAAAGGCCCCGCCATTTTCCTCCGTCCTGGTGTTCGCCACGCTGACCGGTTCCAGCCTGCTGCGTTTCACGCCGCCGAGTCATCCAACTCCATTTGTTTCAGCTTGTAGAGAAGCGCCTTATAACTGATTTGCAGCTCTCGGGCCGCCCGCTTGCGATTCCACCGCGTGCGTGCCAGCACCTTTAAAATCAGATCTCGTTCGGCCTGGCGCGAAGCCTCGCGTGCTGCTTCCTTCAGCGAGTAGTTGCCCGCCCCCGCTGCCTTACGTGCTTCTCCTAAGGATCGCTCGAGATCGGTCAGAGCCAGCTTTTCATCCCCCAGCACCACGAGGTTCCGCACCACATTCTCCAGCTCTCGCACGTTACCAGGCCAGCCGTAGGTCTCAAGGGTGTACCAAGCCCGTGAACTCAGCGCCGGGCGCGGGAGATTCAGCCTCGAAGCGTATTTTGCCAGGAAGAAGCTCACTAGCACCGGAATATCCTCGCGCCGCTGACGCAGCGGCGGGATGCGCAAGCTCACACCGCTCACCCGGTAATAGAGATCACTTCGGAAGCGCCCGAGGCGCATCTCCTCCTCCAGGTCGCGGGACGTAGTCGACACAATGCCAACAGCAAAACGGCGGCGATCGGAAGTTCTGTCCTCGTGCAAAAGAAAGCTCAGCAACAGTGCCTGGCACGCCTCACTGAGCTCACTGACCTCGTCCAGCAAGACGGTTCCCTGGGCCGGCATACCCGTACTGCCGCCGGTTCCGGTTCGGATTGCCAGCTCCTTCGGCGCCAGCTCGGCACAGCGAAGCTTGACGAAGGGTTCGTCGCGGCGAGAGGAAAGCTGATGAATTTGGCGGGCCATGACTTCCTTGCCCGTTCCCGCCTCGCCCACCACCAAAACAGGAATATCGGCGGCGGCAAGCTCCGTCATGAGCGACCAGAGGGCCTGCATGGCAGGACTGGGGCAGCGCGCGTAGGCACCGTCCTGTTGGGCAGGGTCGGCCGACGAGCTACCGGCGCTGCCTCCGGTTTCAGCTTCCACTTCCATGTATCGACCACTGACCAGACAATTTTCCACCGCACAATGAGCGAGCATATGTGTGCGAGCACGACCGCTGCCAACAGGCTCTAACTGCAGCGAGACAACCCCTCCCTGGCAAGTCTATTTCTTACCACAACTTAGGGCCGAACGCAAGGAATCTTTCCGCACCCGCTGCAACTCAAAGGGCAGGATGGTTCCACTTAGTGGAAAAACCTTTCTACTTTTAGGCGCCGACCGTGCTAAGCTGAAGCAGCGTCAGCTCAAGGGCAGGCCGGCTGCAACTGCATGGTAAGGAACATGTTGCATACAGACCGGGGGTCTGAGGAAGATGGACCTCGGATTGCGCCTTATGTTCGAGTTCAACGGAGTGCTTCGCTCCCCCGGCTTTATCCTCATCCTCGCGATCCTCGGGGGTAGGCAAGGTCGGCCGGGTTCAAGGGCCTTCTGGCCGGGCCGAGCCCCCTAAGTTGATGGAGCGCCCGGCTATTAGGCGCAAGTTTGGAACACGATGGAGGAAGGTATGAAACGCGGGCGTTTAGGGGCCGTGGCCCTGTTATTGGTCACTCTGGTTGCTCTGCTAGGCGGATGCAAGCGCGATCCGAACGCGCGCAAGCAAAAGTTCTTTCAGGAGGGAGAGGCTTACTTTGCCCAGGGAAAGTATCGCGAGGCGATGATCCAGTATTCCAACGCCATCCAACTCGATTCTTCTTTTGAGAGGGCTCACTTCAAGTTGGCTGAATGCTACCGCAAGCTCGGTGACTGGAACCGAACGTACGCCGAGCTCATGCGTGCCGTCCAGTTGAACCCCGACGACCTTGAAGCCCAGGTCGCACTGGGTAACCTTTATCTAGCTGCGCGCCAGTTTGATAAGGCCAAGGAGCGAGCTCAATTGGTCCTGCAGAAGGATCCCCAAAATGTGAATGGACACGTCCTGCTGGCCAATGCCTACGCTTACCTGAATGACGTGCAGGCCTCCCTGCAGGAGATGCAAGGAGCCATTGAGCTGGACCCTAATCTGACCCAGTCTTACCTCAACATGGGGCTGCTTCAGCTCAATGCCAAGGAAACCGCGCAGGCCGAGGAGAGTTTCAAGAAGGCCGTCTCCCTCGACCCCAAGTCGATGACTGCGTTGCTGGCGCTGGGCAACTTCTACGTCAGTCAGCGGCGCTGGTCTGAGGCCGAGCAACAATTCAGGCGTGCTATGGAGGTCGCTCCGGACAGCTTGTTACCCCGTTTGGCACTCGGCCGGATGTACCTCAGCGAGGGACAGAAGGATCAGGCCGAGCAGGTCTTTGTAAAAGCCAAGGCTGACCTGGCGAAGAATCCACAAGGCTTGCGTGTGCTGGGCGACTACTACTTCGCAACGGGTCAGCTGGACAAGGCGCTAGCCGAATACGCTTCCCTCCACCAGCAGCGGCCCAAGGACCTCACCATCAGCCACAACTACGTTCAGTTGCTGATTATGAAGGGACGGATTGACGAAGCCAGCAAGGTCAACGACGCCATCCTGAAGGACAATCCCAAGGAGCTCTTGTCCCAGCTATTCAAAGGGGAGATTTTGCAGCGCCAGGGTCATGCTGACCAGGCTGTTCCCGTTTTCGAATCGGTCCTGAAGCTGGAGCCGGACAATGCGGTGGCCCATTATTATTTGGGCACTGCTCTGGCCCAGGTCGGCAACGGAGAACGCGCGGCCAGCGAGTTCAAAGAAGCGGTGCGGCTGCGACCCAGTCTCGTGGAAGCGCAGAAGGCACTCGCCTCGGTCGCTTTGACCAAGAAAGATTGGGCCCTCATGCAGGACTGTGCCGAGGCCCTGATTAAGTATCAGCCCTCCTCGCCGAATGGCTACCTGCTACGCGGCATGGCGCTGGTGAACCGAGGGCGCTCCGAGGAAGGCGAAGCCGATCTTCGCCAGGCTCTTCAGATGGCGCCTCAGTCGCCCACTCCTTACGCCCGGCTGGGCGAACTGCGGGCCTCGCAAAAGCGCTATGCGGAAGCCGTGAAGTTCTTCGAACAGGCTCTGGATCGCGACAAGGATGACGTGGAGGCCCTGCAGGGCCTGGCGGGCGCTCTGATCGCGCAAAAACAGGTGGAAAAGGCCGTTGCCCGCGTCAACGCTCAAATCTCCAAGAGCCCCAATAACTCCGCCTTTTATGTCACTCAGGCTACCGTGTACGCGGTCGCCAAGCACCCGGACAAGGCGGAGGAGGCTGCCCAGAAGGCGGTCGCGCTTAACAACCGCAATATCGAGGCGCTCTGGCTGCTGGCCCAATTGCAGGCTGGACGTCAGGCCCGCGATCAGGCCATTGCGACCTGTCAGCAGGCTATTGGCCTAGCACCGCGCGACGTCCGTTTTTACCTATTCATGGGTCAGATGGAGGACCAGCAAGGTGACTGGCATAAGGCCATGGAGACCTATCAGAAAGCCCTCCAGATTCAGCCCGACTACGCCCCGGTCGCGAACAATCTGGCTTACCTGATGCTCGAGCACGGCCAGAACACCGACGTGGCGCTGAGTTTAGCCCAAACGGCACGGCGAGGCCTCCCGAACTCGCCAGCCACCGCCGATACCCTGGGCTGGGCCTACTACCAGAAGGGAGCCTACCAGTCAGCGATCGACCTGCTGCGGGAGGCCGAGCGAAGGTCCGATCGCGATGCCAACGTCCATTACCACCTGGGCATGGCTTACATGAAAGCGGGCGACACGCGCCAGGCGCGAGACGAGTTCGAAAAGGCGCTCCAGGCAGACCCCAAGTTCGACCGGGCTGCCGAAGTGCATTCTCTGCTCGCCCAGCTGGGACGCGGCTAACGGACCCAAAAGTGCCAAGCAATCAGACCGGTAAGCCCCGACCGGCTACCGCAGCTCCCATCCCCCGAGCGGACTTTCGGATGCCCCGCCGTGCAGGTACCGCACCCTCAAACCGCGCTTCCGGGGCCTCACGGCCGTCACCAACGGATCCCAAAGGTGACCGGGAGCAGGTCAGTTGGCCTCGGGCCGGTGGCAATGTGGTGGTAGCGCACTTCTGTGAAGAATTTCGCTCCACTCTCACCCAGCCTGAACGTCGCACCGGCACCAATGTTGCCTCCCCAGCCGACGCGGGTGATGGTCCCAATCGTCTCTTGAGCCTGAACCAAAATAGGTGTGATGATTCCGAAGAAAGGATCGAAGAGCTCCTCAATGGCCACGGTCGGTTGGGTAAAATTCACTACTCGCCGGTAATACCCTCCCCCGCCGATGACGTAGAATCCGAGGCGGCTAGAACTGCGGAAGCGCACCATCGGGTCCAGAGTGAATCCCCACACATGAGCGTTGGCGCCTGGGACTTTGAATTCCTTCAAAACCGAATTGCTCACGCCCAAGCCGTCGTACACCACCTGAAAGGTAACGCCAAAGGGGGGAGCGAAGTTATAGCCGGCGCCTCCGACGAAGTTCCAGCCGGTTGTCAAGCGGTTGCTGGTGGAGCCGAGCGTGGGTGTCACACCTGCACCCAAATCCAGATTCCACTTGTGAAACTCAGCGATCTGTCCGCGTAACGGCAAGGACAGACACATTAAGGCGATAACCGTTCCCATCCAGGGAACACTAGTCCGAACACAGATCTTCTCGCTCACTTGTTTCTCCCTCTATGATGTGAAGTTTCTGGCCGACCGACCTTGTGGCCGGCTCTTTTATCGAAGAAGCAGGCTCAGCCGGAATGGCCACCCGGTTCTGCGGAAGGCCTCATGGGTGGGGAGGTAACCTGCGGTGTGCCCTGACGGCCTGCTATCGCGCGCAAGTCAACATTGCGCTTTCACCCCGCTAGCCAGTTGCTGGAGGTCACGATTCCAGCAACCGGCCAGCAGCCTCAACAAGTTAGGAACTGACCTCCACACTCTTTGCAACGTTGCCAGAGCGCAAAGGAATAAACTTCACGGTTACCTGCTTGTTGGTCGCTGAGTTCAGATCTTCCAGCTTGGCCTTCTTGCCACCCACTTGAATGGCCGCTCCGGACGCCTTGAAGTCAAACGGCACGCCGCTCGAGTCCTTTACGACCACTAGCTTCTTGCCAGGTATTACCATCGAGAGCGTTCCGGTCAGAGTCTCGAGTTTGGCGGCCTTTTCGGTCGTCTTGGCGCCGGCTTTCTCCTTGGCTTGCGCTAGCGGAGCCGCCCAGCCGAGCAACGCCAGTGCGGTCATAGCTAAAATCCAGTTCCTCATGACGCTTATTACCTCCTTTCTCTATGCCTTATCCGTTGCATACTCCCTCTTTTTTTCGACGATAAGCCAGCCCATGCCGGTTGCACGCGGCCGGACCCCTCGTATGCAAGAGCAAACCCCACCGTAAGCCATTTTTTTGTACCAACTTAAGCAGATCGACCGCGGCGAAAATACACAGTGTGACGAGCACGACAGCTCGCGAGACAGATTACCCTGGCGGCGCCTGGCTCCAGGTGGCACTGACCAGGAGGCGCGGTGGCTGGTAATCCTTCAGATACTGCGCCGAGATGGTGGCCGCGTTGCCGTCGCGCAATTGGTAGTAGTGCGGTGACATGATCTCCACGCCGCCTTCATTGAACGAATCCTGAATGTTCTGCTGAAGCTCGGCGTAGATGGCAGCCATCTGGTTGGGGCAGCGTTCAGTTGATACGTCACGTAGAAATCATTCAGAGCCGTCTGCAACACGAAGGGCCTCGGCTCCTTGAGCAGGTGCGCCGTGCGGTCTGCAGCCCGTATGAGCAACTCATGTACTTTGCGGCAAGGGCTGCGTACCCGATGGTCGCGCTGGTATGCAGGATCAAAACCTTCGGTCTTGGCTCGCGCGCTGTAGCTGATAAGGGATCCGCCGAGCGCTACCAAACTCGGAACGATGACCTCTTCGTTCTTGATCGTGAGAATCTTTGTGTAGAGAAACCTGCGCTCGGTGACATCTCCCGTGGTTTCCCCTAGCTTCACACGATCGCCCACGCGGAAGGGACGCATGTAAGTCAGGACGACGCCTGCGATGAGGTTGCCTACCGTCGACGTGAAACTGAAGGACACCATGAGGCCCAGCACTACCGAGATGGCTTCGGCGGCGCGCGTGCCCGTGCCGGGAATGAGCGGAGCAATGAAGAAGAGCGCCAGCACCAGCAGCACCATCTTGGCGATTTGGCCCGTGGGCCGTGCCACGTCTCGGGGCACCCAGGGCTCGAGGCTGATCGCGCCGCGATGGGCCTGCTCGAAGATGAAGCCGAGGCCGCGCATAGCCAGGCGGGCGGCGAAGACAATCACCACGATAAAACACAGGTTGGGCAAGTAGCGGAAAAATCCATAAACGATGTCCACCAGGGGTTCCCAAACCCAAAGAAAGACGACCTGGGCGTAAGCTCGCGTCGCAGGAAACAGGCTGAAGACCGCCAGCAGTCTGGCGGTGAGGGTCAGTAAACCACCCCCACTAAAACGAGCAGCGAGCGCCGTACGGCAGCGTACAGGGCGGCTGACGATACCACTTCGAGGTCGCGGAGGCGCAGAGGTGTAATACGTCCGCGGTGTCGTTCGAGAATTCGCACTGCCTGCCTCCAAATCCTCCGCAGCAGCCACAGCACGCAGAGCGTGATGACGACGGCCAGCATGGCCATCAGAATCCGGCGCTAGAGCGTTCTGCGGGCGGTGACGCGGACGGCACGTTCAAGTCCCACCTGCGGAGCCTGGCGTTAGAGGCGAGCCAACTCCTCCGGCGTCGTGCCTTCACTTCGGGCGTCAGCGTCCGTTACCGAAAGCACGGGCTGGCCCTTGACGGTAAGCAGCCAGCCGATGTCGACCCGCTCAACGCCCACCTTGATTTGCTCGGGTCGCGAGTTCAGGATATCTTGCAAGCGGCGGCTGGCAGCCTGGGCGCGGGCCGTGGGCGTGAAAGGACCTACCGCTGCCTTCAGCGTCACGAGGGCTTCGTGGTTAACCTGAACCAACCCCTGTTCGGGCGGGCCTTGCGCGATGCCGGGAGTTCGGGCCAGAAACAGAACGGCGGCGAGCGCGGCGACCTCAATCCTTCGCATGATTCACCTCCATGGGGTGCAAAGCAGAGGGATTTACCCTTGATAACCAAGAGTGCTGAACGCAGCCTTGGAGCCACGAAAGGGTGGCGGCTCGTGGTTGTGGCATGTTGCCTGGCAGGTGCGGCCACTTTGCATGGCGCGGGCCAAGACTCCCCCGGCTCCGTCCTTGCCGCGGTTGCCGTCGCGCGTGAGGACGTTCGCGCGCATCCAGCCTCGGCCGCGGCCTATCTCTCGCTAGCCACGGCGCTCGATTCGGCAGGTGATCGTGGCGGTAGCTCCGCCGCACTGGATCGCGCGCTGGCCCTCGATCCCTACCTTCCAGTCGCCTGGTACCGCAAAGGACTAGTCGCCGCTGACCAGAACCAGTGGGATCAGGCAGCAGCTCATTTCCGCCGTGCCCTGGCCGCCGATCCGAAGTACCTGCCTGCTCGCCTCGAGTTGGGTGACATGCTATTTCGCCGGGGCGATTTCGATGCTGCCGCCCGGGAATTCCAGACCATCCTTGAGACCGACTCCAAAAGCGCGCCAGCTCACTACGGCCTGGGTCTAGTCCGTTTGCAGCAGGGCGACATGGCGGCGGCAGAGGCGCAGTTTCGCCAGGCTTTACAACGGCAGCCGGAATATCCGGAAGCACGCGAAGGCTTGGGCGAGGCCTTGCTTCACGAGGGGGCGTTCGCGGAGGCCGCGGCGGCCTTCCGCGCTGCGTGCCGCGCCCATCCGGATTCCCTGCCCGCCGTCAATGGCCTGGCGACCGCACTCGAGCGCCTGGGAAAGGTTAAGGAGGCCTCGAAATGGTTCGCGTTGGCGCACGAGCTCGCTCGCAAAAACACGCTACGCCAGCGGGCGCTCGAGGAGAACAACCGCGGCCTCGATCTTTGGCACACGGGCCGGCTGGAGGAAGCGGCGGAGGCCTTCCGGCGCGCGCTGGCTGTCGTGCCCGAGGATGCAGAGGCTCACAACAACTTGGGAGGCGTCCTCTGGAGTCTGCATCGTCCGGAGGAGGCCCGCCAAGAGTTCGCGGCCGCGGTACGTAGCCAGCCAGGCTTTGCCGAAGCTCACAACAATTGGGGCAATGTCCTGCTGAGTGCGGGGCAAATCGACGCCGCCATCGAGCATTTCCGCGCTGCCGTAGCCATTCGGCCGGGTCTGGCTTCGGCCCATCTGAACCTAGGCACGGCCTTCGCCCGGCAGCAGCGCTGGGCCGATGCCGAGACGGAATTGCGCCGGGCTCTCCTGCTCCAACCGGAGATGGCTACGTCTCATGTCGAACTGGGCTTGGTGCTCGCGTCAAGGAGCGGGAGCCTGACGGCAGAAGCGCGGAGCGAGCTCAGCGAGGGTCTGAAGGGGGACCCGCAATTGCGCCGTATTGTGCCGGACGAGTTGCTGGCGCAACTGCGCGTGCGCCCCTAGCGGCCCAGCCAGCCGCGTCTTTCAACCTGCTGATCCAGCGTGGGTTAACCCAAAGAGTCAAATGAGACCGCCGGCCTCTTGACAGGTGTACTAATATAAGGCTTTCCAGAACTCTGCCGAAACGGTTCGAATAAAGCCGATGGACTGACAAGACAATACAGCCGGAACATCCTGCTCCTTCGCTGCGTCGCGTGTCGGGCATTTCCAAATCGGGACCGGAGGTACCGAAATGTTTCGACACGTGGCTGCGCACCTGCTCGCCGCACTGGCGGGTGGGCTGATACTCTGCTGCGCCATTTCAGGTTTGAGCCAGACTCAAACTCTCGGCACGATCAGCGGAACCATCACCGATAAGACCGGCGCCGTCATCCCCAACGCCAGGATCACCATCACCAACAAGGAAACCGGGGCCTCACAAGTCACCACGACCAACGAATCCGGCTACTTCGTCGTACCCAATCTTCCTGCGGGAACTTATGACGTCACCGCGGAGAAGGAAGGCTTCCAGCGGTGCACATCCGCCGGCGTCATCCTCGATCCGGCCGGCCGGCCGCAGGTGAGCTGCACGATGGAGGTTGGACAGGTGACGCAGACGGTCGAGGTGCAGGCGCAGGCGCTCACCGTGCAGACCGAAGATGCCAAGGTCTCGCGCGTGGTGAACTCGACGCAGATTGAGGAGATGCCGGTCAACGGGCGCAACTTCGCCTCCCTCCTGGCCCTCCAGCCTGGGGTCGTGCAAGCGTTTTCCTTCAACAGCTTTCAGTCGATGAACCTATTTGCCACGCAAGATACGCATGTCAACGGGCTGCGCGGCGACTCGAATAACGTTCAAATTGAAGGCTCACCTTCCACTCGGACGCGCGCCAACGGCGCCATGGTGGCGGCGCCCAGCTTGGAGGCCATCGGTGAGATTAACATCGTCACCAACGGCTACATGCCCGAATATAGCCGCGGGGCAGGAGGTCAAGTGCTCCTGCAAATGCGGTCCGGCACCCAGCAGTACCACGGCGGCGTCTACGAGTTTTTGAGGAATGACGACCTCGACGCTCGCAATTTCTTCTCTCCGACCGTCAGCATTCTGAAGTTTAACAACTTCGGCTACGATTTCGGCGGACCCGTTATTCCTCACCGGAACAAGCTCTTCTTTTTCTGGTCGCAGGAGTGGAGCCGTATCCGCACGACCAGCACCTCGGTGGCCACCGTTCCGGATCCGCTTGCTCGTCAGGGCAACTTTTCCGACTACTGCGCGGCCAATCTGCCCTGTCCCAAGGTTCCTGCCTACTTGAACGGCGTCGACGGGTTAGTGGCCGGACAACGGTTTCCCAACGACACTATCCCCTCTTCTCTGTGGAGTCCCAACGGCGCCGCGTTCGTTCAAGCCATGGCAATGCCCACCACTTCCGGGTTGGGCAACAACTTCGTGAAGGAGATTGGAAGCCCCTCCAACGAGCGTAAGGAAACCATTAAGGTGGACTACCAAATGGAGAGCATCAAGTCTCATCTGGCCGTGGCACTGCGTCACTACACACAGGATGCTAGGCCGTCGTGGGGGACTTCGGGCAGCAGTCAACTGCTTCAAATAACCCCACAATTTCCCGAGCGCGGCGGAACTTTCGACCTCACCACCAACTTCAGCCCGACGGTTCTGAACGATTTCGCCTTCACCGCCACAGAAGACATCGTTCACGTCAATCTCAACACCGGGGCGGGATTAAACCGCAGCGCTTTCGGAATTAACTTCCCTTACATCTTCGGTGACGCGAGCAAAGACATCGCGGGGAAGATTCCCACCGTCAATGTTAGCGGCTTTGACTCCATCAGCGGCCTGCCGTACCCGTCGGGAAGTGTCGGCAAGGTGTTCACCTTTCAGGACATTGTGACCAAGATCCGGGGCAGCCACCTCATCAAGGCAGGCGTGTGGATCGAACAGGACGGCGAGAACGACCGAGACCAAGTCCGTGTGACACCAGGATCTAGCAGCGGCATCGGGAACAACTTAAACGGCACCTTTACCTTTGACGCTTCCAACACGGCGACCACCACCGGAGCTCCCCTCGCCGACGCCTTTCTGGGCAACTTCGGCACCTACAGCGAGCTCGGCTGGCGCAACTACACCCCTTGGGTAGCCTGGCAGAAGGGCGTATTCGGCCAGGATAGCTGGAAGGTGACGCCCCACCTCACGATCCAGGGCGGTCTGCGGTGGGATTATTTCCCGCCCTACCGCAGCCGCTGGTGCAATTTCTCCACTTTCAATCCCCTCAACTACTCGTTCCTGCCTGGTATCCAGCAGGTGGTCGACCCCACCACGGGTTTCGTAATCGGCGGCAACCCCTACAACGGCATCTCGGTGCCGTGCGACCAGTTGCCCCGCGAAGCCATCGGGCACTTTGCCGTCTTCGGCCAGCCGCTGACGGCGTCCAATTACGACGCCATCAACACCCTGCTTCGCAACTACGGGCTGCAGCGAGGCCTGACACCCGAAATCTTCCAGAAACACTATGACTTGTTTCAGCCCCGCCTCGGTTTCGCCTGGGATCCGTTTGGCCACGGAACCACGTCGATTCGCGCCGGCGGCGGCATCTTCTACAATCACTTCACCCTCAGTGACGTTACGTTGATGGGGGGCAACTCGCCCTTCCAGCTGGCAGCCGAAACCTTGGGAGGCAAGGCCGACTGCCCGGGCGGCCAGTTGGATGCCCAGCGGAATTGCATTGCCTCCAGCGGAGGACAGATCCCGCAATTGCCGATACCGGTCACGGGCGGCGACCTGATCGCCAAGATTCCCGCGGTCTATCAATGGAACCTTACCATCCAGCACCAGTTCCCGCAGGACACCCTGGTAGAAGTGGGCTACGTCGCCACGCGCGGACGCCACCTGGTGGTGAACGCGGACCAGAACCAACTCTTCGCTGGCACCAAGACCCACAACCCCGTCTGTGCGAATCAGCCGGCTGCCTGCTTCCGCTACTCGGGCTTGGGTGGCCTCACGGTCGGGTTGAATGATGCCAATTCCAGGTACGACTCCCTGCAAGTGAGCGTGCAGCGACGCTTGAACAAGGGGTTGCAGTTCGGCATCGCGTACACTTACTCCAATACTTTTGACTACGGCTCCGACCTCTACGCCAACGCCATCAACACCTACGACCTCCGCTACAACTTTGGCCCCGCCGACTGGGGGCGCCGCAACATCTTCCTGGCGAACTACGTCTATGACCTGCCCTTCCTCCGGGGAAGGAATGATTTCATCAGTAAGACTTTGGGAGGTTGGGAGATCGCCGGCGTGATTGCCTTAGAAAGCGGCACTCCCGCTACCGTCTTCAATTCAACCGGCGACGTGGCAGGAGTGAACTCGGACTTCGGCCAGGCTGCCAACCGCTTGGCCGGATGCAATCCCAACAACGCCCCTCGCAGCGTGGCCGAGTGGTTTAACACCGCTTGCTTCGTGAACGCGGCGCCCGGTACCTTCGGCGACGCTGGGAGAAACTCGGTTTGGGGTCCTCCCACGCGGAATTGGGACTTCGCTCTCTACAAGAACGGACCTCTTACCGAGCGTTTGCGGTACCAATTCAGGGCGGAGTTCTTTAATTTCCTGAATCACCCGTCTTTCAACAGTATCGGTACTAGTATCGGGGCGGGCAATTTTGGGCAAATCACCGGGGCCAACGATCCGCGCGAGATTCAGTTTGGCTTAAAGCTGAATTTCTGAACTCGTAGGCTGTTGTGTTTTTGTGAGGAGGGGCAGGCTTCGCAACCTGCCCCTCCGTATCTCGGTCGCGGCTTGTGGAACCTACGCCCTCTTCTGTCGCGCCGGTATCTGAGCGCCAGAAGGGCGGCGGTAAGAACTCGCCGCCACAGGCCGCCTCCCTCCTTGCTCTTGACATCTAGCCTCGCCTATGTATCTTGTGGGTTGCCCCCTGCCCGGAGTGTATTCAGCTGTCAAACGTCGAAGGCTTATGAACCATTGTAGCCATTGTATGTCGTGGCGTGCTCGGCCCAGGGGTAAATTCCCGGGTAAATGTGAGCTGGCGCAACGAAAATTTTTTACAAGCAAAGCCGTAATGTCATTTAGAATCATTGGGATACAAAATAACGTAGAACTCGAGCCGCGCCTCTACTCGGAACTTCAGCTGCCCTATACCTAGGATCCCCCAGTGGCTGCACCCATGGCGAATCTTTACAAACAAAGCCGTAATGTTCTTTAGAATCAGCGAGATACAAAATAGGGTAGAGTTTCTGGCTCTCCCTTAGACTTGACCCATCGAGGAGGAACTGGATGAAACGGGCGGTACTACGGGCGACCCTGGCAGCATCTTTGCTCACCTCAACCGCATGGATGGCAGCCCAGGAGGCCGCGGCGCCGGGGGGAACGCTTGCCGTCAGGGCAGGCCGGGTGCTGGACGTTAAGACGGGGCAATATCGCACTGACCAGATCATTTTGATCGAAGGCCAGCGGATCCAGGAGATCGGAGACGCGGCCCAGATCGAGCCGCACGTACCGAAGGGCGCGCAGCTGATCGACCTAAGCAAGGTCACCGTACTGCCCGGCCTCATTGACTGCCACACTCACCTGACGATGTCGCCTTATCTCGGCGCTTACCGGGCGCTGAGCCTGTCGGTGCCCCGTGAGGCGCTGCTCGGCGCTCACAACGCGCGGGTCACGCTCGAGGCTGGGTTCACCACGGTGCGCAACGTGGGCGCCCGCGGCTTCGCTGACGTGGCCCTGCGCGATGCCATCAACGCGGGCGACGTGCCCGGTCCGCGCATGCTGGTCTCGGGCCCGCCGCTCTCCATTACCGGCGGCCATGCCGATATCAACCTGCTCGCGCCGGAATTTGAGGCCAGCGCTGACGGCGTAGCGGATAGCGTGCCCGACGTCATCGCCAAGGTCCGCTGGGATATCAAGTACGGCGCCGACCTGATCAAGTTCATGGCCTCGGGCGGTGTGCTCTCGAAGGGCGATAACCCGGCGCTCGAGCAATACAGCCCTGAGGAGATGCGTGCCATCATCACTACCGCCCACAGACTGGGCCGCAAGGTGGCAGCCCACGCCCACGGTGCCATCGCCATCCGCGACGCTGCTGAGGCGGGCGTCGACTCCATCGAGCATGGCAGCTTTATTGATGAGGACGGCATCCGCGCCGTGAAGGAGCACGGCACTTACCTCGTCCCCACCCTTTACCTGATGGACTGGTTCATGGAGAACTACCCCAAGATGGGTTTGACCGAAGACATGATTGAAAAGGCCAAGGTGGTGATGCCGGCGGCACGGCGCAACGTGGCGCGGGCTTTCCGCGAAGGCGTCAAGGTGGCTTTCGGCACCGATGCAGCGGTCTATCCCCACGGTCTGAATGCTCACGAGTTTCCCGTGATGGTCAACCTGGGGCTCACTCCCCTACAGGCCATCCAGGCGGCTACCGTCAACGCGGCGGATTTGCTTGGCTGGCAGGACCGCGTGGGAACGCTCGAGCCGGGCAAGTTCGCCGACCTGATCGCGGTGGAGGGCGATCCGCTGGCCGATCCCAGCGTTCTCGAGAACGTGAAGTTTGTCATGAAGGGCGGAGTGATCTACAAGAATCAGACCGCGCGGTGAGGCCTCTAGGGACAGCCCTTCGTTTCCTGTTGAGTGAGGAAGCGGAAGCGCTGGGCGAGTGACCGCGGGGACCTGTCAGAGGTCAAATGAGGCCGTGAAGCAAGAGCGTAAGGAAATCGATTCGCGGAGGAGAAACTCAGTGCGACGAAGACTGATCCTGGTGATGGGCGCAGCATTGCTGCCCTGGCAAGTTCTTTCAGCTCCGCTTCAGCTAGCCAAGGCGGCTAAGGCGCGGCCGGAGCTAGCGGCCGGAACCGCCGCGAAGCCTGAGGATGTCGGCCTGTCTTCCGAGCGCCTTGACCGCATCGTCAGCGCGATCCAGCGCAGTGTCGACGAGGGCAGAATCGCCGGCGGGGTGAGCCTGGTGGCGCGCCATGGCAAGATCGTCTACTTCAAGGCTGTAGGCATGGCCGATCGCGAAAGCAAGAAGCCGATGCGGACGGACGCCATCTTCCGCATCTGCTCAATGAGCAAACCGATCACCAGCGTCGCCGTGATGATGCTCTATGAAGAAGGGCGGTTCACACTGAACGAGCCCGTCTCTGACTTCATCCCCGAATTTAAAAACATGCAGGTGCTCGATCCGCCTTGGCCGCAGGATAGGACCTCGCCTCCCGGCGCCACGGTGCCGGCCAAGCGCCCCATCACCATCCGCTACCTCCTCACCCACACCTCCGGCTTGACCTACCAGTGGAATCCGCGCCTCGGGAAGGCTTACATCGAGGCGGGCATCGGTGCCGGATTGCTGCAGCAACCCGGAACGATCGGCGAGGCGGTGAAGAAGCTGGCCGGAATACCCCTCCTGTTCCAACCCGGCGACCTTTGGGAATACAGCCTGGCGGATGACGTGCTCGGCTACCTCGTCGAGGTTGTCTCGGGCATGCCGCTCGACCGCTTCCTCGAAAAGCGCATCTTCAAACCGCTCGGCATGAAAGACACCGAGTTTTTCCTCCCCCCAGAGAAGGTAGGCCGGCTCGCCACGGCTTACACGTATGACCCCGAGAAGGGACTGCAGCCGATTCTGGATGGCCAGACGGTGAAGGAGGGCCAGTTCTCCTATTCGGCGGACTATCCCTACCGCGGCCCGCGTACTTACTTCTCAGGCGGCGGAGGGCTCTGTTCGACAGCGCAGGACTACTACCGGTTCTGCCAGATGCTGCTGAATGGCGGCGAGCTCGGCGGCACGCGCCTGCTCAGCCGCAAGTCTGTTGAACTGATCAACCAGAATCACGTGCAGGGCAAAGCGGACGATTTGGGTTACGGCCTCGGCTTCGGCGTGATCAGCGAGCCGAAGTTTCTCACCGAGCTTGGCTCCTTGGGTTCGTATTACTGGGGCGGCTTCTATTACACCTCCTTTGTGATTGACCCGAAGGAGGACATGGTGGTCGTCTTCATGGCCCAGCTCCACCCAACGGGAGGGCTGGATCTCGACCGCAAGGCGATCCTGCTGCCCTACCAGGCGATCATGAAATAGGACCTATTGCGCGGCTCCGCCTGGACGAGCCGAGCGATTCACAACATCATTCCCGATGGAGCCGCGAACCCCCTGGCGGCACGAAACGGGATGCGACACCTGCTTGACAGAATACGCGAGTGCCGGAAGAATGGAATCACGCGCCGCGGTAGCTCAGGTGGTAGAGCGCAGCCCTGAAAAGGCTGGCGTCGGCGGTTCGACTCCGTCCCGCGGCACCAGGCTTCTTGCCGCTCAGGAGAGCGGGCGAACCAACACGGACGCGCGACGCGGGCCGGGTCGAATCAATAGTCCGCGTCAATGCCAGCTACGGGAAGGCATCGGTGCTGGATGACCCGCCAAAATCTCGTCCAGGTCGGTCCGGATCGTATCGTTTACATGGGAAACGGCAGTTCCGAGATTCACCTCATGCGCTGCAGGTAAACCACCGCGACGGGTTCCCGATCGCCGTTTCCGAGGCCCGGAAGCGGCTAGAGTCGAGTGGAAACGTAGCATACGTCCCCCCGAAGGAACCGAACAGGAGACACCAATACTGCTATTTCCGCACGACAGGCCGTCCGGGGTGATGCAATCCGCGCTAATTTGGCAAGGCGGACCCTCCTGTGTGCCCGCAAGATTGCAGTTTGCGCGGCCAACGTAGTAGGCTCTCGCTTTCTCCACCCTGCCCTCCGGCTCGGGAGTGGCGCAGATCGCTGGTCGCGTTGGCGGCGCGGAGGACACCAGGGATCGAGCCCCAGGAAGCCGCACAGCACGAGAGCGGGTAGTCTTACAATGAAGCTGCATGCGTGTTCCGTCATCGGCCGTCGTTGGTCTTGCCATTTTGTCTTGGGCAGCGTGCCTGGGAACTGCCGGCATGACGCCGACTCTCGGCTCGCCTGCGGATCCCTCGGATGCCCTGGCGCGGGGGCTGCTCGCGCTAAAGCAGAATCGGTTCGAAGCGGCGCTGGAGGCATTCACCGCGGCGGAGCGCGAGCAGCCTTCTAGCGCTCGCATTCGGAACTTTCGCGGCATTGCTCTGGCCGCCTTAGGCCGGAGCAGCGAAGCGGAAGCGGAATATCGTGAAGCGATTCGTCTCGACCCGCGCCAGCCGGAACCCTATCGCAACCTGGGATACCTAGCTTGGACCACCCATCACCCAGCTCAGGCCGAGCAAGCCCTGCACACCGCCTTGAGCCTGGCCCCGGACGATCACTTCGCCCGCTACTACCTGGGCCGCGTCGAGCTCGAGGAGCACCAGAACGCGGCTGCCGTCAATGACCTCGAGCGCACCCGCGAGCTTTGGCCCTCTGATCCGGAGTTTCTGCTGGCGCTGGCTTCGGCCGAACTCCGCCTGCACCGCAATGCTCACGCCGCTTTGGACCGCGCCGGGCAGCTCCCGCTCAGCCCCGCCCAAATGGTCACCTATGGCTCGCTAATGATTGCCAGCGGCCTCACCCATCCGCCCCGGCCTCAGCCCGATCCGGAGCTCGAGCGCGGCGTGGGTGTCTTTCGCAGACTAGCAGCGCAATATCCCCACGCCTGGGCGCAATTCGATCTGGCCCTGGCGTTGGTCAGCGCTCGCCGTCCTGCCGAAGCCGTTCCTATCGCGGAGAGGCTCGCGCGCAGCGAGCCTTCCGCACCGGCTCGGGCGCTGCTGGGAATCGCCGAGGCTCGCAGCGGAGATCCCGAACGCGCCATCGCGGCTCTGCGCGAGGCCGCACGGCTCGCTCCCACGAACGAGGACCACTGGCTCGACCTGACCCAGGAACTGATGGCCCAGGCGGATTACGCCGGCGCCTTGGACGCCGCCCGGCAGGGGTTGGCCAGCAACCCCCAATCCTATGCCCTGCGACTGCGGCTGGGTGCGGTCTATCTCCGCTCTGGCCGCTACCGCGAAGCCGAGGAGGTCTTCCGCGATCTGATCGCACGCGGCGAGCCGATCGCAACCACTTACCTCGGCCTAGCTCAGGCATTGCTGCACACTGGCCGCGCTGCCGAAGCAGTTGACCTGCTTCGCCAAGCGCGCGCCCGTCTGGGCCAGAACATGCTGCTGATCTATTTCCTCGGTATCGCGCTCGACCGGGAAGGTAAGCCGGAGGAGGCCGAACAGGCATTTCGCGAGGCCGTCCGTTCAGACCCTGCGCGCCCGGAGATCCACCTGGCGCTAGGCAAGTCCGAGCTGAAGCTGCACCGAAGCGAACTGGCGGTGGCCGAACTGACAGAGACCGTGCGCCTCGATCCCCACAACGCACAGGCGAAGCGCCTGCTGGCCCAGGCGCTCAACATGCAAAAGGACCCGGTGCAGGCAGCCCACTACGCCCATGAAGCGGAGTCAGACGCCGTTCTACATCCCGACGAGCTGCCACAGGATGATTTCATTCTGCCGCCGTGGCAATATCCCAGCCCACGTTGACGCTTCACGGCTGACTCCGTGCGGCCGTTGGATGCTCGGTTCGCACCAGCCGTCGACATCGTAAGCGGAGTGTACAAAGTCCAGAGTGTCAACGTTGTCGACTTCGTTTGAGTCTGCCAAGGGGATCCCAGCGCGCGGCGCACCCCTCGCACACCGGTTATTTGACGAAACGAACCGGATATGTGATTGAAAAGACAAGGCTGGCCCGGGCACAAAGAACGCTTGCCAAACCCAAGCGTTCCTCGAATGCGGAGGCGCGCGCTATTCCGAGATGCGGCCCATCCGTCCGGCGGCAGAGGCTTTTCGGTCTTTGCTGGCCTTGGAAAGCGCTTCGAACTGAGCCAGTTCGCGGTCGCTTTGCTGGGGCTGATGAAGCTCGCGGTAGGTCTGGGCCAACAGATAATGAGGCTGCGGATCAGTGGGATCAAGCTGGGCGGCGCGCTGGAACTCCTGCTGGGCGCGGACCGGATCGTGGGCCGCCTGGTAGCATCGGCCTAGGAGAAGGTGCACCGCGCTCATGCCAGGCTGAGCGGCAGCGGCAGCCTGGAGATACGGCAGAGCCTGGTCGAAGCGATGCTCGCGCACAGCGATGTCGCCGAGGTAGAGCTTGATGAGGGCATTGTTCGGGTCGCGCGCCAGCGCGGAAGCGAACTCCCGGCGGGCGGCGCTGAACTGGTTCTCCGCCCAATAGGCGACGCCTAGGGCATAGTGAACGCTGGGGTCGTCGGGCCGCTTGGCAAGCGCGGCCTGATACTCGCTGACCGCTTCGCCGTAGCGCTCGTCGTCCGCGTAGATTTCACCCATAAGGCGGTGAAGCTGAAAGGAATCGGGATCGAGAGCGCGCAGCTGGTCGATCGCCTTGAGCGACGCGTTCTTGTGAATTAAGGCCAGCTCGTAGAGCGAGTCAGCGTCCTTGGGATTATCGGCAGCGGCGCGCGTGAACTCGGCCAGCGCCTCCTGCTCCCGACCCGCCGACTCGAGCGCCACGCCTAGATAGTAGCGGCAGCGCGGGTGCGGATGGGCATTCTCCAGTTCCTTACGGAAGGCTTCAATGGCATGGGACAAATCGTTGAGTCCTAAGTACGAAACGCCCAGAAAGAAATTCGCCTCGGGATACCGCGGCGCGTATTGGAGAGCCCGCTGCAGCAGATCGATGGACTCATGGAACTTGAGTTCCGTCTGGTAGAGCACAGCGGCGCGCTTGAGAATTTCCGGGTTGTCCGGTTCGATCTCCCGGGCCTGCCGGTAAACCTGCTCGGCCTTCGCGTAATCTTGCTGTGTTTCGTAAGCGCGCGCTTGCCTCAATAGATCCGCAACGCGTGACGCCTCCGGTGCCCGCCCGCACGATAGAGCAGCCATCTTGCCGGCAGAAATGGCCACGCAAACCGCTGCAGCGAGCCCCGACACACCAAAACGAAGCGGGCGAAGATAAACGGGCACCATCCAACCTCCTAGTGAAGCAAACGGGTTGCGACCATGGTCCCCGAACTGGGCGCGCCGTCTACCGCGGCCGTCCGAATCAGCACCTCAAAGGCCGTTTTCGCCGCCGAGTCTGCACTCACTCCCAGGGCGTTCCGAAGCTTGTTCCGGCTTTCGGGATCACTCAGAAACAGCCCGGCCGCCTCAGTACCTTCCTGTTGCAGCCCCTGCAGGATCAGGACGTAGCCATCATGCTGTGGGTTCGGCAGCAAGGCGATATCCGCGTAATCGGTGCCCGCTGTACCTGTCCAGCGCAGCCCTTCATAGGTCTTTTGCTCGCCGGGACGAGGACGCTTGTTCACGAAGACCTTGGGACCCTCGCCCACCCGTCCCTCCTGCTCCTGGAAGTTCAAGCGGTCCTGAAACAACTCCACCCAGGGATTGGATGCCGGGCTGCCCAGCAGGATGAAATTTCCGGTGTCCAGATCGCGCAAGCGCAGGTCGCGGGCCGATCGGACCACCACTTTATCTGTAAACGGACCGGCCATCGCCACGAGGGAGGCAGCAGTGGCGGCGTCGGCATAGGAAGTCAGCAGGGAGTCCGAGATGTACTTCATAATCCGCGCCGATTGGGTGGACAGCGCTCGGGGAGAGAAGGCAGCGGGAAAATCAGCTCGCAGGTACTCCTCCAGCGAACCGGGCTTTTGCGCCATGATCCGCAGCATCCCATAGTTGGCGTCCGCCACGACGATCGTCGTGCGATGCTGGGAGTCAAAAACCTCGGAGACCGGCCAAGGCGGGAGCGAAACTGAAGGGGGAGCAGGCGCTTTCGAAGCGGCATGCCATTGCCAGGCAAGCACGGCGCAAGCTGCGGCCAAAACCAGGCACAGGGCCCGCGGCAGGGCTTCTTGTACCCGCCAGCCAGCTTGCCGCGCTTCGGCGGAGGACGCGCCCGATTGAACGGCTGCAGGGTGGGCTGGCCGAAACTCGGGCACGTATGCTCCCTTCGGTATCTCCACGATCAACGGCTCGGCCGTGCCCACCGAATCGAAGTACTCGTGCAGCCGCAGCCGCAATTGCCGGAAATGCACCCGGACCGAGCTGTCTTCCAGCGGGCTGTAGTCTGGCGGCTTTCGGAAGACCGCACACCCTATCTTCTGTTCACTGAGTTCGTTAGCGTGACCCAACAGGGTCTGCTCGGTGACGTAAAGCAGTAGTTCGCGAAGGCGAGCGGACTTCTGGAAAGGCGGGCTGGCCACAATCCGCTCCACCAACTGCCAGCGCGCGTCTTCGGCCAGTTGTATCGGAGGAATCTGCTCCTGCAGACGGGCCATTGCTCGAGCCTCACACTCCGCTTCCTGCGCCGCAGCCTGCCAGCGGACCTTAAATAGGCTGTAACCCCCGAGTAGACTTGAGCAAGGATACCACAGGTGAGACTTTCTTATCATTAGTCCCGGCTTGAAATCACTCCTATGCACTCGCTCCCTCTCTCCGGGCCAATCTACCCTTCAACGGCCTGCGCGGAGAGGCGTGTTTGCGCCGACTTAACATGGAATTAACCATGATGTTCACCTGTAAATCCCTTTTGCTGCTGGCGCGGTGCGGATAAAAGAGTGGCCGTTCAGAGAACGCACGACTACATTTTCCGCGTATCAGACCCAAGGCCGTCGGGTGATTCGGGTGGGGAGGGTTCTGGATGAAGAAGCGACTCTTGGCGTTACTCGCCGCAATTTCCTTCGCTTCCTATCTTGCGAGCCAGACCACTAATGGATCCATCGAGGGCATGGTCACCGACCCTACCGGTGCGGCTGTCCCCGGCGCGACGGTAACGGCCCGTAACGTGGACACCGGTTTGAGCGTGAGTGTCAAGGCGACGGATGCCGGGTTATACTCAATCGCCAATCTACCACCCGGAACCTATTCGGTGGTAGCCGATAGCTCGGGGTTCAAGAAGTATGAGCAAACCGGCGTGACCGTGAGCACGGCGACTGCCACTCACCTGGATATCAAGCTGACTTTAGGCTCCGTCTCAGAGACGGTCACGGTGGCCGCCAATGCCCTCCAGCTTCAGCCTACAACTTCCGACGTGGGCACGACGGTCCAAAACGCGCTGGTTGATAATCTGCCTCTCGAGGTTTCCGGTACCATTCGGAACCCTGTGCAGTTCATCACTTTGGTGCCGGGGTTCGTAGGAAATGTTGCCAACAATCCGGCCTCCAACAGTACCGATGACTACAAGTTGAACGGCGGTCAGGAGGGTGGCACGGACATCCTGGTGGACGGCGTCTCGATCTCGCTGGTCAGTCCCAACACGCAGCAGAACAAGGGGGTCTCCCCAGAAGCGATTCAGGAGTTCAAGACGCTCCAGAGCAATTTCTCGGCCGAATACGGGCAATCCGGCGATGCCATCGTCAGCCTGACGATGAAATCCGGCACCAACCAGTTTCACGCCGACGCCTACGATTTCCTCCGCAACGGCGCACTCGACGCCAACAGCTGGAACAACAACACCGCCGGCGTGCCCAAGAACCTGGACATCCAGAATGACTTTGGCTTCCTCGTCTCAGGCCCCGTCTGGCTACCCAAGATTTATAACGGTAAGGATAAGACGTTCTTCATGTTCGACTACGAGGGGTTCCGCTTCCACACCGGGAGCAGCGGAGCGCAAAGTTTTCCCAACGAAGCCTTCCGCCAGGGAAACCTTTCTGCCCTTTGCACCGCCGGCTTCAACGCGGCCGGTTTCTGCAACGACCCGAACCAGCAGATCTATGATCCGGTTACCCACGCGCCAATTCCGCAGAACACGTTATCCAATGATCCGAATTTCAAGCCAAGCTCGGTGATGAGCAAGGTTTTTGCTCTGTTGCCCCCAACCAACGGCGGTCTGACCAACAACGTGTTCCAAAGACAGACCTCGCAGACCATCGCCAACCTCTTTGATATCAAGGTGGACCAGAACGTCTCCGACAGGCAGCGCATCTCGGCAGGCCTCGACTACGACAACACCAACAACCAGTCCATCGTATCCTTGGGCCCCATCTTTGGCGGGCAAACGCCGCAAAACACCCGCTACGCGCGCTTCAGTGACGACTACACCTTCACGCCCTCTGTCTTGAACCACTTCCTGATGGGCTTCAGCCGGAGGTGGCGCGGCGAACTCTCCAATGGGATTGGCCAGAACTGGCCCTCTAAGCTCGGACTGACGGGAGTGCAGAATACCACTTTCCCGTGCATTAAGTTCCATGGCACGCCCTACGACTCCGTGCTCAACAATTGCGGCGACTCCCAGTTCGCGGACAATGTCTTCCAATTCGCCGACGCTGTGAGTTGGGTGCGGGGGAAGCACAACCTGAAGTTCGGAGGCGAGCTCCGCGCCCTTCAGTTCAATGTTCGCCGCCTCACCCAGTCCGCCGGCGAATTTGATTTCAACAGCCCGGAAACGAGTTCAACCGGCACAGCCAGCGGGGTGGGAGGTAACGCTATCGCCAGCGCGCTCTTCGGGCTCGTTGACACGACCACTCTGAATTATGGTGCCTTCAGCGGCGTGCGCTATAAGGACTTCGCCTTCTACGCCCAAGACTCCTACAAGCTCACTCCCAGGCTGACCCTCAACTACGGTTTGCGCTACGACTACGATATCCCCGCCACCGAGGCGTTCGACCGGTTCTCCGTGGTTGATCCCTCGCTGCCCAACCCAGGCGCCGGCAACCTTCCCGGAGCTTACACCTATTTCGGCAAGGGACCGGGACGCAACGGGAAGAAGCGGCCTCAAGATGTCTTCACTCATGCCTTCGGCCCGCGTCTGGGCTTTGCCTACCGGGTGGACGAGAAGACGGTCCTGCGTGGCGGCTACGGTATCTTCTACGAGCCGCTGAAGGAGCCTTCCTTCGCCGACCAGGACGGCCTGGGCTTCTTCAACAAAGAAAATTTCTCCAGCCCTATCCAGATCGACCAGGGAGTGCCTCACATCCTGCCGCCATCCGGACCCTTCACGCCCGATGGCCAGAACGGTAATGGGGGTGTGATTGTGGCGCCCGCCAACTCTGGGCGGCCTGGCGACATTCAGTCCTGGAACTTGGACGTACAGCGTCAAGTGGCCGCCAATCTGCTCGCGGACGTGGCCTACGTGGGGTCGAAAGGCACGCATCTGCCGGCGTACAACATCCTCACCAACCAGGTGGACCCACGCTGGTTGGCGCTCGGCAGCGAGCTGGGCATGAACGTTAGTTGCCTCTCCGACGGCGCCTGTCCCAATGCCATCGCCGCGGGAGTCAAGGTGCCGTTCCCCAGCTTCGCCACTTTGTGGGGCGGCGGGGCTACAATTGCCCAGGCCCTGCGCCCCTTCCCGATGTACGGCAACTTCAACGGCGAGGATCAGTCGTTTGGTCCAGACCGCACCGGCAACTCGACCTATCACTCGATGCAGGCCCGGGTCACCAAGCGCTTCAGTGCCGGCCTCAGCATGCTCGTCTCCTATACGATTTCGAAGAACATCACTGACGCCGATTCCCTGGGCCCTGGTGTGTCCGGCTTTACCGGAACCGGTGGCTTTATTGGTCAGAACTCGTACAACCGGCGGGCGGAAAAGGCCGTCAGCCAGCTGGACACACCTCAGAGCCTGGTGACGAGCTTCTTCTACGAGCTGCCGGTGGGCCACGGTAAGCGCTACCTGAACCAGACGAGTGCGCTCGACCGCGTGGTGGGAGGCTGGTCCGTCGGCGGCATCCTGACCTATAGCTCGGGTGTCCCAACCGCCGTCTATTCCTCGTGCAGCGGCACGGCCGGAGGCGTGCTATTTGGCGGATGCCAGGTCGCCGGTGCGGGCGCCCGCGTCAATGTGATTCCCGGTGTCCCGCAGACCAACAAGAGTGGCAGCTTCCAGCCGGCTGAGACACCCTTCTTCAATGCGGCAGCGTTTGCAGTGCCCGCCCCCTTCACCTTCGGCGACGAGCCGCGTGCCCTCGACCACGCCCGTACTTGGGGAGGCCGCAATGAAGACTTTGTCATCGAGAAGCGGACACGCCTGCTCGGTGAAAACGCCAGGCTGGATTTCCGAGCGGAATTCTTCAATCTGTTCAACCGGCACATTTACCAAGCGCCGAACGGAGCTTTTGCCACTCCCCTTGGAACCCCCTTCCAGCCAGTGGGGTCGCCAGGGTGTCCTGGCCCCTTTTCTTGCGGGTTTGGCGCTGTGACAAGTGCGAGTGGTCCGCGAACTATTCAATTCGGCTTGAAGATCAGCTACTGACGGCTTACGCTGTCCTCCGCAGAGACTACCTTCGGGTTCCCCGGAGCTATCGGGCCGTGCAGCCCGATTATTGTTCTTCGGCCACCCCGCCATCTTTTTCTGAGTTTGCTCCGGTGCGCCACAGCAAAGCCTGCTCTGCGTGGGCGAACGGTAAAGCTGACGGCCGGCCCGGGGTGGTTATACCCGTGCACACGCTCAACTTGTCGGTACTCCCTAGCCCCTTGCTCGTCGTATGATTTTGCGACCAATGGATCGGCGTGCCTTCGTTCAAATACTGGTCCGCAGTGCCGCGAGCGGCGCGCTCGTAGCGCACGCTGGGCGGCCGGAACCCAATGCCAGTGACGCTGCTGCGGGCTCTAATTTCGAGCCCCTGGCCATCGAAGGTCCTGAGCAGCGCGTCGAGTTTGTCAATCTGAGCGGGCTTGCAGGATTTTGCAGCTTCGTGCGGCAGGCTGGGAAATGGGCGGCGGCCACGCTTCCGCAGGTTCCATGGATCACGGGTCCATCTTTTGGGCTCGAGGTCGTGCGGCAGGAGCGACTAGAATCGGCGATCACTGCCGAAGGCAAAGGCCACGGGAGAGGCCGTGACGGCAAGTCAGTGGAATACGCGTGGCGAGCCGAAATCAGCAAAGCCGAGCCTTGGTTCCGCTTCCAGATTCGGCTCGAGCTGCCTCAGCCCCTGTGCCTGCAGCACGACTCCGGAGTCGAGCCGCAGATCATCGTGTGGCTCAGCTCCTCTTCGACCATGATGGAGGGGCAGTCAGCAAGCTGGAGACGCGTGCTGCTCGAGCAGCCCACTCGGAACTCTCTGGGTGCCTGGGGGAACGACTTGCCTGCGGTCTACTTGCTCGACGCTACGCGCGGCGTCGAAACCATGCTGTATTTCGACATCAGCAGCATGGGATGGATGTCGCTGCAGAATATTCCCCGCTTTCTCGCCTACCGCTGCTCGATGGTTGCCCGCCTGGAAAAGGACGGCAACCAGACGCTCGGAGTCGGCCTGGTGGCGGATCAGGCGACGGGCGACCTTCTGCCTGCTGGCGAGGTCGGCTTCACTTACTGGCTTTTGCAGCGCCCTCTGCGCACCCTACTGAATGAACAGCAGGCCGTGGCTCGGTGGATGGAGGCCTTGCTTCCCCTCTTCGATGAGAAGCTTGATTGGCCACCGTGTGCCACAAGCTGGAAACAAATCTCTGCCGGCACCGTGAATGACCTTCAGCAGAGAGACACCTCGCTGATCACGGTGAATGGGTACTGGGGCCTGCGCGCGTACGTGCGCGCCTCCTCCGAGCTCTGGCACGAAACGGGACAGAACTTTGAGCTCATGACCATGACGGATGTCCTCTGGCCGTCGCTGCTTTACCTCCGAGTGCAGCCAGATCCCGCCTTCCAGGAGACCGTCCGCCACCTGCTCGCGAGCATGCCGCTCTTCTATCATGGCGACGCGCAAAGCATCAGTAATGACTTTCTGCGGCCCGAGAACGAAGTAGCGGACTCCTGGTATCCATTCGAGAACAGCCTGATCAAATATCCGCTTATTGGCGCACTCTCAGGCTCTCGGAACTTAGTCACCCACTTTCTGAGCGCCTACGAAACCGCTATCAAGATAGCCCGGCGCTACGGCTATCTCTTCCCCATCTACTACCGGACCGATACGCTCGAACAACAGGGAGCAGGCACAAACTACGCCGTCGGGGGGTTGTACGCCTGGGCCGGACTGATCGCCCACCACCTGACCGGAGAGGCGAAGTACCGGGAAGAGGCTCGCCGCGCGGTCGAAGTGATGGCGACGGTGCGCGCTAGCCAGCTCTTTCATGAACCCCAGGAACTGGCGTTCGGTGCCTTAGCCGCGGCGGAGTTGGGCCTGCCCACCATTGCGCGCTACCTGCTTTACGAGCAGTTGCGGATGTTCTACTGGTACAGCGACCCCAGCCAGACGACTCATGACATTCGCGGCATGGCGCAAGCCGCCGCGTCGATCCTGTACCCGGCGTTCAAGGAGAATGTGGAAGCAATCCTGCCCTGGACCGCCATTATGCGCCGCGGTTTGGTCGTGGAGGGGCTGCTGCGGTTCATGGACCAGCAACGACGCAACAACTTCTACTTCTTCGAGTCCTGCAGCGGGGCGTCCGGTAAGCAGTCGCAGTGTCTGTTCATTCCTTATGAAAACCTGGGCACGCTCGAGCTCGGCGGGCAAACCGGCAGCGTGGGAAAGGAAATATACGGCGCCGGCGAAGTCCTCTGGCTCTACTTGATGTTTGAGGCGCTGGGAACGGTGGACGATCGCGAACTCATGCTAGTGAACCTGGATCTCCTGGACATTTTTGACGCCAGTCTATTCCCGCCGCGGGAGCTCAACTTCATCCTGTTCAATCCAACCGGCAGCCCACGATCATCTCGGATCACGATCCCCGCCGCGGAAGGACGCACCCTGAAACTCACCACGGACGGTACACCGGTTTCCCAACCCATACGGCTGGGGCCAAGGGAATACGTCCGAGTGAAGGCGGAGTACTAGGGCGCCAGTTTAAAATTAAGCTCCGATCGAACCCTACCGTTGCGGGCGGCACTTCTCCGCGCGATCGAACTGAACGCGCGGCTGGAGCCCAAGCTCACGGTTCCCTTAGCGCCGCTTCGGCGGCCGCCAGGCGGTCGGCGTGCTCCGCATTTCGCGAATGAAAGCGTTGATTCAGGGCGCTGGAGGTAGCAAACTCCTGCGCCGCCTGCTGCTTTAGTCCCAGGCCCTGGTAGGCTTTGGCCAGCTGGTAATGGATCTTGCCGTCCTCGTCGTGCGGCGCGGCCAGCTTCAGCTCCTTTACCGCCATGGCGTATTGCTGCAACTGGAGGTGGGCAGCCCCAAGGAACTGATGAACATCCGCATTGCCGGGTTCGAGGCGCGCCGCCCGCTGGAGCAACGCCAACGCTTCTTGGGGCTGATGTTCGTAAAGGTAAATCGTCGCCATCGAGATCAGCGCGCCCGCGTGGCGCGGGTTCACCTCGAGTTCAGCCTGAAACTCGCGACGGGCTTCAGCGGTGCGAAAGTTCTTCCACAGCAGCCGACCGGTTTCATAGTGCAGATTAGGAAGATGGGGCCGCTGGCGTAGCGCGAGCTGGTACTCCTCGATGGCCTTCTCGTCCTCGCCGCGCGCGGCGTGGGTATCGCCGTTCAACTGGTGGGCGCGGTAAGAGTCCGGGGCGGTGGCATAGAGCCTCAGGTAGGCCGCCAGCGCCATTTTCTTGTAGGCCCGCGCCTTCTCGTAGAGGAGCTCCGGCGAGCGGGCCTGGGCAGGCGGGGCGGCTTCAAGGATGACCAGCGCTGCGTCGGGGTGCGACGTCTCCAACAGGGCATGGGCAGTTGCCACGCGCAACGGCAAAGGAGATTCCCCCGTCAGGAGGCGCGGGCCGCATTGCGCGGCTAGCTCCAGCTCGTCGCTGGCGAGCCACTTCTCGAGCGCTGGAACACTGCAGGTTCTACTCGGACCAGCAACTGCACTGGACTCCGCGAGGTTCGGCAGAGCGGGTACCACGGCGCCATTCTGCGAAGCGATGAAAGCCAGGACCAGCTCGGTGGCGGCCCCGGACCGCGAAGCGAGGCTAGGCCGCAACCCGTCCAACTTCTGGCGCAGGGCATCCGGAAGCTGTTCCCGTCCGGCATCCCCAAATCCCGTCTCCCGGACTCCTAGGATCGCCTCGGTGCGGGCCACATCTTGACTGAGTGCCTCGGACCAGTCAGCCAAAGCCGCATCCAGCAGACCTTGCAACAGCTCGATCTCCCCACGCCGCACCCGGGCTCTCAGGTTGCCAGGATGGATTTGGAGTTCGGCGTTAAACTGCTCCAGGGCACGGCTCAAGCGCCCGGCATGCAGCAGCACTTCCCCAGTAGCGGCGTGAACGCCCATCCGCCCCGGCGCCCGAGCCAGTACACTCTGCAGATGCGCCAGCGCTTCGGACCAGTAGCCATCACTCGCGTACGTTTCCGCCAAAAACTCTTCCCGGCTGACGGAATCCGAATCGACCGCGCTGGCAGCGTCAACCGCTTGCTTACCCAGCGCCTCATAGGCATGGCCCAGGAGATACAACAGATCGATGTCGCGATCGTGGATTGACAGCCCCTTTTGCAGCGTTGCAATTTCTGCCGCGACCTCGCCCTGCATTTCCTGGGCCGTAGCCAGCCAGGACCACGCTTCGGGCACCTCAGGCTTCTCCCGGAGGGCCCTAGTCAAGTAAGGCATGGCACGATGCGCTTCCCCGTTCCGGCAGTAGTCGATTCCCAGAAACAGATTGGCTCCCGGCAGGTCACGCTTGAGAGAAAGCGCCTGAAGGAACGCCGCAATCGCGTCAGACCATCGTTCTTCAAGTTGATAGACGAGCCCGAGGTTTTGGTACGCCTCAGCGAAGCGGGGGCTGAGCGCGATCACTTGGCGGTATTCGCGCACCGCCGTCACATAGTCCTCGCGCCTCCGCGCATCTTCGGCCGCCTGCCAATGAGCCACAATCTCGGGGGTCAACCGCGGCAGTTCGCTGGCAGTCTGAGCTGGCGCGGTACTCAGGGACGTGAGTAATGCGCCCAAGAGCAGAGGCCAGCCAGAACGCGGACGGGAACGCAGCCTCTTGTCAAGCATGGCGAAGATTTCGACAACTCCCGCTGTCGATTCTAGCATTGGGGACCGTTTCCCGGCGGCGTGCTCGGCCTCGCGCTCCGCTGATCCTCCGTTTCACCGACCCGGCAAGGAAATCTCAGTATTCGAAGTCGACTGAGAACTGGATCTGTCGCGCGTTAAGGGCTTGTGTCGGCTGCCTGAAACCGGGCAGTGGTTGAAGTTCATTTCCGTAAAGAGAATTGATCTGAACGATGTTCGTGTGGTTGAAGAGATTGAAGAACTCCGCGACCAAGTCGAGGCGCGCGTGTTTGCCAAAAAGAAAATACTTGAGCAGGCGCAAGTCGACGTTCGTTATGCCCGGCGTGGCCAGGCTGTTGCACTTGAAGCCCAAGGGGCGCGCGGAGAACGGATACGCACCACTTCGGTTCGAGTCGAGCCCGGTGAGGGCATTCATGGGGCGGCCGCTTTCCAGCGTAACAATGGGAGCCAACTCGATATGAGCAAGCAGCCCCTCCAGCCGCCGGGCATTGGGCCGAACTGAAGTGGCTGCTGCTTGCCCTGTCAAGGTCTCTACCTGTCCGAAGGGAAGTTCAAAAAGCCCACTGAAGACGAAGCGCTGCGTTTGGCTGTTGCGCGAGGCGCTCCAATCTTCTCTCAGGCTATAGGGGTTTTGCGGTTGTTCGTCGAAGTCTGAGGCATCGTCGAGCGTCCTTGCAAGCGTGTAGCTACCGGTGAATTCGATTTCGTTTGCCAGGCGGTGGTTCAGCGCGAAAGTAAACCCCTGATAGCTAGAGCTGGCGGAGTCCTCCAGCAGTTCGAGCGCATCCAATCTCGGATCAAGACGGCGTGGCCAAACACGTACCGTCCCAGCTGTTGCGGCGCGGGGTTCGTTATCTCTAGGGCGTCCGCGTTCTCACGCGTCAGTACCACCGGCGTCATAAGGTTCACATTTCGGATCCGGGAGACAGCTTTACGCCCCGCACGCGGAGGTAATTGGCGCTGAGGAATGTATTGGCGGAAAGCTGGCGTTCGGCTTCCACGTTCATCTGTTCGCTGTAGGCAGTGGCTAGGTGGGGATCGGCACGATACACAGAAGGCAGAACTTTCCACAGTGGCTCTCGAGCGGAACCACCCGCCGTCCGCTGGAAAATAGACGTTGCCGCCGCTCCGTAGGCAATCTGCTCGAACCCTTGCGCACCATCTTTCTGGATCGCGCGATTCAAATACGCCAGCACGTATCGGTCGTAGAGGATACCGAAGCCAGCCCGCACAACCCACCGGGCAGCAGGGCTATACGCAATTCCCACACGCGGACTGAGGTTGTTCGTATCTTGATTGAAACCCTGCGGCAAGTGCTCGAAATCGTAGCGCAGGCCAAGGTCTACGGTGAAGCCTCGGCTCACGATCCAGTGCTCCTGGAAGAAGCCGCCGTAGCTGGTCACCTGATAGCCGGTGTCGGGGTCTCCAAAGGCCTGGCGGAAGAAATCAGGCCTGCCAGCCAGAAAATCGTCTAGGTCGGCAAAGGCGTAGATGCCGCCGAACCCGTCCGGGGCATCCGACGCGAGGTGGGCGCGGTTCGCTACCCCTCCGGCCTTGAGGAAATGAGAACCGCGACTCAAGGCCAACGTATCAGCAATTTCATAGTGATTCTCACGCCGGCGGCTGTTTCCCTCGTACGGCCGGCCGAAGGGTGCCAGCCCATCAATATCGATCTCGGGTCGAGAAGAGGCGTTTGTACGCAGGGTGACCCGCCGCGCCGCCACCTGGAATCGCAGATCGTTTACGGCATGTGGTATAACAAAGAAACGAGCGACCCTGCCAGAGCGTGATCTCGCGTAAAGCTCGAGCCACGGGCGCTCGCGTCCGCCAGGCCATCCGCGTTGAAGGCATCTCCAGCTTCCCGATTGTTAGTAAAGGCATGGCGCAGCATCAAGGACTGCCATTGGCTGAACTGATGATTCAGCTTGCCCGAAGCCTCTGTTTCGCTACGGGCGACCGGAAACAAACCGGATGTCAGTTGGCGGGTTGGTATTCCCCAAAACGCCCCAGCCGCCAGAACGCGATTGACCGCTGAGACGGCACTGGGATCCATGTCGGAGGCATCTTGCGCCGTCTTGCCTTGCTGCTCGGCGGCGGCGTAGTAAAAGGTTCGGTTTTCCATCAGCGGACCGCCACTCGATAGGCCTGCTCGGTAACGTGCCAGCTGCGGCTTCAAAGGCTGACTCTCGACCGCGTCGCGAGCATTGAGCACACCGGTCTGGGCAAAGATGAACGCTTCCCCATGCCTGTCGTTTGTCCCGTCCCGCGTTACGACGTTGATCGAGCCCCCCGAGGCACCACCATACTCCGCCGAGAGGCCGTTATTGACCACCTGAAACTCCTGCACCATTTCCGGAGAGAGCTCGGTGCGGCTGGTGCCCGCATACTCGTCGTTGTTATCGAGCCCGTCGATGGAAACGCTGTTGCTCCTGGCCCGCAGGCCGCCAAAGCTGAATCCGCTCGATCCGATCGAGGCGCTGGCTCCCGCCGCGACGGTGCCCGAGGAAGCGGCGCTGGGCGCCAGCAGGACAAAATCCAGCACATTGCGGGTTCTAACCGGAAGTTCCTCAATCCTTTCCGTGTCGACGATGAAAGTGGAAGTGGTTTGAGAGGCGTCAATCAAAGGCAGCCGCGTGGTCACGCTGACCTGGGAGGTCACAGCTGCCGGGACCAGCGAGATTGTCAGCCGTACAGTCTGGGCAATCGACAACTGGATGCCGGTCTGCACGTGGGCCGCAAATCCGGGATGATGGGCCCTCAGAATGTAGGTTCCAACGGGTAACGAGCTGACCTGGAAGCTACCTCGTTCGTCGGTGTGCGCGACTCGCGTCTGACCCGTGGCACCATTGGTCAGCACCACTTCCGCCCCATCGACGGCAGCCCCGCTCGAATCCTGGACGATACCCTCCACAGTGCCACCCACCTGCAGCGTCTGAGCACGCGTCGTTGCCGCTAAAACGGTCAACGCTAAAGCGAACAAGCCTAGGAAGGCCCCGCAAAAAGGGCTTAAAGACCTCAGAGGTGTCATTCGAGGGCGAGTAGTTCCCGGCCACGATCTTCGCCCAGTGCTGCTATCGGTTTCGTAAGACGACATGACGCGTAACGACGTAGCCTAAGGTGGCACCGGCGAAGACGTCGGATGGAAAGTGAGCTTGGAGCGTCAATCGGGAAAAGCTAACGGCGGCCGCGCCACCGTAAGCCACCCAGGGAACCCAGCGGTGCCGGCCGTAGCGCTTGCTAAAGACAGTGGCGATCGAGAACGCCGCCAGAGCGTGCCCTGACGGAAAGCCACCAGGCCCCAGGTAGAAGGGCCCTTTATGGCTTCGGAACCAGGAATCGTCGAATTCGCCATTCGGCGGGATCGATCCGGGTGGTATCCGGCGGCTTATATCTCTCAGGACCAGCGCGGGTATTCCGGCGTCGACGAGCCCTTCGGCAGTGAGCTCGGCCGTTTGTTGCGAGTAAGAATCGCGGCGCACCCAGCCCACCAGATACGCAGTCGTGGGAACAGCCGCCATGCCGACGACAGTATGGTTAAAGCTCAGAGCTCGGTTGAATTCAGCAAAGGCGTGCGTACGCCGGAAGTACCGCACGTCGCGAGCATCTAAGGCCACGAGTCCGGCCGTCGCGAGGACGACTACTGCAGCCGGCCACCAGCGCTCACCTTGGGCAAGACTTCGCGGATAAAGCCAGATTTGCTTCTGGTCCTGCAGGACCCTGGCAACGAACAGCTTCCAGGAAATCTGGCCAGCGGTGTGTGCCGTCGATCCGTCCACATGAGCCGCGGGATCCTGGGCAACGGCGGCACAGGGTCTGCCGGTGGGAGTGAGGCCACCAATCGGCCGCGGCAAATTTTCAGACGAAGCAAGCGGACGAAGATCATGAGAATCCGGCACTTCCTCAAGCGGGAGGAGGCGGTTGGCCCCGAGCTGGACTGCCACTTGAGGGGAGACACAAGGAGCCAAGCTCAACAGGCAAGACGCAAGCAGAAACCATCGCTTTGAGCTTCTTCCGTCCATCACAGCCTTCCCAGGAAATCAAGGATGGTGCGCGGGCGGTGCTGGTTCGCCTCCGCACTCTCTGCGTTGTCCTTGGCGATTGCGACTGCGACCGCCGGTGTGTGACCCTCTGCATTCGGCCCGCGTGGGCCTGGTACTTCCAAGTCAAGTTGCCTAGCTCGTCGCCGGGACATAGAGCTCGAACACAGGACGTTCACCAGCCCTGGCGCTGGGCGGCCCCGCTTGGGCTGGCTCATCCGCTGAAGGGCAGGGTCGGGAACGTCTGGCTCACTCGTTCAGCCCTGCTGTCCAAAGAAAGGACGAAGATAGTGACCAACGCGCGGACCCCACTGCACAGGTCCAGTCAGCACAAGGGTATGAAGAAAGGAAAGTTCTAGATCCGAAGCAGAACCGGAGGCGAAGGGCTAGGGAAATAAGCGCGAGGACAGGCTGCTCCACCAGCGGCGGCGGAGCCGGAGGTGACAAACGCTGGCGAATCACTGAAGCGAAGAATCGCAAGCGCTCGCTGGATCTCCGAAGCAGCATGAGCCCAATGCAAACCGCGGCCGCAAAGAGTACAACGGCACCGCCAGCGTTTCGCTGAACGTCACGTATCTCTTCTCGGGGTGAATCCCAGACGTCGATGGTGGCAGCAACGGGGCCGGAAATATACCACATCGCCCAGAGCAGAAACAGGGCTTTGGCCACCCGAGGTCTCACGCGACAAGCATAGCACATTCCGCGATGTTGCAGCCCCCTTTGTGAGGGCGACTGGCATCGCTCAGCCTTCCTGACGACGGTCTCCGGCCACGCCTTTTTGAACTGGACATCGGAGCTTTAACGGGGCCGCGGCCCTTCCTCTGACGGAAGCGCTAGCAGGATAGGGCAGGGTCTACGAGCGTCGCCAATATGCCCGAGCCATGCAAGCTGGTCTCCGCGTACTCGGCAGCCTGAAGGCCGGCACGCTGGTGAGATGGGGCATCGCCCTTCGATTATCGCGCAACCCACGCAACAAGAGCGTTGCCATAACCACCGTCTCGATAGTCTCCCTTTAGAACGTGAATCGAGCCGCGAACTGGCCCTTTCGTCCTGAGCTCGCGAGCCCAAGGACAAATCCGAACTGGGAGCTCTGAGATCAGTCACAGGGTCGGCGAACTAGTGACGGTTGAACAGGTTATAGAACTCGACGCGAAAAGAGAGGCGATAGCGGTCATCCTCCCCAAATAGGAAATCCTTCATCAGGCCGGCGTTCTCGCTGGCCGTCCCAAAACCGCGAAGCTGCGGGATGCGCGGCTTTCCCGTTCCTAGCTGACCGAAAGGAGGATTGACTGCTACACCGGCGGGAAGGTCCCGATCTTGAAACGGAGCGGGATTATCGCGCGTGGGTAGGACATAATGGCTGGGGTCGAACAGCCGGTTATGATATCCCGAGAGGTTGTAGTTTACCCAGACGGCTGCCCAGGCAGGCCAGCCGTAGTAGTTTGAAGAATAGAACCGGAGGGGAAGACCTGATGCATACAGCGGAAGGACTGAGATTCTCCAGCCGCTGGCAACCGCATTCGCAAACCGCCCCGCGCTCGCCAAGAAGCGGCGGGCCCGCCCGAACGGCAGTTCATAAGTGACGTACCCTTGACCACGTGCTCCTGGTCATACGGCGATAGGGATTGCGCTTCCGCATTCAGGTTGGTGGGATCTTGCACGCCACTCTAGTAATAGGTTTCAGCGAACGCGCTAAACGTGTCAGTGCGGATGCGTGAAAGCGTATAGCTGAGGTCCAAGGTCAACCGGCGCCCGCGCGTTTGACGACCTCCGTGACCAGTGAGTTGTAGGTCGACTTGGCGAGCGGCCGGCCGACGAAGTAAAGGGCCGGATAAGAGAAGTTGGCCGTCACCGACGCGGCCTGGGGCCAGGGCGCGATGGCCGCCCAGGCGTAGCTACAGAATCCGCGGTAGGGGTATGGAACACCCGCAGCGGCGGCGGATGCTGGGTCGCAGACATAGTCGTACAAGTGTCCCGAGTTGAGCAGCGGCAGGAACTTCGAGGGCGTCGCCTCGTTAGGCGTCAGTGTGCCATCCGGCAGCCGACGACCGCGATTTCCGACGTAACTAACCTCCAGCCGTGTGTCTCTGCCCAATTCGTACTGAACGCCGAAATTAAAATTATGGGTATAACTCGCCTTCAAGCTGTTGGGATCGATGTTGACAATGGGGAACTGATACGGGCTTAATTCCGTCTGCTTGCTTCCAGGCACCAACACGCCCGGGTAGCCACTGTCCCAGTTGAAGGGAGTTGGGACAGAATTGGTACCGGTGTAGCGCGGAGCGAACCCGTAACAAATGCCTTCCCAGAATTGGATACCGATGGGCACGTAGGTGATGTCATACGATCCGCGCAGCACCCACTTCCTCCCCAAAGAATAGGCGGCGCCTACGGCAGGACCGAAAAGGGTCCAATCCTCGTTCTTCTCGAAGCTATCCGATCCGTTCTTGGAGTAAACCAGCGTGCCCGGTATTCCGAGCGTGGAATCTATCGCCTGCAGGTCGAAATTCGCCCAGTGGCCATACTTTTCGTGAAGCGAAAGTTAGCGTTCCAGCGAAGGGCAAGGTTTGGCGTCAACCTGGGGGTCACCTTGTAACTATCCTGAGCAAAGAGATTCATGATCTTCCGGCGTCCGTACAGGTCAAAAGGAACAGTGGCCGATGCATTATTGACGTCGCCGAGGAGGAAGCTCGCAAAGCCAAATCCCACCTGATTTCCGTACGCCGCGGCAGGAGAGCCCGTCGCGTTCGGAGAAAAGCTAAAGCTCAGCGCATTGGATCCTGAGTGGCTGTTGATCTCCATGGCTCGAAATTCGCCGCCGAAAGTGAAGGCGTGGCGCCCGCGGGTCCAGAAGAGTTGATCGTTCAAGATGAAATTGCTCGCGACGTAGAAGCCTTGCCAGTTGTTGCCGAGAGAGGTCTCGTAGTGATTGTTCACGGCGGGACCGAAGCTGATGACCGGGAAATTGTCCGCATAGCCGCTGCCCAACTTGAGAACGCTGGGCCAGTTGACGCCACTCTCCGCCGGTGTCGAAGTATGGTGAAACACTTGGTGTTCTGCCCGCTGAGCTGGATTGTAAGAGGCCGGGAGCCTCGAGCAATCGGACCGGCCGAGGCCCTCCTCGGGGGCACCGCAGCTCGTTGACGACAGCGGGCTGCTCTACGCCAACGCCTAATCGTTTCTGGCACGAGCTCTATGTTATGCAGAGCGTCCAGAACCTGCACGACACGTTCAGGGCCAAGGCCTAGCATGCTGGCAACGGCTCATGTGCTAGAATGAAACCAACTCCGCCTGCCAGGTTCGCGGCGCGACGACGTGAGTGCCGCTAAAGGTAGAAAGAAAGTTGTACAAGGCCTGCTGGTTGGTCAGGTTGAGGACTGAGAGCCGCAGCGTCACGTGATACGGCTC
>CADDZE010000030.1 GCA_902812465.1 Acidobacteriota bacterium | reverse complement strand
CCCGAGATCCGCCCTTTCTTCGAAGCCAACCGCCAGTTCCTGGTCGAACACGCCAACGATCCCGACGAATGGATGAAGAAAGACCGCTACGAACGCATGCGGCACTACATCTTCCTGGACAAGTACGGCCGCTTTCCCTACCTCAACCTGCCTCACGCCTACAAGGCGGCCAACGAAAAGTTTGGTTCGGGGCGCGTCAGCCACAACGGCACACTGCCCTGGCAGATTGGCGAGTTCAGCTACCGGCTTACGTTGGCCCTGCGCGAAGGGAATTGGGAGCAGACTAAGCTGGACGCCGCCGCGCTCGGCTACTACGTCGCCGACGCCAACGACCCTCTGCATACCACGGAGAACTTTGATGGCCAGCTCACCGAACAGAAAGGCTTGGCGGAACGCTATGGCACCGTTCTGGTGGACCGCTACGCCCACTTCTTCATGTCCCGGCCCGACGATGCCGTGAAGATTGATGACCCCACGGAGTACGCCTTCCGCATCGTCCTCGAGTCCAACAGCTGGGTCGACCAAGTCATCCTGGCGGACCGCCGCGCCCGCGAAGGTCTGGCGGGATACAACGATGACTACTTTGACCGCTTCTATAACCAGATTGGATCGCAGGCCGCCCGCCTTATTAGCAAGGCAGCCCGCGACACGGGTTCCTACTGGTATACGGCCTGGCTGAACGCCGGACGCCCACAACTGCCCAGCCGATAATCCCCCGCAGCCGCCGGCGCGGACACCACACGCTTACCTTGCCCCCAGGTTAGCCAGGCTCGTGCGCCTTGAGTCCTCAGCCTCCCGGCGCTGGCGGTCGGCGGCACTCTCGCCTCTCTGCTCACGGCGGCACCGCAGCGACTACGGGTACCCAGCGGCCGCGCTGCCCGTCAACAATGTGGGGATTGTAAGCCTTCCTCTCCCGCCGCACCCTTGTATGGTTGGCGAGCCACTTACAAGATCGCGAACCTTCCCGACAGGACCTCGCGCAAGCCGGCTGTCCGACGCCGGCAAATGTTTATTTGACGAAAGGAACCGGATATGTTGTTGAAAAATCAGGGTGCGGGTTGGAAGGCGGCGGCAAAACAGGCTGCCACCTGCCCTTCGTGCGACCACGGAACTGCGACGCGGAAGGAGATTTGACGATTTATTTAATAGGGTCTATACTTCGAAGTAAACGACCGCCCGAACTTCGATGTCCAGGCTAGTCCAGCTCGTGCTTCCCGCAAGACCCCGCAGGGGAGGCTCCCCGCCGTTCCAAACGGCCGTCAGGCTCCACCGGTTCCTCGCCTCGACTGAAAGGGAAGCTCTCGATTCGCTCCGTAAGTCAATGCGTAACGCACGTAGCGGAGTGGCTGGATAAGCGGTCCGGTCGATATGGATTGAAGTCTAAATGTCTACGTCATTTAAAATGAGTGGGTTGGTTAAACATCGGGAGAGGTTTCTTTACAACGCCTTGAAAGGGCAACGGGCCAGGCGAAGGCTAACCGCCTGGCGTTTAATAAGACCGTGCTGATCGAGCTTCATCCCTCTACTCAATGAATCCTACGCTAGCAAGGCGCTCTTTCGCGGCCTTCCGCCGAAGGCCGGCCGGTGGAGGTGTAAGCACGGGGCGGGGCTTCGTGGCCGCTGCCATGTTGCTGGCCATCCCCGCTTGCGGCAACGACTCAACCGTTATCACCGGCTTTGTGCAACAGACCTGGACCGCCCAAGAGGGCCTGCCGCAGAACTCTGTCGGGGCCATCGTTCAAGCACGCGATGGCTACCTGTGGTTGGGTACCCAGGAAGGGTTGGTGCGCTTCGACGGGGTCAAGTTCACGGTCTTTGACCGGAGCAATACTGCGGGGCTGAAGCACAATGATGTGCGGGCTCTCGCCGAGGACAAGGACGGAGCGCTCTGGCTCGGGACCATGGGCGGGGGTCTAGCGCGCTTCGATCATGGCCAGGCTACCACCTACACCACGGCCGACGGCCTGGCGGACAACACCGTCGGCGCGTTGGTGGTCGACTCGCAAGGCCGCTTGTGGGCGGGCACGCCCTCCGGGTTGAGCCTGTTCCATGAACGTCGGTTCACGACTTACACCAGCAAGGACGGCCTACCCACTAATTCGGTAACCTCGCTGGCCGAGGACCGCGACGGAACTTTGTGGATCGGTACGGACCGAGGGCTGGCCTTTTACCGCGCTGGCAAGATCAGCGCCTACCCGCTCCCTCATTCCCTGGCTTCTTCGATGGTGCAAACCGTCTACACAGATTGCCAGGGAGGCTTATGGCTAGGCACCAACGGCGAGCTTGTACATCTGGACCACGGCCAGATCGCAATATTTGGCGCGCGCGAAAGACTGCCCCATGCGCCGGTGACCGCGATCTTTAAGGACAACGAGGGTGCTTTGTGGCTCGGCACGCGCGGAGCTGGTTTGTACCGATTGCGCCACGGCCTGCTTCAGGCCTATTCGAGCAAGCCCGGGCTTTCGAGCAACATCATCTGGTGCATTACGGGAGATCGCCGGGGAATCTTATGGGTGGGCACGGATGGCGGGGGACTAACGCAGCTTAAAACCACGGCCTTCGAAACTTACGACATTCCCATAGTGAGGTCAGTGCTTGAAGACCGCACGGGCGCGGTGTGGGCGGGCGCCGACGATGGCCTCCACCGGCTAGCTGGCGGCACGCTCACCTCCTACACGACCCGCGACGGCCTGCCCAGCAACGTCATCCTTTCAGTGTGGCAGGATAGCACTGGCACTCTGTGGGTCGGCACCGACGGCGGCTTGGTGCGTCGGCAGCAGGGCAAGACCACCGTCTACACCATTCGGGACGGGCTCTCCAGCGACTCGATCCGGACCATCTACGAAGATCACGAGCGGCGATTGTGGATCGGCACCCAGCGTGGTTTGGATCGGTTCGAGGGTGGGCACTTCATCCGCTATGACGTCCAGGATGGGGTGCCCAGCGCGGCCGTTTGGTCTCTCCACGAGGATCGTCAGGGTGACGTGTGGGTAGGAACAGACAATGGTCTGGGCGTATTGCAAAATGGCCGCTTCACCGCCGTCCCCACTTCCGCCGGCCAAGCGGGCATCACTGCAATCTACGAAGACGCAGACGGCATCCTCTGGTTCGGTACGTACGGCGAGGGCCTCCTGCGACTCGAGGACGGTCTGTTCACCCGCTATACCACCTGGGACGGCCTGTTCAACGATGTCATCTGGGCAATCCTCGAGGATGCCGAGGGGCGCCTCTGGATGAGCTGCAACAAGGGCCTCTTTCGAGTCAGTCGTGAGGAACTCAATGCGTTCGCTGCTGGCCAAGTCCGCAGCCTAAATTGCGTCCACTACACCGTGGAAGACGGCCTGAAGAACAACGAATTCAACGGCGGAGCCCAGCCGGCCGCGTGGAAGATGCGCAACGGCTGCCTGCTGTTCTCAAACCTAGCGGGCGTGGTCCGGGTCGATCCGGCGCGCATCCAGCCAGACCGCACACCGCCCGCGATAGTCCTCGAGGAGGTTCGGGTCAATGGCCTCCCCATCAGGACGGAGGTCCCGATGCGTATTGGGCCCGGCCGGGTGGACCTCGAATTTCACTACACCGCGTTTGACAGCCTGGCTCCTCGCGCCTTGCGCTTCCGTTACCGTCTGCGCGGCTTCGACCCGGACTGGATAGACGCCGGGCCACGCCGTACCGCCTACTTCACCAACATTCCTCCGGGCCGCTACCGCTTCGAGGTGACGGCGGCGAATGCCGAAGGGGTGTGGAATCCTCAGCCAGCGTCGTGGGGTTTCACGCTGCGACCCCACTTCTACCAGACGTACCCTTTCTACGGTCTTTGCCTGGTAGGGCTGGCGCTGGGCGTGGCCAGCGGCCACCGCGTTCGCGTGCGGCGGCTGCAGAAGCGGGAGCAGGAGTTGATGGCCGTTGTCGCCGAACGCACCCGGGAGCTGCGGCAGGATATCGAGCGGCGTGAGAGCATTGAGCGAGCGCTGCGTGCCAGTGAGGAGGAGCAGCAAAAGTTCGTCGAATTGGTGGAGAACTCCGCTGACTTTGTTGGCATGGCGACGCTGGACGGCCACGTCCTTTACCTCAACCCCGCTGGCCGGCACCTGGTGGGAGTGGACGACCTCCCACACGCAAGGCGCACCAGCATACCCGATTACTTGGCGCCCGAAGATCTTCTGAACTTCCGCCATCAGATCCTGCCGGCGGTGCTGCAGGCCGGCCGCTGGGAGGGCGAAATGCGCTTGCGCCACTTCCACAGCGGCGAGCTCATCGATGTGGCGGTCAACACTTTCCTCATTCGGCGGCCGAAAACTCAAGAGCCGCTTTGCTTGGCCTGCGCGGCGCGAGACATCCGCGAATCCAAACGGGCGCAGGCCATGCTCGAGGCGGCCAAGGAGGCCGCGGAGGCGGCGAGCCGCGCCAAGAGCGAATTTCTGGCCAATATGAGCCACGAGATTCGCACACCGATGAATGGCATCCTGGGCATGACGGAGCTGGCGCTGGATACGGAGCTTACGCCGGAGCAGCGCGACTACTTGACGATGGTCAAAACTTCGGCCGATTCCTTGTTAGCCATCATCAACGATGTCCTCGACTTCTCCAAGATCGAAGCCGGCAAGCTGGACCTAGAGTCCATTGAGTTCAACCTGCATGACGCGGTGAGCCAGGCGGTGAAGAGCCTGGCGCTGCGGGCACACGAAAAGAACCTGGAGCTGAACTGCGAGATTGACCGTGGCGTGCCGCAGTGGGTGGAGGGCGATCCCGCGCGCCTGCGGCAGGTTCTTATCAACCTGGTGGGCAACGCCGTCAAGTTCACCGAGCGCGGCGAGGTTACTGTCAGAGTGGCGTGTCAGCCGTCCAACGGCAACGCGCTGCAGCTTCATTTTGCCGTCTCCGATACGGGCATCGGCATTCCCAAGGAGAAGCAGGCGCTGATCTTTGATCCGTTCGCCCAGGCGGATGCCTCGACGGCGCGGCGCTACGGCGGTACCGGCCTGGGCCTTTCCATCAGCACGCGCTTGGTGAGTATGATGGGCGGCCGTATGTGGCTGGAGAGCGAACCTGGCAAGGGAAGCACGTTCCACTTCACCATCACCGCCAAGCCCGGGCGGTCGGCGGCACTGCCGGATGCGCCCATGGACACTACTCGCCTTCAAGGTCTGCGCGTCCTGGTGGTGGACGATAATCCGACCAATTGCCAAGCGCTCGAACTGATGCTCTCACCCTGGGGAATGCGGGTGACCCTCACAAGGGACGGCCAGGAAGCACTCGAAGTTCTCGAGCAAGCCCTGGCCGCGGGCGAGCCCTTCCCGCTGATCATCGCCGACGCCCGCATGCCCGGCCTGGACGGCTTTGGCCTGGCGGAGCGTATCAAGGCGCGGCCGCAGCTGGCCGCCGCCACCATCATGCTGCTTACTTCCTCGGGGCAGCGAGGTGACGCCGCGCGCTGCCGCGAGCTGGGCGTTGCCGCTTACCTCATCAAACCCGTGGCCCAATCCGAGCTCCTCGAGGCTATCCTGCGCGTACTCGGTGCGCAACCGGAAGCCGCGCGTGCCTCGCTTGTGACCCGCCACTTGCTTCGCGAAACGCGCCGCACCCTGCGCATTCTTCTGGCCGAGGACAATCCGGTGAATCAGAAGCTGGCCGTCCGCCTGATCGAGAAGCAGGGACACAGCGTAACGGTAGCGGCCAACGGACGCGAGGCGCTGGCCGCGCTCGACCGCGAGCCCTTCGACTTGGTACTGATGGATGTCCAGATGCCCGAGATGGACGGGTTCGAAGCGACCGCCGCTATCCGACAGCGAGAAAAGCAGCAGGGCGGCCACGTACCCATCATCGCCATGACGGCCCACGCCATGAAAGGCGATCGCGAGCTCTGCCTGGCGGCAGGAATGGATAATTACCTCTCGAAACCCATCCGCGCCGAGGAGCTCGCGCAGATGATCCGCGAGTATGCGCGTCCCAGTGTCCTTGATTCTTCCCCGGCCAACGAACCCGAAGGTTCCATCAACCTCCCCCGCTCCGGATGATGAGGCGGGAAGAGCCCGGCGAGCTTATCGCTTATCGTTGCCAGCCACCCGAGCTCCGCAGGGAATAAAAAAACCGTCTAGCGGCCATAGACCTTTTCATTTTGACTCGATGCGCAGAGGGGCATAGCCTGATGCTGGCATGCGCCCAGGCTAGCCCGAGTGGACGCGCAGGCAAGGATCGCTGCGAGGAGGCTGCACACTGCCATGGACTATGTGAATCCACGCGAGGTGGTCAGCGAGGCGATCGCAGCAGCCAGAAGAAAGGCTTCGCTGCCAGCGCGCGACCTCGTGCTGCGCGGAGCTCTCGCTGGCGTCTTGCTCGGTTATGCCACCTCCTTGGCGATGGTCATCCTCGCGCAAGGGCTGCCTCCCGTGCTCGCGGCGGCCTTGTTTCCTGTGGGATTCGTGATGCTCGTCCTGCTCGGTTTCGAACTGGCCACCGGGAACTTCGCCTTGCTGCCTGCGGGCCTGGTCGCCGGTGAGGTGCGCGTCGCTTCCTTGCTGCGCAATTGGGCTTGGGTGTACGCGGGTAACTTGCTGGGAAGCTTGTTCTACGCTGTCCTGTTTTACCTGGCCATCACCTCGTGTGGCACTTCGAACGGAGGTCCGCTCGGCGACCAACTCCGCCTGGTCGCGCAGCGCAAGACGCTGGCCTACGCCGCAGCCGGTCTAGGCGGATGGTCCACTGCAGCCATCAAGGGTGTGCTGTGCAACTGGATGGTGACGATCGCCACCATGCTGGCCTTGGTTTCGCGCTCGGCCATCGGCAAGATCGCAGCCATGTGGCTGCCCATCATGACTTTCTTCGCCCACGGCTACGAGCACTCGATCGTCAACATGTTCGCCATTCCCGCCGGCATGCTGCTGGGTGCGTCCGTTTCGCTGAAAGCCTGGTGGTGGTGGAACCAGGTTCCGGTGACTCTGGGCAATGTGATCTCGGGAGCGTTGTTCACGGGAATAGCTCTGTACGCCACGTACGCGGCCGAGCGCGAGCCGGCAGAATCCGCTGGAGCAGCACCGAAGGCGCCCGCCGTTATGGTGACCCCCTCGGATTGAGACGGCAGGCCTGGGCGAACCCATTCGCAACGTTCGGCCACGATAGGAGGGAGCGGATTTTGAATCGCGGAACTCTTCCATCGGCGCTGGCTGTCGCCGTAGGTCTCCTTTCCGTCAACGGCGCGGTGAAAGCCCAGCAGGCCGTTTCCCTAGCAGCTAGCCGCGCGCCGCAACCCGCCGACGCCAGCACCGTACAGGACCCGGCACCGCAGGCAGCCCCTTCTCCGCTGGACCAGTTGAACAAGCACCTGCCGCGCTGGCTGCAATTCAGCGGCGAGTACCGCGCTCGTCCGGAAGGCTTCACGGGTGGAGGGTTGAAGCTGGGCAACAACGACGCCTACTTCCTAAATCGAATCCGCATGAATGTGAACCTCCAGCCCCGGGAGTGGCTGAAGGTCGTGGTCCAGGCGCAGGACGCGCGCGCATGGGGCAAGAATCAGTCCCCGGCTGCGCCGCCCTACGAAGACGTGATGGACTTGCGCCTGGGTTATCTCGAAGTGGGGGACACCGAAAAGAGGACGCTGGCCATTCGCCTGGGCCGACAGGAACTGAATTTCGGCGAGCAGCGCCTGGTAGGCAGCGCGGACTGGCTGAACACGGCGCGCAGCTTCGACGCCGTCCGCGCCACTTTGCACCGGCCGGGATACCGGCTGGACGCGTTCGCCGCCTCCGTAGTGATCCAGCGCAACCGCCAGTTTGACCAAAGCACCGCCGGAAACAACCTCTATGGCCTTTACGGCACCCTTGAACGGCTCATTCCTTCAGCAAACCTGCAACCTTATTTGTTCTGGCGGCGCGCTCCCCATATGCTGACGGAGAGCAAGACCTATGGCCAGCTGGATTTCGCTACGGCGGGACTGCGCTGGGTCGGCACGCTCCCCGCCCACTTCGATTACGCCACGGAAATGGCCCTGCAGGCAGGATCACTGGGCAGCGATACCATCCGCGCCTGGGCAGGTCATTGGCTGGCGGCTTACACCCTGGCCCGTGCCCGGGCCAAGCCGAGAATCGTCACTGAGTTCAATCATGCTTCCGGCGATCGCAATCCGACCGACAAACGCCGCGGCACTTTCGATCAGCTCTACCCCACCAACCACGACAAGTATGGGCTCACGGATCAGGTAGGCTGGAAGAATTTGAACCACGTTCGCTCCCGCCTCGAGCTGCGGCCCACCTCCAAGTGGCTGGCAGCGTTCAGCTATCAATCCTTCTGGCTGGCCGACACCCACGATGGTTTCTACAACGCCGCTGGAGTGCTGGTGGCCCGAGCTGTTAACGGCTCGGCGGGTCGATACCTGGGTCAGGAGGTCGATGTCCAGACAGTTTACACCTTCTCCTACCGGGCGAGCGCGGGTTCTGGATTTGGCTATCTCCTTCCAGGGACTTTTCTCAAGAAGACTACACCAGGCCACCCCTACAGTTATCCTTACGCCTTCTTTAGCTATTCATTCTGAAAGCTGCCGAAGGCCAGGCTTCCTTGAAAAGTATATCAAGTTGATTGAGAATATCTTATAATTTCCCGTTTATGGACCTGAAGGTGTCCATCGCCGGCTTGGTCGTGGGCCTTCTAGTGGGGCTCACCAGCATGGGTGGCGGCGCGATCATGACGCCGCTGCTGATTCTTCTAGGCTGGGCCCGGCCCACCGTTGCGGTGGGCACCGACCTGGTATGGGGCGCGCTGACCAAGAGTGTCGGAGCCCTCGTTCACTATCGGCAGAAGACCGTAGATCCGGCGATCGTCAAGCGTTTGGCCACAGGAAGCATTCCCGGGGCACTGGCCGGTATCGCGTTGCTCGCCCACCTGCGCCGGCTAGGCCTGGCCGCCATGGACCATATGGTGGTGCGCATCCTGGGCGTGGCACTGATCATGGTCGCCCTCGTTTTGTTCCTGCGGTCCGTGCTGGCGGAGCGCCGGGGGACCTCGACAGGCGGATCGCCGCGTAATTTTGCCCCGCCTGCCTGGTTGACTACCGCCGTGGCGGCCGTCGTCGGTTTCCTGGTAAGCCTCACGTCGGTGGGGAGTGGAAGCCTGATCGTAGCCTGCCTGGTACTCATTTACCCGGCAGTGCCGCTGCGACGCATCGTGGGATCAGATATTGTCAATGCGCTGCTCCTGGTCGGTGTTTCCGCTTTAGGACACCTCGGCCTCGGCAGTATTGACTTTCGCCTGCTCGCTGCACTGCTCCTGGGTTCGGTACCCGGAGTCTGGCTGGGAAGTCGCATGAGTGCGGTATTTCCCGAACGCGCGCTGCGTCCCATTCTCGCTAGTACCCTGCTCTTTCTCGGATATAAGCTGCTCTAAAACCCGCAGGCCTTGGAACGGAAGCGCCAGAATACCAGCACGGTCCATGGGCTATCCATTCGTCATTTCGCTTTGCTTGGCGTTACTCTCCGCTCGGAGCAGTCCGCCGGCGGCAGAGATCAAGGTAGACCAGGTTGGGTATCCCCAGGGGCCCAAGCTGGCAATGGTGGTCTCGGAGGCTCGCCCTTTCACGGTGCGCGATGAGGCTAGCCAGGCGGTTTTTCAGCGCCCACTGGCACCGCCCGCGTACGGCCTGGCCTTTCCCTTGGCCAACGTGCTGCTGCCTGCGGGGAGCCGCTAAGGCCTCGTTGGCGTGGGCGAAGCGTGAGTTTTCCACTCCCACTGGCAATGCTAAACTCCTAGTTCGGCCCCAGTCTCATGACCCCTCTCTCCGGCCTCGCCATGACGCTTGACGAGCAGCTCGCCTACCTGACCAAGGGCGCGGAGGAAGTGATCCGCCCCGAGGAGTTGCGCGCTAAGCTCGAACGCTCCGTCCGCACTGGCCGGCCGCTCCGCGTGAAGGCGGGATTCGATCCGACGGCTCCGGACCTGCACCTGGGCCACACCGTGCTAATCCGGAAGCTGAAGCATTTTCAAGACCTTGGCCACACGGTGATCTTCCTCATCGGTGACTTCACCGGCCTGATTGGCGATCCCTCCGGCCGCAACACCACCCGCCCGGCCATGACGCCGGAAGAGGTGGCTGCCAACGCCGAGACCTACAAGACCCAGGTCTTCAAGATCCTCGACCCGGAGAAGACGGTCGTCGACTTCAACAGCCGCTGGCTCGACCAGCTCACCAGCCGCGACTGGGTGACGCTCTGCTCCAAGTACACCGTCGCCCGCCTGCTCGAGCGTGACGACTTCGCCAAGCGCATGAAGGACCGCCAGCCCTTGGCCTTGCACGAATTCATCTATCCCCTGGTCATGGGCTACGACTCGGTGGCGCTCCAGGCCGATGTCGAGCTGGGTGGCACGGACCAGAAGTTCAACCTCCTGGTCGGCCGCACCCTACAACAGGAATACGGCCAGGAGCCGCAGGTCATCATGACCATGCCCCTGCTCGAGGGTTTGGACGGCGTTCAGAAAATGTCCAAGTCGCTCGGTAACTATGTGGGCATCACTGAGCCGCCGGACGAGATCTTCGGCAAGATCCTGTCGATCTCCGACGAGCTGATGTGGCGTTACTATCTGCTCCTCACGGACATGACAGCCCTCCAAGTTGAGGAACTGAAGCGAGCGGTCGCCGCTGACAGGATCCACCCGCTCGAGGCCAAGAAGGCCCTGGCCAGGCGCATCGTGGCCGACTTTCATGGCGAGAGCGCGGCGGCCCAGGCGCAGCGGGCTTGGGAGGTCAAGTTTCAGGACAGGGGATTAGACCCCAATGCGCCGGTGCACACCTGTCGTCTGCAGCCGGGCAGGCGACTGGACGACTGGCTGGTCCGTTTGAACCTGTGCCGCTCCAAGAGTGAAGCGCAGCGGCAGATCAAGGCGGGTGCGGTCTACATGGCACGGGGCGACTTGAGGTACCCACAGTGGCAACGGGTCCGCGACCCGGCGTTTGTGGTCGAACCCGATCACGATGGCGACGCTGGGAAAGTCTCCGTAGTGGCGTTTAAAGTAGGGCGGAAGCAGCTTGTGGTCAGGTTCAGTGGCGATTGAGCGGGCGTCCCGCTCTGCGGCCCGGACGTCGTATCGCGGGTTTGGTGCCCAAAAGCGGATAGCCTTTGCCCCTTTTTTCGCTAACCTGGCAGAATTCACGCCGGAGCTAGGGACATGGAGATGCTGACGGACGGCTTTGTTCGCCGCCAGTTAGTCGAGCGAAAGCGGCGGCTCGATTCGGTGGTCGGTGTGTCTCCAGAAGACCCTGGGCTCCGCCGGCTCCTGAAAGAGATCGACTCGGCGCTCGAGCGGATGGACCGTGGGACCTACGGCCTTTGCGAGGCCTGCCACGAATCGATTGAGGCCGAGCGGCTGGCCAGCGATCCGCTGGTGCGCTACTGCCTCGACCACCTGACGCCAGCCGAGCGCAGCGCCCTCGAGCAGGATCTGGAGACAGCGGCGCGCATGCAGCGCGATCTGCTACCTCCACCGCAATGGCGCTTCGACGGCTGGGAAGCGGCCTACCATTACGCTCCCCTGGGCGCCGTCAGCGGCGATTACTGTGACGTGGTGGTGCGCGGCGATGAAGCCTTCCTCATCGTCGGGGACGCGGCGGGCAAGGGCATCACCGCGTCGATGCTGATGTCACACTTGCACGCGATCTTTCGCACGCTGATTGCCGTTGGCCTGCCCGTTGACCAGCTGGTCGAGCGCGCCAGCCGCCTGTTCTGTGAGAGCACGCTCTCCACGTACTTCGCCACGCTGGTCTGCCTTCGCGTCCTGGGCGACGGCAGCATCGAGTTCTGCAACGCGGGCCACTGTCCGCCCCTCCTCGTGCAGGAAGGGCAAGTGGCCCGGCTGGAGCCTACCGGTGTGCCGGTAGGGATGTTCTGCGAGGGCAGCTACGCGATGCGCCGCGCAAAGCTGATGCCGGGCGACACGCTGTTTATCTACACCGACGGGGCGTCCGAGGCGCGGTCTGGCGCAGACGAGGAATTCGGCGAACGCCGCCTGGCTGATTGTGTCAGGCGGTATCGGGACCTTCCGCCGGCGGAGCTGGTGCGGGCCTGCCTCGGCGAGCTGGAACAATTCCTGGCCGGAGCGCGCCGCAGTGACGACCTTACGTTGATGGCTTTGCGCCGCGTGCCCCGGTAGCGCCGCCCTATCTCCAAGCCTAGGAGAGCTCCGATGAGTGCATCAGCCACTGGCGAAAGTGCTCCTGCGCGGCCGCTGACCGTGCTGAGCGAAGAAGAGCAGATGTTTCAAGCCGCCGCGCGTGAGTTTGCCACCAAGGAAATCGGGCCGCACGTCGAGGAAATGGACCGTGCGGGCATCTTTGATCAGGAGCTTATCCGCAAATTTTTCGCCCAAGGGTACATGGGCATCGAAGTTCCCGAAGCCTATGGCGGCAGTGGCGGGACGTTCTTTATGGCCGTGCTGGCGGTTGAGGAGTTCTCGCGTGTTGACGCTTCGGCGGGAGTGGTGATCGACGTCCAAAACACATTGGTGTCCAACGCCCTGATGCGCTGGGGAACGGAGGCGCAGAAGAAGGCTTTTCTGCCGCGCCTCTGCCGCGACACGGTCGGCGCCTACGCGCTCTCCGAGCCCGCCTCGGGCAGCGACGCTTTCGCACTGGAAACCCGCGCGAGTGAGGAGGGCGACCACTTTGTCCTCAATGGGCGCAAGCTGTGGATCACCAATGCCCAGGAGGCCGGGCTCTTCATCCTGTTTGCCACGATCAACCGCGAGCTAGGCTATAAGGGCATCACCGCCTTCATCATTGAGCGCGAGACGCCGGGATTCAGCGTGGGCAAGAAGGAAGACAAGCTGGGCATCCGCGCCTCCTCGACCTGCGAGCTGATCCTCGAAGATTGCCGGGTGCCTAAAGCAAACGTTCTTGGGGAAGTGGGCAAGGGCTACAAGGTGGCCATCGAAACCCTGAATGAAGGGCGCATCGGCATCGGCGCGCAGATGCTCGGGGTGGCGCGCGGGGCGCTCGAACACGCCGTCCGCTATGCTCAGGAGCGCCGCCAGTTCGGCAGACCCATTGCCGAGTTCCAAGCCATCCAGTTTCAACTGGCGCAGCTGGCCACGGACGTCGAGGCCGCACGCCTGATGGTTTACAACGCTGCGCGCCTCAAGGACGCCGGCCGGCCCTTCCTCAAAGAGGCAGCGATGGCGAAATACTTTTCCTCCCAGGTGGCCGAGCGCGTGGCCTCGGAAGCGGTGGAGGTCTTTGGCGGCTACGGTTTCACAAAGGACTATCCCGTCGAGAAATACCTGCGCGATTCGAAGATCGGCAAGATTTACGAGGGCACGTCGTTCATGCAGCTGCAGACGATTGCCAAGGCGATTCTTCGTTTAGATGCACGGACTTGAACGACGGGGAAGGCGCGCCGTGACTCTCCGCGGCGGCCGTGGCTTGCGCTCGTCACTTTCGCTTTATCGAAAAGGGATTCACAAACAAGGCCTAAAACGGCGAGAATGAGGGTAGCCTTTTGCAAGCGGCCGACGAGAAACGATGGCGGACGGCAGTTACCTTCGTTGGGGAAACGCCCTGGGTGAGAGGAGCACTATGGTGCCGAATCCGGGCGCCGCGGCCGCATCCTCCGAGGCCGGCGCCGAGCGACCGTCCGGCCAAAGTGAACGGCGGCGCCGCCAGGTGTGCTGGCCTGCCTGGACTCGCCCCCTGCCTTTTCACCTCCTGCTCCTCCTGCTGACGGCATGCACAACGACGCTTGTCGGCGCACAAATTGCCGCCAACTACGCCCGCCAGCGACCGCTATTTGACCTCGCGCTGACTCTCTCCTGGCCCGCGGACTGGCTACGCCATCCGGCCTTGCTGTTGAAAGCAGGTCTGGCGGGGCTGCCGTTCTCCCTTACCCTGCTCGCGATTCTGCTGGCCCACGAGCTCGGCCACTACATGGCTTGCCGGCACTATGGCATCCGCGCCACCTACCCCTACTTTCTGCCTGCTCCTACCTTGATCGGGACGCTGGGTGCCTTTATTCGCATCCGCTCGCCGCTGACTTCGCGCCGCCAACTGTTCGACGTCGGGGTGGCTGGACCCCTTGCCGGTTTCGCCGCCGCTCTGCCCGCCCTGGTGTGGGGCACGCTCGGTTCGCGCGCTGCCGCAGTGGGAATCCCCGCCAACACGATCACCCTCGGCCGCCCGCTAGCCTTGACCTTGATCACGCGCTGGCTGCGCCCCGACCTTCAAGGCCGAGAAGTTCTGCTCAGCCCCGTCGGCTGCGCCGCCTGGGTCGGGCTGTTCGCCACTGCTTTGAACCTCCTTCCCATGGGCCAGCTCGATGGCGGCCATATCCTCTATGCCTGCTGGGGCGACCGCCACCGGGCCATCTCCCGCAGCGCCTTCGCCGCTCTGCTTCCCCTTGGGATCTTCTGCTGGGCCGGCTGGATAGTATGGAGTGTCGTGCTCTTGATCATCGGCTTGCGCCATCCCAGTTTTGCAGCCGCCTCACCCCCGCTCGACCGCGGGAGGAAGTGCCTTGCTGCCTTGGCCGCAGTCGTTCTTATCCTTTCTTTCACGCCTAGACCCTTCACTGTCCACTGAGGCCCAAAGGCTTTTCACCTAAAAGCCGGACGCCTTGCGAACCAGGGGTGCCTAGGCAGATCGTATCCCCCCTGGTCCTGCCCAGCGAGGTGGCGGAGTTGGACGCCGTCACGGGCCAGATGAGACTGAATACGGGCGGCGAAGCAGGCGCTGCGGACCTTACGGGCGGTATCTGGCACGCTGGGCCTGAGGCCAGTAGTGGGGAATAGCGTCGAGGTCCTGGGTGTCGGCCGAGATTGGCTGAAAGACCGCCAAGGGGTGAGAGGGCGGCCAAGTCCTGCTGGCGCTGATACTTTTTGGATCAGGCCGGAGCGTGCCAGAGGCGTTCCAGGGCGCCGGGGGCGAAAGACAGAAGCAGGGCCTCCCACTTCCCTTCTTCTCCCAAAATGAGACATTTTACCCCACAGGGGGGATACGATGTTCGGAGGCTGTACCAGACGCCTTGCGATCCAGCGCGCGCCTGTGGTAGCTTGGTGGCGTTGGAATGCCCGTCTCGCCCAGGCTTACCGTGAAATCCCAGCTTTCCGAAGAACAACTGCTGGCCCACATTGACCTCGCGGCGCTGCCCCAGCACATTGCCATCATCATGGATGGAAACGGACGCTGGGCGCGGAGGCGGCACCTGCCCCGCATTGCCGGTCACCGGGCCGGCATTCGCGCCGTGCGCCAGGCAATCGAGGCGTGCGCCCGCTTGGGAGTACCTTATCTCACCCTCTACGCCTTCTCGGTTGAGAACTGGAAGCGTCCACACGCAGAAGTCGAACTCCTGATGGGTTTGCTGCGCGAGTACCTGAAGAAAGAAATTGCCGAGCTGAACAGGCAGCGCATCCGGCTGGGCGTAATCGGGCGCATTGGCGAGTTGCCCCTGCCCGTGCAGCGCGACCTGCAAACGGCGCTTGAGAAGACGCGGCGCAACACTGGGCTCCGGCTCACGCTGGCCCTCAACTATGGCTCGCGCGCCGAACTGCTGGACGCCGTCCGCTCTTTGCTGGAAGAGCGGGCTGGCAACGGCAGCTTGCCTTTGGACGAGGAAACGTTCCGCCAGCACCTCTACACGCGCGACCTGCCGGACCCCGACCTCGTAGTTCGCACCAGCGGGGAGATGCGCCTCAGCAACTTCCTGCTTTGGCAGGCCGCCTACGCCGAGTTGTGGATCACCAATACCTTGTGGCCGGACTTCACCCAATGCGACCTGTTCCAGGCGATCCTTGATTACCAGAAGCGCGAGCGGCGGTACGGCGGCCTGGGAATGGCTCGAAGCTGACGTCAGGAATCGCGGCAAAGTAGCCAGAGACCCTGCGCGGCGCGCTTCTCGGGCAGCCAGGCAGGCGATCGGTCCCCGGCTCGTCGGCCCCGATCCCTCGCTTGGGGGGAGGCCAAGCAATCGGGTGACCCAGCCTGATGGCTCAGCAGGCCAATCACCTGGAGAGGCCAGCCCACCTTTCCAGCTCGCTGATGGCGAAGCGCATCCTCACCGCCGTGGTTTTGATCCCACCCGTCATCTACCTGATCGGTTGGGCACCGCTCTGGCTACTTGTCGCTGCCATTGTCATCGTGGCCGAGTTAAGCCTGCACGAATACTTTGCGCTGGCGCAGCACGCAGGCCTGAGGACACTGCCCACCGTGGGACACGTGTTTTGTGCGGGAATCTGTCTGGCACAGGTGGCCGACCTGCGCGGAGGCGGTGAGTGGCTGCCGTTGTCCCTTGCGGGTGCCGTGCTGGCTGCGCTCACTTCCGGGCTCGCACCGGGAGCGCTAGATCGGTGCTTTCTTTCGTCAGTGGCCACGACGCTCTCAGGGATTCTCTACGCAGGTTTGACCCTGTCGTTTCTTGTCCCGCTTCGCTTCACCGATGATCCTCGTTTTCCCGCCACGGGTCGCCAGTTGCTCCTGTTTCTATTTCTGGTGGTCTGGGCGGGAGACATTTTCGCCTACGCCACGGGCAAATGCATCGGCCGGCGGCCCTTCTTTCAACACATCTCCCCGAACAAGACGCTGGAGGGAGCCATCGGAGGATTAATGGGAAGTCTGGCCGTTGGGGCCGGTTTTGCGCATTGGTTTTGGCGGACAACCAGTCTCATAACCGCTATGCTCTTAGTCGGAATGGTGGCCGTGGCCGGCCAGGCAGGCGATCTTGCCGAATCGGCACTGAAGCGCGGCGCGAACCTCAAGGATTCTGGTCATATCCTGCCGGGCCACGGCGGCATGCTGGACCGGGTGGATAGTCTTCTGTTCGGGGCACCAGCTCTTTGGCTGGCTGTACAGTTGCTGTCAGCGTGGGGGTAGCATGCCGGACCAGAAACGGCGGGCCGAACGGGATGGGCCCGCCCGCTCGCCGGAAGAAGAAGTCAGCACGGGGCACGGAAGACAGTGAAGATGCGCTCGCCTTCGAACGCCATCCCCCGACGCCTGACGGTTAACCTATGAAACGCCTCTGCATCCTCGGTTCGACGGGCTCCGTGGGGCAGAACTGCCTGCGGGTGGTCCGCAGCCTGCCAGGTCGCTTCCAGGTAGTGGCGCTGGGCGCGGGAAAGAACGTGCCGTTGCTGGCCGAACAGGTGGCGGAGTTCGGGCCGGAGCTTGTGGCCATGGGTGAGGAGCGATTCCTCGATTCCCTTCGCCAGCAGCTTCAGGCGCTCGGCTATCGCCAGCCGGTGAGGCTGTGCGCCGGAGAAGCCGGCCTAGTGGAGGCTGCCACTCTTCCGGACGTGGACATGGTTGTTTCGGCCTGCCACGGCGTCACCGCACTTCGCGCCACCTTCGAGGCGGTTCGGGCGGGTAAACAAGTCGGCCTGGCCAACAAAGAGACCCTGGTGGTGGCGGGCGAGCTGGTGATGCAGGCTGCGCGAGAACACGGGGCAGCGATTATTCCAATCGATAGCGAGCACAGCGCGGTCCACCAATGCTTGCGAGCCGGCGAACGCCACGAGATTCGGCGCCTCATCCTGACCGGCTCTGGCGGTCCCTTCCTAAAAACTCCCTGGAAAGATTTCCCTGCCATCACTCCGGAACGGGCGCTGCAACATCCGATATGGAAGATGGGAGGGCGTATTACCATCGACTCGGCCACCCTGATGAACAAGGGGCTCGAGATCATCGAGGCGCACTGGCTGTTTGGCCTGGCCCCGCAACAGATCGAGGTGCTGATCCACCCTGAGTCAGTGATTCATTCCATGGTAGAATTCCGGGATGGGGCAGTGGTGGCGCAGTTGGGGGTGGCTGACATGCGCATCCCCATCCAATATGCCCTTACCTATCCAGAGCGGCTCGCCACTAACGGAAATCTTGTGGGCATGGACCTTGCCGCATTGCGGCGCCTGCATTTCGCCAAGCCCGACACGAAGCGCTTTCCGTGCCTCGAGCTCGGCCGCAAGGCGTTGGAAACAGGAGGGCTTTTGCCCTGCGTGGTGAACGCGGCCGACGAGGTCGCGGTGGAAGCCTTTCTGGCAAGAGAGATTGGGTTCATGGATATTCCCAAGGTCATCGAAGCGGCCATGCAGGATGCTCCTCCGGGTCACCCTGGTTCACTGGCTGAGGTGGTCGAATGCGATCGAGAAAGTCGGCAAAGGGCGAAGGAATGGATAAAAAAAATCAAACAAAGCCGTAATGTTCCTGGGAATCAATAAGATACAATTTTATGTAGATCGCCGACGGTGTAAGCCCCACGACCCTGTTGGTAGCTGATTGAGACGAATGGAGCATTCGTGAACATTGTTAACGACTTTATGACCGACGCCATCGTGGTGGCCATCGCTCTGGGCCTGATGGTTTTCGTTCACGAGCTGGGCCACTTCTTAGCCGCCAAGTGGTATGGCGTCCGCGTCTTGACCTTTTCCCTGGGGTTTGGTAAGCGGCTATTTAGCATCAAGCGCGGCGACACGGTCTACTGCGTCAGCATCCTGCCACTCGGCGGTTACGTGAAGATGGCGGGCGAGGATCCCACAGAGGCCCGCAGGGGCGATCCGGCAGAATTTCTGTCGCAGCCTCGATCTCATCGCTTTGTGATAGCCCTGATGGGGCCCGCCATGAATGTGGCACTGGCGCTAATCCTGCTCACCGGGCTTTACCACTACCACTTCCCCGCGCCCGCCTACCGAGAGCAGCCAGCCAAGGTGGGAGCCGTGGTGCCGAACTCGCCCGCCGAGCGCGCTGGAATCCGCCCCGGCGACGTGATTGTCCGCTTGGGTAGCCTGGTTGATCCGCGCTGGGAGGAGGTGGAGCTGAAGATTCAAACGTCGGTTGGGGAAAACCTGCCCGTAGAGGTCTTGCGAGCCGGCCGAAGGCTCCAGTTCAGCGTCGTTCCGAAGGCGGAAGGGCCCGACCGCGTGGGGAACATCGGAGTGCTCCCCTACATCCCTCCGGTTGTTGGCACGGTGGAGCCCGGGCAGCCAGCGGCGAAAGCCGGGATTAAGCCTGGCGACCGTATTATGGCTGTTGACGGCAAGCCAGTCTATGATCCGGCGGAGGTAGCACACATGCTGCAAGCGCTCGGAGGGCGTGCAGTCGACTTCACGATTCAGCGAGGCGGCGAGGATCTGCACCTGCGCGTCCAGCCAGTTTACGGTGAACTGGCCGGCGAGAAGCGATGGTACATCGGGGTAGGATTCCGCAACGACGTGGTGGTGCGCCGGCTTGCTTGGCCCGACGCCCTATCCTCCGCACTCGACTTCAGTGTGAAGAATGCGCTGCTGACTTTTGACATCCTGGGCAAAATTCTGACCCGTCATATGTCCGCACGCTCCCTGACCGGCCCCATCGGCATCGCCCAGCTCTCCGGTGAGGCGTACCGCGCCGGCTGGTCCCAGCTGGTGATGGTGGTGGCCGTGGTTAGTCTACAGCTCGCCATCTTTAACCTGCTGCCGATTCCCATACTGGATGGCGGGGTGATTCTGCTGCTGGCGATTGAAGCGGTGATGCGGCGCGACCTCAGCCTACGCGTCAAGGAGCGGGTGCTGCAGATTGGCATGGCCTTCTTGCTGCTGCTGGCCGTGTTCGTGATCTACAACGACTTGGCTAAAACGTTTCGCGCGTACTAACGGAGCTCGCTTTGGCTCTCCCTTTCTGGGATTCTGAGGGATGGTGCCGGCTGCACTTTCAGAAGCTTCCTTGGCCCGCCAAGAATCAAACTTTGAGGACCAGGAACGGAACTAAGGCATGAACTTCAGCGACCAGGAATACTTTCCGCCCCGCCGCAAAACGCGGCCGGTAAAGGTTGGACGGCTAACGATCGGGGGTGACGCCCCCATCTCCGTCCAGTCGATGACCAAGACGGACACCCGCGATGTCGATCGCACTGTCGAGCAGATCCAGCAGTTGGAAGCGGCAGGCTGTGAGATTGTCCGCCTCGCCGTTCCGGATATCGAGGCAGCGAGGGCGCTGTCAGCGATTCGCCAGCGCTGTCCGAACTCCATCCTGGTGTCGGACATCCACTTTCAGTACAAGTTTGCGCTCATGGCGCTCGACGCCGGCATCGATAAGCTGCGCATCAACCCTGGCAACATCGGCGATGCGGAGAAAGTGCGCGCCGTCGTGCGGCGTGCCCAGGAGCAGCGCGTGCCCATCCGTATTGGCGTCAACGCCGGCTCGCTGGAGCGGCGGCTGCTTGAGAAGTACGGTTATCCCACGCCGCAGGCCATGGTCGAAAGCGCGCTCTACCATATCCGAATTCTCGAGGACCTCGGCTTCACGGATACCATCGTTTCCCTCAAATCTTCCAATGTGAAGATGACGGTGGCGGCTTACCGCTTGCTCGCACCACAGGTGGACTACCCGTTCCACCTTGGCATCACCGAAGCGGGAACACAATTTTCAGGGACGGTGAAGTCCTGCGTGGGCATGGGGATTCTGCTCGCGGAGGGTATCGGTGATACCATCCGCGTCTCGCTGGCCACTGATCCGGTGGAGGAAGTGCGAGTGGCCTACGAGCTGCTGAAGTCGCTCGAGCTGCGAAGCCGTGGCCCAGTGGTGATCGCCTGCCCTACCTGTGGGCGGCTCGAGGTCGACCTCTTTAAAATTGCCGCCGAGATCGAGGCGGCGACGCGCCACATCCAGATGCCGATTACCGTGGCGGTGATGGGGTGTGCAGTGAACGGTCCGGGCGAGGCGCGTTCGGCTGACTTGGGTGTGGCCGCTGGCCGCGCCAACGGCATGATCTACCGCCAGGGCAAAGCCATTCGCCGCGTGCAGGAAAGCGAGATCATTCCAGCCCTGCTGGAGGAGATCGAGCGGTTCATCGCCGATAAGACGGCGGGTGTGCCCTTCACCGCCCCAATAGTGAACGCTGAAGCCACCGCGGCTCCCGAGGGTCCGCTGGTCGTCCTGCGTTAGGGCCGGCGGTCGAGTTTCGCCCAGTCAGTGGCGGGCGCCCTCCCGCTTCGCCTGGCTGCACGCACGGATACTCGATCCCAAAGCGTTCCCCAAACTCAGGGAGACGGTATGCGAAAAATTGGGATCGTGTTCGGGATGGAGGACACCTTCCCGGGAGCCGTCGTCGCCAGGATCAATGACCTCAAGGCCGAGGACGTCCGCGCCGAGTTCCTGAAGGTAGGCGGTATCCGCATGGCAGAGCCAAGCGGCTACCGCCTGATCATCGACCGCATCTCGCACGACATCCCCTTCTACCGCGCATATTTGAAGAACGCTGTGCTGGGTGGCACGCTGGTGATCAACAACCCGTTCTGGTGGAGCGCCGACGACAAATTCTTCAACTATTCGCTGGCCTCGAAGATCGGCGTGGCCGTACCGCGCACGGTCATCCTGCCCCACAAGCAGCATCCGCCGGGCACCTCTGAGCGCTCTATGCGCAATCTGGTTTATCCCCTGAATTGGGACGAGATTTTCGCCTACGTTGGGTTTCCCGCATTTCTCAAGCCCTTCAGCGGCGGCGGCTGGAAGAACGTGTACCGGGTGAGCTCGCCGCAGGAGTTCTTCGCCTGCTATGACCAGACCGGTGATCTGTGCATGATCTTGCAGCAAGCGATCGACTTCCAGGAGTACTTCCGGTGCTACGTGGTAGGACAAGAGAAAGTGCACGTGATGCCCTACGATCCCCGGCGTCCCCACCACGAGCGCTACGTGAGGGACCCATCTCCCATCGAGCCTTCGCTTCATGGCCGCCTCGTAGCCGACGCGCTGAAACTCTGCCGGGCACTCGGATACGATCTCAATACCGTCGAGTTTGCGGTCCAGGACGGCGTCCCCTATGCCATTGACTTCCTCAATCCGGCGCCGGATGCAGACTACTATTCGGTGGGCGCGGAGAACTTCAAGTGGATCGTCGAAGCGGTGGCGGAGCTAGCCGTGAAGAAGGCGCTCAGCAGTGAACAGCCGCAGACAAAGTACCACTGGTCGCGATTCTTGCTGAGTGAAACGGCGGGAGCCAACATTGGAGCCTGAGCTCAGCGATGCAGCGCCCGGGTGCAGGTCCCGCCGTTGACGCGATTCTCCTTCGCGGCGGGCAAGCGGGGGAAATCGCGAAAACCCCGCGCCCCGCACCCAGGGTACTCTAGCACCAAAACAAACATGATCGGTCCGGAATCCCGCCGCAGCTTGCTCAGCTACGCCGGGCCTGCTCGCGATCATACTGTCCCGTCCAAGCCCTCCAGCGGAGCAGCCCCAGCTCCACCAGCATGCGCAGGGAATCACGAAAGAACCGTACCTTGGTGGCGGGGTCATTGTCCCAGCGCACCGGCACCTCAACCACCTCTCCGCCCCACCGGCGAATCAGGAAGAGCACTTCCGGATCAAAACCGAACCCCGTCACCCGCTGCGCCCGGAAGGCTGGAAGCACTGCCGCTCGGCGGAAGAGTTTCAGGCCGCACTGCGTATCGCGAAGGGGAAGACCCGTGATGAGGCGAACCAGCAAATTGAAGGCGCGCCCGGCGTACTCGCGCCATTTTGGCTGCCGGATTCGAATGAGGGAGCGGTCGAGGGCGCGCGAGCCAATAGCAGCGACGGCGCGGCTCGACTGCAGAGCGGCGAGCAGCTTGTCGGCTTCCTCGATCGGCGCGGACAGGTCCGCGTCCGTAAACAACACCAGTTCCCCCTGAGCTTCGAGCACACCGCGCCGGACGCTGAAACCCTTGCCGCGGTTCCGCTCGTTGACGACCAAGCGCAAGGCTGGCCACTCCGGGGCTCGCTCGCGTACCAGGCTAGGTGTGGCATCGGACGAGCCGTCGTCAACCACCACCACTTCTACCGGGAACGGCTTGCCGCTGGCATAACGCCGGATGAGGTCGAGCGTTCGCCCCAGTCGGGACGCCTCGTTATACGCTGGGATGACAATGCTCAGAAAGGGCTGGGGCACTAGCCAAGACTATAGGAGGCTATTGGCGGCCGGCAAGCACACTCACGGCTTGAGGCAACAGAAGGCTTTAGGGAAGGGCCGCTTGAACGCGCTGCCCTGCACCGGCCGGTAGGGGAAGCGCTCACCGGTCAGACTCCAGAAACTCCCGCCCTGAACTAGAAAATTTCGAATTGCTCCTGGTGAACAGCCGGATCGCTCTTGATCACCACCTCCTTCTTGATAGCCGACTCGAGTTCGGAGATGAGCACGCTTTGGCTAGATTTCAGGGCGCGTGCCACGGCCGGACTCAGGCGGAGGGTGAGGACGTCGCCTTCGATCTGCGAGGCCATTTTGCGCGCCTCGGCCACCACCTCCAAGCAGACCGTGGTAACGGACTTCACCCAGCCGGCGCCGGAGCAGTAGGGGCAGGGTTCGCAGAGCGTCCGCTCGAGGGACTGCTTCACCCGCTTGCGAGTGAGGGCCACGAGGCCGAATTCGTTAAAGGAGAGAATCTTGGTGGGCGCGCGGTCAGCGCGGAGTGCCTCCTCGAGGGCTTGCACTACTTTGTGACGGTTGCGACGATCGTCCATGTCGATGAAGTCGATGACAATGATCCCGCCGAGGTCGCGCAGGCGGATTTGCCGCACGATCTCGTTGACCGCATCGATGTTCGTCTTGACAATGGTGTCCTCGAGGCGGTTGGTCCGGCCCACGTACTTGCCGGTATTGACGTCGATGGCCACCAGGGCCTCCGTCTGATTGATCACGATGTAGCCGCCGGACTTCAGCCACACCTTGGGCTTCAGCGCCTTGTCGATCTCCGCCTGGATGCCGAACTCTTCGAACATCGGCGTCTCGCGCGTATACAGCTTGACGTGTCCGATGAGCGAGGGCTGGCAGCGGCTGACAAACTCAACCACGTGCTCATATTCGGTCTCGTTGTCCACGCGGATTGTCTTGAAATCTGGCGAAAGCAGGTCGCGAAGGATGCGCTGCACCAGGGTGAGGTCGCGGTGAACCAGCGCCGGGGCCTTCACACGCTCAGCGCGGGCTCGGATGTCCGCCCACAATCGGGAGAGGAACTCGATATCCGCCTTCAGTTCTTCTTCAGAGCGCCCCGCGCCGGCCGTCCGCACGATGAAGCCGCCGGCCAGCGAACCCCGGTGTTCGAGGATAATGTTGCGCAGGCGCAGCCGTTCTTCTTCCGAGGCGATCTTGCGTGAAACGCCGATGTGGTCGATGGTCGGCATGTACACCAAGTAGCGTCCTGGCAAAGCGATGTGCGACGTAATCCGGGCACCCTTGGTGCCGAGCGGCTCCTTCGCAATCTGGACTAAGATCTCCTGGCCCTCTTTCAGCAGCTCGTTAATCTGTACTGGCTGAAAGTTACCCCCGCGGGGCTCACCTCGGGCAGCCTGCGCCGGCTCCAGGCGCGCGCCCCGATAACCGAAGCGGTGACGCCGGCTGCGCCGCGGTGCGAACCGCGGACGCCGCCCGGACTCACGCAGCGTATAGCTGCGCTCATCGCCGGATTCAGCGGCGGCGGTTGCGTGTTCCTCCGCGGGCGAAGCCGCGTGCGGTGCCGAAGGTTCCTCGCCTGAGGGAGCAGATTCGTTTGCGTCTGGCGATGGAGGCGAACCCTCTTCCTGCTGGGACGAGCCCTCGGTAGTTGAGAGCGGCGCATCCGGAGTCAGGTGGTCAGCGGCAACTTCCACCGCGTCTCCGGGGCCGGTCACCACAGGACCCGTCTCGATGCTATCTTCCAGGGCCTGCTCCACCTGGGAACTTTCTGGGACGGGAAGAGGCACCTCGGCCGTAAGACTTGGCTCTGGAGCCGCCTCCTCCGCCAATTTGCTGCTGAGGGCTTCCTGCGACGGCTCCGGCAAATGGGCATCCGGAGCTGGCTCGTGCACCGGCGGCGCGGCTTCCACGCTCCCTGACACTGGCTCCTGCGCTGAACTCGATGCGGCAGTTTCTCCGACCTCGACTCCTGAAGCTTCCGCAACTGATTCTGCCCCAGATACGTGGGCATACTTGGCCAGCGATTCCCCCGGGAGGACCTCAAAGGTAGCGGGACCGCCGGGAGAAGCCGCGCCGGAGGCAGGGCGTTCGGCCCGGAGCCCGCCCTTGTCGAAGGCCCGGCCCCGGCGGCGGCGTCTTCGGCCACGATGCCCATGCCGGCGATGCCGGTGCCCTTCCTCGCCGTTCCTGACCGGTTGCGGAGCCGCCATCGCGTTGGTGTGGGATAGTGCGTCTCCCGGGGCAGGCGCTACAGTCGCACTTCCCGTCTCAGGAAAGGCCGCGGCCTCCACAGGCTGAGCGGGAGACGCTCCAGCTGGCTCTTCGGTGCCCGGTTGATCGCCGGTGGCAGCCGCTATGGAAGCCTGTTCCGCAGGCGACCCGGTGCGGGAGGCAGGCGCGGCAGCAGCCTGGGCTGGCTGCTCTTCTACCGCATAACGCGAAACCCGCGTCTCGGCCTCGCCCATGACGCGGTCGTACTCTTCGGAGTCTTCGAAGACATCTGAGACATAAAGGAACGCGTCACGCTCCAAGCCGATGTTCACGAAGGCCGACTGCATGCCGGGAAGCACGCGGGTCACGCGGCCTTTATAGATGCTCCCCACTAGGCCTACATCCGTGTCACGCTGATAATACACTTCGACTAGCTGATCATCCTCTAACACCGCCACCTTCGTCTCGTGCGGCGACGAGGAGATAAACAACTCCTTTGTCATGGAAGCTCCTTTTCCGGACGCCCCGGCAGGATCAATTCGCCATCGCGAAGATCAACTGCCCGGCCTCCGTCGCGGTCCGCGCTGTTCAATAGGGCGTTACGCTTCAGCTGGCGCGGACCGAACGATTCCAATCGATTCTCGCGGCATCAGCCAGCCCCGCAGACCGAGCCACGACGCGCTCCGAAGACCCGGAAATGTAGCAGCCAAAGTTGCCACCCACGGCAACCCTGCCCCATCCAGGCTGGGACATCGCTCCTTGCCGGGCTGCACAAGGTCTGCGGGTCATCGGAATCCCCATTTGCTGGCTTCCTAAATCTCGCCCGAAGCCCGTCGTCAATTCACGAACCGCTGTACTCTGACTGCCATAGCCAGTCCCAGGCCCAAAAAGGTAAAAAGCACTGATGATCCGCCTTGGGTCATCAAGGGCAGCGGAATACCGGTGGTCGGCAGAAAGCCGATCATCATTCCGGTATTGACCGCGACCTGGAAAAACAATACTGCGGCCAGCCCTACAATCAGAAACGCTCCCGACCGGTCTCCCGCTAGCTGCGCACTTTCCAGAAGGCGCAACAGCAGGATGAAATACAGCAAGAAGACCAGCAATGTGCCCAAAAAGCCCTGTTCTTCCGCAAACGCCGCGAAGATGAAATCCGCGTGCGAAACCGGAACAAATCCTAGGCGGCTCTGAGTTCCCTTCCCGAGCCCGCGGCCCCAAAATCCCCCCGCCCCGATAGCAATCTTGGACTGGGTCACTTGGTAGCCGGAACCCTGCACATCCTGCGAGGGATGGGTAAAGCTCAGAATCCGCTCGCGCTGGTAGGGCTTCATCCAATGCCACCCCACCGGCAGCATCACGACACCCAGTAAGAGGAGCGCTGCCGCCTGACGAAACCTAATGCCCGCCATCCAGGCACCCACCGCCACAACCGGGATAAAAGTGAGCGCCGTACCAAGATCGGGCTCCACGGCGACCAGAACTGCGGGTATACCAGCCAGGGTAGCCAGCTTCACCAGATCTAGCCAGCCGATATGTCCCCCGCGCCGCTCCCCCAGGTACGCTGCAACACACACAATTATAACCAATTTCGCCATCTCGGACACCTGGAACGTTACAGCCCCCAGGTGCAGCCAGCGCCTGGCCCCGGCAATCCGATGATTCGCCACCAGCACCGCCACCAGGCAGACGATGGTCAGCACATAAAACCACAGGGCGCGATCCACGACGCGGTGGTAGTCCACTTGGCTGACCAGCAGGGAGGCAGCGCACCCGATAAGGACCCAGTGAATCTGCCGCTTGTACTCCGAAGCGAGCGGGGTGTCTGGTATTTGGCCAGTGGTGCTGTAGATTTCGAGCACGCCGAGGGCGCAGAGCGTCAGAGCAAGCCCTAACAGCCACCAGTCGATATCGTGAAACCTACGTCTTTTCATCGGGATGCTCGGGGGAACCTTCCTCCGGCGGCGCGTACAGTTTGTCTATCTCAAGGCCCGCTCGGCCACCGTCCGGAGCGCTAACGGCGAGCAGCAAGCGTACCAGCAGCCGCGAGGCCCAGCCGTGGTGTGGCCAGATCCACGGCGTGCGTTTGTGTTTCAGGCCGGCCAGTCGGCTTTGGAAATCGCTTTTCGTAATAAGCCTTGATCACCTCGCCCGCCACCGGTGCGGCCACGGTCGAGTGTTCACCTTGCATCACCAGGACCGCCACGACAATTTCCGGATTCGTAGAGGGCGAGTAACCGACAAACCAGGCGTTATTCTTGAATGCCGCCCGGTGCTCCGACTGCTGCAAGGACACGCTGACCACCTGCGCGGTGCCGGTCTTGCCCGCAATATCCAGCCCGGGCTGCCGGGCTGAAGCGCCTGTGCCCCCTTCATTGACCACACCCCACATGGCGCGCGTCACGGTTGAGACAGTCTCTTCCCCCAGAGGGAAGCGCACTTCCTTCAGGGCAGGAGGGTCAATTCCCCGTGCAAGCAACTGGTCGTGAGCGACCAAGTGGGGTTGATGGAACTCGCCTCCCATCGCTACGCCGCCAATCATGTAGCAAAGTTGGAGGGGCGTCACGGCAACGGCTCCCTGCCCGATCGCCACCGAGATGGTTTCGCCTGCCCACCACTTGCGCTGGAACACGCGCTGGACCCATTCAGGGGAAGGGATCAAGCCAGGATCCTCACCGGGGAGGTCGATACCCGTCCGCGCGCCCAAACCAAGTCTTTTCGCAAAGTAGGCAAGGCGCTCGATGCCCAGCATCTTGCCCAGCGTGTAGAAGTAGACGTCGCAGGACTGGACGATGGCACGGTGCAGGTCCACCGCCCCGTGTCCCTTATGCTTGGTCCAAACCCAGTCGTGGAAGGTATGGCCATAAATGGTGATCAGTCCAGGGCAGTGAATGGTAAAGCTGGGCTTGATGGTGCTGGTCTCGAGCGCGGCGGTGGCAGTGACAATCTTGAACACTGAACCCGGAGCCAAGTGAGCTTGAATCGCTTTGTTCAGCAACGGTTTCTGTGGGTCGGAAGTCAGCCGGGTCCACTCATCGCGGCTGATGCGGCGGGCAAAGTCGTTCGGATCGAAGCTGGGATGGCTGACCATGGCGAGTATTTCACCGGTGCGCGGATCGAGCGCTACCACGGCTCCAGGCCGGTCACCCAGAGCGGCCTCGGCAGCCATTTGGAGGTCGAGATCGATGGTCAAGCGCAGGTCATGGCCGGGCCGGGCGTCGATAGCGGTCATCGAGCCCACTTCCTGGCCCCGGCTGTTCACGACCACACGGCGCATCCCATCGCGCCCGGCCAGCAGTTGATCGTATTCCCGCTCGATGCCCGACTTGCCCACGATGTCGCCGGCGCGATAGCGCGTTCCGGGCTTGGCTAGCATGTCCTCTGAAACTTCGCCCACATATCCGAGCAGGGCTGCCGCCACGGTGTGCTTAGGATAGAAGCGCTGTTGCACCTGGAGTAGATCCAGTTGCGGATATTCCATGCGGTGCGACTCCACAAAGGCAAGGTCCTCGAAGGTCGCCGCCTGCTTCAGCACAATGGGTTGAAATGGCGGTAGTCGCTCTGCCCGCTCGAGCAGGCCCTCAAGCTCCGCGCGGTCGAGCCGCAAGCCTCGGGCAATTCCATCAATCTGCGCCGGCGTCAGACGCGTGGTGCTTTCCCGCAGGAGGAGGACGCTGAAGGCCGGGAAATTGTCAACCATCACGCGCCCTTCGCGGTCCAGTATCCGGCCGCGCGGAGCGATGATCGGCAGGTTACGGGTGCGGTTGCGTTCGGCTTGCTCGAGGAATTGCCGGTGCTGCCCAATCTGGAGGCGCCAGTAGCCCCCGAGAATCACCAGGAAGGTTGCGGCAACAACGTATTGCAGAACTACAATTTTCCACGCGGGGAAGCGCTCATCTTCCGGAAAGCGGACTTCCATTTCTGTGGCTGCCTGCCCGAACGCGTCTTGTCACGCTGTGCGGGCCGCCGGTTCCATCCTGTTGCCCCCCAGCGGCGCATGGCTGGCGCTCGACTATGCCCGCAACGAAGCCCAACCACCGCTAAATTAACACATTAGCCGCCTTGAAAACAACGCGAAGAGCCACCTTGCCCCGTCCTCCCGTGCCCGGCGCGCCCAAGAGTTGTCCCGGCAAATTCAACCCCGCCGGAGCTTTGAGACCAAAGCGATCCTTTATTTTCAACAACATATCCGTTCGTTTCGTCAAATCACTTCTTTGGCGCCACCAGCAGCGCTCGGATGACCGCGTGGTGAAACAAACGCTGCCACCTGTTACGAAGCAAACTTTGCTGACAAAGCAGACGCCCAACACGGGGCCAAGACCATCGGGCCCAGTGGTCCGACGAGGCGTCCTTAGACGAGCCGCCCATGTAAGCCAGAGGCCCTGAAAAACGGCCAGGGGGGCTCTCCGCTAACCGGGATGTATCGGGTGGCTTTGGAACTTTTCCAGGCACTCCTGAGAGCAGAAGTGGAGTACTTTCCCCTCCCACTTCAACCGGCGCGAGAGCTCGGTTGAAACGAAAGTACCGCAGACCGGATCACGCATGGTGTGAATGGTTCCAGCTGGCCGTTCAGGACCGGGTCCGGCATTGCGGCGGGCACGATGGATGCCGGGATGGAAGAGTTGGCTGATCAGGCGGCCGATGATCAGGGCGAAGACCAAGTCGAGAATGTAGGCCAACAGGCGAGTCATCGGTCGGTTAGGGCAAGGTCGCGCGAGCGGTTTCGATATCGCGCTTGAGTACCTCGAGGTTGGGATAGTGGGGATCGATGGCGTTCAGCCGGTCAAGCGCCTGCTGCGCCGCCGCCAGGTTATGGGTGCCGTGCAAATGGACCACCACCATGTTGTAGAGCGTCGCGGCATGTTTCGGGTTGGCGGCTAACGCCTTATCAAACTCTCGCAAGGCCTGCTGGGCTTGGCCGAGATTGAAGTAGCAAGTGCCGAGGTCGGTGCGGGCGTCGGCGTTCTGCGGATCAAGCTCCAGTGCCTTTTGGTACCAGAAAACGGCCTGCTCCCACTGGCGCTGATCGTAGTAGAAATTGGCCAGCTTTAAGCGGGGCTCGGGATTTTGAGGATTCCGCACCGCTTCATCCTCGAAGAGGCGGACTACGGAAGCGCTGTCCACGGGTGGATGTCCGGGCGGGAGACCCTGCGCCGCTGCGGGCTCTGCGGTGGCTGGGCCAGGTGCGGCCTCGGCGGCCGCCGCAGCATCCAGGTGTGCTGCGGATGTGCCGGTCCGGTGTGCGTGGTAGCTATATCCGGCAAGGAACCCCACGCTGGCAAAGACCAGGGCCGTGATGATGGTCTGCTTCACTCTACGCTATGCCTTCTTCCCACCGGCAACGCGGCTGCCTGTGAAAGAACCCTTAGGGCGGCTTACAGAGCAGCGCTACAGACTCAGTGTATAGACCGCTGGCGAACAGCGTCAAGTTGCGGCTGAGCCAACTCCGGCGCCTCGTGCCGCTAGTGCAGTGCTCCGCTTCAAGGCCAGGGCCAGCACTCCGCCGGCCAGCCACCCCGCGGCGAGCAGCGAGAAGGCGGAAGCGAAGGTCCCGGTGCGCTGGTTCAGGTAGCCGACAACCAAGGGACCAAAGTACCCGCCAAGGTTTCCCAGCGCGTTGACCAATCCCATTGCCGGACCCGCCACTCGCGAAGGAAGCGTCTCGGTGGGAATGGACCAGAACGGTCCCAGCGCGCCGTACGATCCTGCACCAGCCAGGCAGAGGATGAGAAACGCCAGCAACGGGGAGCGGGCGCTCAGCACCACTCCGGCTAGAAGAGCAACCCCGGCCAAAGCCAGCGATGCCGCCACGTGACCCCTTCGCTCCCGCACGCGATCCGAATGGCGCGATACCAACACCATCCCGATGCCCGTCATGACATACGGTAGGGCGAAAAGCCAGCCGAGTGTGCCGCTGCTGAGGCTCTGCGCCTTCGCGACTGCGCTGGGCAGCCAGAAGAGATAACCATAGTTACCGCCGGTCAGCAGGAAGTAGACGGCAGTGAGGATCCATACTTGGGGGGCCAGCAGCGCTCGCCAGTAAGCGGCAAGGTTCAGTGAACTGTTGTGCTCGAGTTCAAAGGACTCCTGTTGGAGAGTGGCTTCCAAAAAATCCCGCTCGGCGGCGCTGATCCAGCGCGCCTGCCGCGGATAATCATCAATCTGGGTGGCCCAAACCAGCAGCCAGAGGAAGGGCACAGCTCCTTCAGCCACCAGAAGGGTACGCCAGTTCCAGCGCTCCAGAATCCACCCCGAAACCGGGGAAGAAACAACCACCGCCGCTGGCAGGCAGAGCATCCAGAAGGCGTTGGCTCGGGCGCGCTCCGCCCGCGGAAACCAGCGGGAGAGCAGGACGAGCGTGGCCGGCCACACTCCGCCTTCGGCCACGCCGAGCAGAAAGCGCATCAGCCAGAGTTCCCGCCAAGTGTGCACTAGTCCGCATCCCACGGCGCACAGCCCCCACCCGACCAGCAGCAGACTCACGAATCGCTTGGCACTCCAGCGGCTGGCCAGGTAGCCTCCCGGCACTTGCAGGAGGAGGTATCCCCAGAAGAAGATGCCGGCCGCCGCGCCCGCCTGAGCAGAGTCCATGCCTAGGTCGCGGCGGATGGAGGGGATCGCGAGGGAGATGTTGGTGCGGTCGATGAACGCGATGGTGTACATGACGAAGGCGACCGGGATAATGCGCAGCCAGCGTTGGTGTGGCATAGCGGCGTGAGCGAGGCGGCCTCCGAATCTCTGACGAGGCGGCGCGCTTTCGATTCTACGCGAGAATCTGGTGCAGGGTGATTAGTTGTGGCCGCAGACAGGGCGGCGCAAAAGCAGTGGATCAGGGCTGGTTGGCTGGTGAGGGGGAGGCGGACGAGGTCTGCCAGCCTTGTGGGATGGGCGTCCAAGGGCGCGTCACCACGTCACTGAGGCTAATACCGATCAGCAAGGCCAGCCAGAGAAAGCCGGTGACCACCACCACCCGCGTGAGGCCCGGAGCGTACTTAACGTGCATGAAGAACAGCACCACCAGGCACGCCTTGCAGACGGCAATTGCCAGGGCGACCACGGTATTCAGCGGGCCGAGGTCCACGAAAGCCACGGCGGTGGTGACGGCGGTCAGAACCACCAGGGCGGCGAAAACCAGGAAGTACGTCCTAGCAGGAACAATGTGTCCAGCCATCAGTCTCAACCTTCGCTGAGGGCGCGCCGTTCCGCCACGCGGTGGCTTCTCCAACCAGCTCCAACCAGCCCGCCCGGAGCGCGACGGTCAGGGCAACCCTATTTGCAACCAGTCCGCTCATCCGCCTTGGGCGGATGGCCTGCGGCTGGCCGTACCGGCCACCGCAAAGCCAACACGACGCGGGTTCGTCTTCAATACCGCCCTCCAATCAGGTACAGCAGAGGGAAGAGGAAAATCCACACAATATCGACGAAGTGCCAGTAAAGCCCCGCCATCTCGATGGGGTTGCAGCGCTCGGGCGAAAAGCGGCCCCGGTAAGCCATGATCAGCAGCGTGGTTAAAATGCCGACGCCGACCACCATGTGCAGGGCATGGATGCCCGTCATGATGAAATAGAAAATCATAAAGAGTTCCACGTAATTGACGGGCGCGTGCCGCGCCTGAATGGCCGCCAGCGTCTCGCCTTCGGGAGCGAAGTTGATGCCGGGCACCAGGTGCTCGATGTAGTCATGGCGCCACTCGAAGGCCAATTTGATAAAGATGAAGAGGAGTCCGAGGATCAAGGTGAAGGCCAGGAAGGTCATCAAGCTCTTGCGGTGGCCGAGTTGCGCCGCGTGGACAGCCAGCGCCATGGTGAGGCTGCTGCAAATCAGGATGAGCGTGTTGGCCGCGCCGAAGCGCACGTCCAGCAGGTGGCTGCCAGCTTCGAAGGCAGGCAAATAGAGGTGGCGGTAGATGGTATAGCCGGTAAAGAGACCGCCGAAGAACAACACCTCGGTGGTCAGGAATACCCACATGCCCAGCGTCGCCGCGTCGTGCTGCTGGAAGGCGTCGTCGAACTGGTGGGCTACCGCTGCAGCATGATTAGACACGTTCCGTCTCCGTGGATGCGGCCAGCGGGGCTCGCATCATGTATGCTGCCACTCGGCTTGCCGGAGCACGCTCGTCGGCCCGCGCGCGGAAAGCCTTCTTCTGCCAATCCCGCGGCTCCTGGTGCCCACGGCTGCGCTTTTCTAGCCGTAGTTGTAGGCCTCTTCCGTCACCACCGGCGTTTCCTCAAAGTTTTCGGGGGGCGGCGGTGATAAGGCCTTCTCCCATTCCAGCCCCTTGGCTCCCCAAGGATTCTGGCCCGCCGGCGGTCCGTAGCGCATGGACCAGATCAGATAGACCAGCGGGATCAAGTAGCCGATCCCCAAAATCGATGCGCCCGCGGTAGACATCACGTTGAGCACCTGAAACTCCGGCGGGTACACCGGGTAGCGGCGCGGCATCCCCAAATATCCCAGCACATACTGGGGGAAGAACGTCAGGTTGAAACCGACAAAGATCACCCCCGCCGCGAAGCGCGCCCAGCCGTCGGGGTAGAGCCGCCCGGTCATCTTCGGCCACCAGAAGTGGATGCCGCCCAGGTATCCCATCACCGCGCCGCCCACCATGATGTAGTGGAAGTGGGCGATGACGAAATAGGTGTCGTGCAGGTGCACGTCCGTAGCCAGCGACGCCAGGAATAGCCCGGTGAGGCCGCCCATGGTGAACAGGCCGATGAAGCCGATGGCGTAAAGCATCGGCGCGCTGTAGGAAACCGAACCCTTGTACATGGTGGCCGTCCAGTTGAACACCTTGATGGCCGAGGGAATGGCTACCGCGAAGCTCAAGGCCGAGAACACCAGGCCGGCATAGACCGATTGCCCGCTGACGAACATGTGGTGGCCCCACACCAGGAACGAGATGGCAGCGATCGCGACGCTGGAGAAAGCGACGAAGCTGTAACCGAAGATGCGCTTCTTGGAGAAGCACGGCACCAGCTCGCTGATAACGCCCATCGAAGGCAGGATGAGCACGTAAACTTCCGGGTGGCCGAAGAACCAGAACAGGTGCTGAAACAGGATGGGGTCGCCGCCCAGCGAAGGATCAAAGATGCCGACGTGGAAGAGGCGTTCGAGGGCAAGCAGCACCATGGTAATGGCGATCACCGGCATAGCCAGGATGAAGATGCAGCTGGTGGCGTACATCGACCAGATGAAGAGGGGCAGCCGGAACCAGGTCAGCCCCGGAGCCCGCATTTTGTGGATGGTGACGATGAAGTTGAGCCCCGTCAGGATGGAGGAGAACCCGGAGACGAACACCCCCATGGCCGCCGCCACCACGTTGCCCGTGGCGTAGGAGGTACTGAGCGGCGTGTAGAACGTCCAGCCCGTATCCACGCCGCCGGCAATCACCGCATACATCAGAATCGCACCGCCCAGCATGAAGATGTACCAGCTCAGCAGGTTGAGGCGGGGGAAAGCCACGTCACGCGCCCCAATCATCAGCGGGATAAGAAAATTGCCGAGCACGGCGGGCACCGCTGGGGCCAAAAAGAAGAAGATCATGACGATGCCGTGCATGCTGAAAAGCTTGTTGTAGGTAGCCGGCTCGAGCAGCGAGCCCGTCGGCTCGAGCAGGTTAAGGCGCATTAACACCGCGGCAGCGCCTCCCACAAAGAAGAAGAAGGTGACCGAGGCCAGATAGAGCAGGGCGATACGCTTGTGGTCAGTGGTCAGCAGCCACGACTTGATGCCGTAGGCGTGATTCAAATAATGGGTGCGAAATTCGACTTGCGGTTCGAGCGCTGCCGTGGCCATTACTTCTTCCCTTCTGCCGTCGAGAGCGACTTGATGTAGGCGATAATCTGCAAAATCTGCTCCTCCGAAATTTGCCCGCGGAAAGTGGGCATGATGGGCGAATAGCCCGCCACAATCTTCGCCGACGGGTCGAGAATCGACTCGCGCAGGTAGGCGTCATCCGCCACCACTGTCTGGCCGTTGTCGAGTTTTACGGGGTTCCCATACAGGTTGGTAAACGGCGGTCCTTTGCCGGTGCCATGGCAGGTGACGCAGCCGAACTGCTGATAGAGGGCCGCGCCGGCGGCCGCCATCGATTCCGTCTTCACGCCGCCGCTCAGCCAGTGCTCGTATTCCTCCGGCGTCATGACCTCCACCCACCCCGTCATATGAGAATGGAACGTGCCGCAGTACTGGGCGCAGAAGAAACGGTAGCGGCCTGTCTTGGTAGCCTGGAACCAGATGGTGGAGTAACGCCCAGGCACCACGTCCTTCTTTACGCGGAAGGCTGGTACGAAGAAATCGTGGATGACGTCCTCGGAAGTCATGGTGAGCTTGATAGGCCGGCCCACCGGCACGTGTAGCTCGTTGATCTCGCGCGGTCCCTCGGGGTGCTGCAGGTGCCACATCCATTGCTTGCCAATCACGAAGATCTCCGTCGCCGCCTCGGGGGGCCGCGAATTGCGGATGTAGAGGCTCGAGCCCCAGACAAACATGACGCCACAAAGCAGGGCGGGAACGACGGACCAGGTAATCTCGAGCGCCAGGTTACCCTCGATGCGCGGCGGCTGCTCGTCCTCGGAGCGGCGGCGGTAGCGGATGGCGAAATAGAAAATGGTGAGGAAGATGCCCGCGGTGAAGAAGAGGTCGACCGCCGTCAGGAAGTAGTAGAGGTGATCGACCCCTTGGGCGATGGTCGAGATCTGATCAGGCCGTAATGGGAAACCGTGCCACATAAATGAGGAGCTAGGAGTCTGACCTCAAGCCACTAACCAACCGCCGTCTTTCTTCCCGCGCGGGCCATGATGAGAATCAGCGTCCCCAGTGAAAGAACCGTCACCAGCCCGCCAATCTGGAGGGCGCGGGCGACGATCAGGCCGTACTTACCCGTTGTCGGGTTGTACTCGCAGCAGTAAAGGATCAGGGTGTCAACGGGCGAGCCGATCTTTCCCGCCGACGCCTCCACGAGCCCCAGCCGCAAATCGCCGGCCGGGTAACGGATGCCGTAGAAGTAGCGGGAGAGCCTTCCCTGCGGTGTCAGTACCATGATACCGGTGGCGTGCGCAAACTGCCGCGTCTTGGGGTCGTAGTGGTAATGGAAGCCGACCGCCTGAGCCAGGCGTCGGATCGAGGGCTCGTCGCCGGTCAGGAAATGCCAGCCCTGCTCGGCTCCCCGGCGGCCGTAGAGGCCAACGTACACGCTCTTTTTACCGCGCGCGAGTTCCGGCTTCTCATTGGGGTCGAAGCTCACCGTGACCACGTTGAATTCCTTGCCGACGCTGAACTTAAGCTGCTTCAGGCTGTCGAGCAGCCCGTTCAGTACCATCGTGCACAACATCGGACACTGGTAGTAGACCAGGGACAGGATTACCGGCTTGCCGTCTTGGAAATAGTCACCCAGGTGGACCGTGTTCCCCTGCTCGTCGTGAAAGGCAAGGTCCAAGGGCACATGCTGGTTAAGCTTCTGGTCAATGCCCACATCGCGGAGGATGGGAGGCACGGCCTTTGCTGGCGTGTCCCCGGAGAGGGGTGCTACCAGTAACAACGCAAGCACGCCGCTGCTGGCCATGACCTTTGCCGTCGCAGGGAGCCTCCGTCTAGTTTGTTTACATTTCATTTCCCAGTTGACGCCTCTCCGCCAGTCGCCGAGCAAGCGTTGCAAAATCGTGTAAAATTTACAACTCGTTGATTCCATGGCACATTACGGCTTTGTTTGAAAAAATTTCTGTGTGGCCCTTTCTCGCCCTACCTTCCCGGTGGCTCGCCCTGTGCCGGCGGAGCAAAATCGCCCCGCTCGCGGCGGCCTGGCACACCAGCCAGAGGCGCCTGGCCCGGCGGCCGGGCCGGCAATCCCCGCTGGATAAGCAGATCCATGGCTCGTTCGATGGGGATGCGGACCACGCCGTTTTTGCGGTCAACCCACCCGTAGGAGTGGAGTGTCTGCTCCTGCTGCGCCCGATAGCTCGCCAGATCCTGGAGGGGCGTTACCTGCAGGCGTGGCTCCGGCGGCAGGGTGCGCACATTCTCAAAGGGGGAAGCTGGCTTGCCGAGCGACTGGTGATGCACGAAGTAGCTAAACACGAGGGCGCTCAAAATGTAGCCAGCCAGGAGCAGGATGGCCGTGCCGATGCCGAACTGCACCAGCCGGCGAACGTTCGCGTCACTCAGCTCGTGCCGGGGAGTTTCCTTGTGCGCCTCAGGCTCCATGTTCGAGCACCACTTCGCAACGAGGATCGTGCAGAGGCATAAGCGGCCGGCTCTTTAAGCGTGACACGAAGCCTGCCAGCCAGAGGCAGCCGATTCCGAGGGCTGCCACCCAGTCCATCCAATGAAACTGCGGCCCCGCCTTCTCAAAGGCGGGCGTCAGCAGCCAGAACAGGTCGACGAAGCTGACCAAAACTAGCCCCAGCGCGATCGCGCCCAGCACGCGGATCTTGCGCTTCATGAAGCGCGACAGCAGCAAGAGAAAAGGAACGAAAAAGTGGAAGATGAGCAAAAAGAGCGCCACCCACGCCCAGCCACCGTTGGCGCGCACCATGTACCAGGGTATCTCATCCTGCAGGTTGCCGGACCAGATGATGAGGTACTGTGAGAACGAGAGATAAGCCCACAGCATGGTGAAGGTAAACAGCAGGTTGCCGTAGTCGTTCAACAGCAGGGGCGTCACGAAGCCGGCCAGCGGCGGACGATCCGCCAGGAGCATCACCATCACCGTCACGAAAGCCATGGCGGCGACCGCTTCGGTGACCATGAAGATCATGCCGTAAATGGTCGAGAACCACTCCGGCTCAAGCGACATCACCCAGTCCACGGACATGTAGGTCACTGTCAGGCCGTAGATCAGCAGTCCGGGGCCACTCAGGTTCTGCAGGCGCGAGGTGAGCGCCGGGTCGGCGGTGCGGTCCTGCTCCACCGACCACTTTTCCAGGAAATGAGCCAGGGTGATCCAGGCAGCGAAATAGATCGCCGAGCGCACGATGAAGAAAGGCTTGTTCAGGTAGGGATGATCGGCCGCCTTCCAATCCGACCAGCTATAGAGGTCAAATTTGAGCAGCCCGATCAACACGGGCAGGAAGAGCACTGCCATGAGCGGGAAGTTGCCGGCGGCGGCCTCGAGGCAGCGGCGGATGCCGAACCCCCAGTTTCCACCCACCAGGTGATGGAGCATCAGAATGGCCATGCAGCCGATACCGATGCCGGTCCAGAAGACGAAGCTCAGCAGGTAGGAGCGGAAGAACTGGGCCGGCTGAAAGAACGCGCCTGCCAGGCACAAGAGCAGAGCCGCAGCGCCAGCGATGGCGAACCGCTGCTGGATGCGTCCGAATTCGGAATCGTTACCGTTCATACTCAGGGGTTGTGCCCGTTTGCCCGGCTGCGGGCTCCGGCGGCTGGCTCTCCAGCCTCTGGCGCGTTTGTGCCGGCACGTCGTCGAGGGTGGCATGCTGGCTCAGTTGTAAAGCGCGAATATAGGCGGCGATGCGCCAGCGATCCTCAACCGAAACCCGGTCCGCATAGCTATACATGGTGCCGTAGCCGTTGGTCATGACGTCAAAGAAGTGGCCCACAGGCGCTTTCATCAACCGCTCCTCGTGATAGGAAGGAGGCGGCGGAAAGCCTCGCTGGACGATCATTCCGTGGCCGCTGCCGGTATAGTCGTGGCAGGGCGTGCAGTAGATGTTGAAGCGCTCGCGGCCACGCTCGAGGTCCTGCCGGGTGATGGGGAAAGGAAATTCATCCGCCTCCCGGCCGTTCACCTTCCCAGTGTAAAGCAGCTCGTCCGTCTTCAGGTGGCCGCGCGCGACGGTACCTGGAACCACAGGGCGCGCCGAGCGCCCGTCCTCGAAGAAAGTGCTGGGCCGCAGGCCCTTGTATTTCGGCTGAATGTGCATGTCTTGGCGGCAGCCCACCAAAGCCATCAGCGACAATTGGCAACTGACCAGAAAAGCGGCGGCCAGCGGCGAATGGCGCACAAACTTCCCCGCCGTCCCTGCCCAGCCCTTTCCCTTCCCAGGCAGGTCGTGGGCGACCTTGACTCCCCTCGCCCGTCGCCGGGGCGACGCAGCGGCGGGGCGGATCTTGGCCGCCGTTCTCACACCCGCACCTCCGCCACGTCCTTCGGATGCGTCTCCATGAGGAAGGCCCGGGTGGCCACCAGGTCAAACTTGGGGTCGCGCGCCTTGATGCAGAGAAAGAAGCGGTCGCGGGACGCCAGGGCAAAGCGCGGCACGTTGAACACGGGATGGTAGGGCGTCGGCAGGCCGTTCAGCGCCAGCATGCCGAAGACCGTAGCCAGCGCCGCGCAAAGAATCGTCAGCTCAAAGGTGATAGGAATAAAAGCCGGCCAGCTGTAATAGGGACGCCCGCCAATGTTCAAAGGATAGCCAAACACGTTGGGATAGACCTGAAGATAGAATCCGCCCAGGCAGCCGATCAGTCCCCCGATAAAAGTGATCACAGGCACGCGCGTGCGCTCGAAGCCGATAGCCTCGGCCAAACCCTCCACCGGGAAGGGCGTGAACGCATCCAGGCGCGTGTAACCGGCTTCATGGGCACGCCGCGCCGCTTCGAGCAGATGCTCCGTAGTGTCGTACTCAGCCAACAGGCCGTAAAGCGGTTGCTGCTTCATCGAGCCCCAGGCAGCGCCTACTTGCCTACACCGTTGCCTCTTCTGTCTTATGCACCAGCTCCCGCATCTCGAAGATGGAGATCATGGGCAGGTAACGGATGAAGAGGTAGAACAGGGTAAAGAATAATCCGATCGTCCCGGTAAAGAAGGCCAAATCCCACTTAGTGGGGTAGTACATTCCCCACGCCGAGGGAACAAAATCGCGGTGCAGGCTGGTGACGACGATGATAAAGCGTTCCAGCCACATGCCGGTCTGGACGATCAAAGACAGGACGAAAAGCGCCTTTACGTTCCGGCGAATACGCGCCGACCACAGCAGCGTCAGGGGAATGGCGATGTTACAGGCGATCAGCGCCCAGTAGACCGGCGCGTAGGGGCCGGTCATGCGGTTGAGCATCATGAATTTGTCGTACTGGTTGCCGCCGTAGAACGCCATAAAGGTTTCCATCATGTAGCCGTAGGCCACGATGAGGCCAGTGGCCAGCAGCATCTTGGCCATATTGTCCAGGTGGCGCGAGGTGACGAAGTCTTCCAGGTGGTAATAGTGGCGAAGCGGAATGGCCAGCGTCAGCACCATGGCGAAGCCGGAATAGATGGCGCCGGCCACAAAGTAAGGCGGAAAGATGGTGCTGTGCCAGCCAGGAACGATAGCAATCGTGAAGTCAAAGCTCACTACCGTGTGTACGGAGACCACCAGGGGCGTGGCCAGGCCGGCCAAGAGCAGCGAGGCCATCTCGTAACGCTTCCAATGCATGGCCGAGCCGCGCCAGCCCATCGCTAAAACACCGTAAGCGCGCTTGGCAAACCAGTGACGCGCACGATCGCGCAGGGTTGCCAAGTCCGGGATGAGCCCAACGAACCAGAAGAGGACGGAGACGGTGGCATAAGTTGAGACCGCGAAGACATCCCACACCAGAGGGCTGCGGAACTGCGGCCAGGTCCCCATCGTATCGGGATAGGGAATCAGCCAGTAGAAGAGCCAAGGCCGGCCCATGTGGAAGAGGGGAAACTGAGCGGCGCAGATCACGGCAAAGATCGTCATGGCTTCGGCAAAGCGGTTGATGCTGGTCCGCCAGCGCTGGCGCATCAGCAGCAGAAACGCCGAGATGAGGGTGCCCGCATGACCGATCCCGATCCACCAGACGAAGTTGACGATGGCGAAGCCCCAAGCGACCGGAATCTTGATGCCCCATATGCCGACCCCTTTGGCCAACAGGTAGCCAGCGGAGAGGTTAAAGAGCATCAGGAAAAAGAGGGAAATGGCCAGACCGATCCACCAACCGCGCCGGGTGCCACGAGTAAGGACAATGGCGCTGATCTTATCCGTCACCGAGCCGTAGCTATGGCCCGGCGCGAGCACCGGAACGCCGTGGTCGAAGACCACTTCGGGCTTTTCCTTCCCCGGCGAAGCCATGTTAAGTCTCGATCTCCGGATTTGGATTGCGTACCCGCGCCAAGTAAGTGGTGCGGGGACGCGTATTCAAGTCGGTCAACAAGCCGTAATTGCGCGAGAGGGCCTTCAACTGCGCTACGCGGCTGCCGGGATCATTGATGTTGCCGAAGACGATGGCCTGCGAGGGGCAGGCCTGCTGGCAAGCGGTCAAGATCTCGCCATCGCGAATCGTGCGGTTCTGTTCTTCTGCCTGGATTTTCACCCGGTTGATGCGCTGGACGCAGTAGGTGCACTTCTCCATCACGCCGCGGCTGCGCACCGTGACGTCGGGGTTGCGCAGCCCGAAGAAGCTGGCGGTGGTCCAGTCCGAGTAGAGATAGAAGTTGAAGCGCCGTACCTTATAGGGGCAGTTGTTCGAGCAGTAGCGCGTGCCCACGCAGCGGTTGTAAATCATCTCGTTAAGCCCTTCCGGGCTGTGAACGGTGGCCCCGACGGGGCAGACTTCCTCGCAGGGGGCGTTTTCGCACTGCATGCAGAGGAGCGGCTGATTGTGGGCCAGGGGCTGGCTGACGTCGCCGTCGAAATACGTGTCGATGCGGATCCAGTGCATGATGCGGCCGCGCGATACCTGGTCCTTGCCTACCACCGCCACGTTGTTCTCTGCCTGGCACGCCACCACGCAGGCATTGCAACCCACGCAGCGGTTCAGGTCAATGAGCATGCCCCAGGAATAGCCCTCGTACTGGAAGTTGGGATAGAGCGACGGCGCGCGAGTCGTCTGCTCGGGCGGGTCCAGGGCGAAGTTGGGATTTTTCCGGAACTCGGCGAGCGTGGCCACGCGCACCAGGTCGCGGCGAGCGGCAACGATGCTCTCGAGCTCCTCGTGCCGGCCGTGGGCATTGATGATGAATTGGCTTTGCGTGTTAGCCAGCAGGTAGGACTCGCCGGTCTTCTCGACTTGCAGTCCCAGCCCTGACCAGAGCTGGTCCGAAGGGCGCAGCAGGTAGGCGTTGAACCCGAGGCCCGTTCCCAAACTGCCAGCCCGCCGCCGCCCGTAGCCCAGGTGAACGGTGACGGAACCGTCGGCGTGGCCGGGCATAATCCACACCGGCGCCTGCACCTGCCGACCCCGCCAGGTCAAGCGCACGACGTCTTGGTTGGTGACGCCGAGCCGCTCGGCCGTGGCGATGCTTATCAGGGCAGCATTGTCCCAAGTCAGCTTGGTGATTGGCTTCGGGACTTCCTGGAGCCAGCCGTTGTTGGCGAAGCTTCCGTCCCACACCGTGGGATCCGGGCGGAAGACGATTTCGAGCTCTTCGCTGCCCCCGCCGGCCTGTGGAGGTGATACCTGAAGGCGGGCAGCGAAACCCGCTTGAAGCGTCACGGCCTTTGCTGGCAGAGCGCTATTGGGGATGAACCCGTTGTTCAGCCACGTCTCCCAAGTAGCGTCGAAATTTTCACTGCGCGTCCGCTCCTTCCAGTAATCGTGAACAATGTCGTGCGGGGTGGCACCCTCCTGGCCCATCAACACCGCGAGCAGTTCATGCGCGGTCTTGCCCTCATAGAGTGGGGAAATAAGGGGCTGGATGATGCTGATAGTTCCGTCGTAGGCGCGAGCATCGCTCCACGACTCGAGGTAGTGAGCCTGGGGCACGTGCCAGTGGCAGAGTTCCGCAGTCTCGTCCTCGTAGAGGCCGAGGTGCACTCGCAGCGGTACCTTCAATAGGGTCTGGCCGAAGTTCAGGTCCACCGGGGCGTCGTAGACAGGATTGCCGCCTAGAATCACAATCATCTCGACGCGGCCAGATTGAATGTCCGCGACCAGCTCCTTCAAAGACTGCAGCTGGTTGACCGGATGGGCCTCGACTGGATACGTATAGATCACCGTACTGCCCACGTTCCCCAAGACATGATTCATCGCGTGGGCCAGCGCGTGGACAAGCGGCGGTTGCTGCTCGCCCGCCAAGACCAGGCTTGACCCGCGATGCTGTTGCAGATCGCGCACCAGCGCCTGAATCCACCGGCTGGCGTTGCTAGACTCACTCCGGCCTTCTCCGAGCTTCACTCCCAGCCGGGAAGCGACGTCCTGCGCGATCTGGACCACCTCTCCGGCCCTCACCGGCAGGCGATGATCGGCCACGACGCCGGTGCTCGAGAGCGCACACTCGACGACGTATAGCCGGTTCATTTCTGACTGCGGGCCGGTCACCGCACGCCGATCCGCAAAGTCCCGCGCGTAGCGAACGCTGCCGGGGCCCTGGCAGAGAAAATCGGCATCGAGCGACAGCACCACGGCAGCGCGGTCGAAGCGGTAGATAGTGTTCACGTACTCGCCGAAGGCGAGCCGGGCTCCTTCCCGCGCGTTATCGCGACCGCAGGGTTCGTACTGATGCCATCGCGCTTCGGGATACTGAGCTAAAAGCCGCTGTAGTTGATCGGCCAGCGTCGGCGAGGTGACGGTGGGCGTCAGGATGCGCAACCCTACCCCCCGGCTCGCGGCCTGCGCGGCCCGCGCGCTGGTCATGGCCGTTAGGAACGAGCTCCAGGCACCAATCCGCCCATCGTAGATCACCACCTTCGAGCGGTCCGGATCGTAGAGCGTGAGAACCGATGCCTGTGCGAAGAGGTCGGTAGCGCCGAGGCTGGCGGGATGGTCCGGATTACCTTCCACCTTGGTGGGGCGCCCCATGTGGCTTTCCACCAGCAAACCGGTGGCGTATCCGCCCAGCGTCATGGCCGTGGCGTAAAAGAGCGGCTGGCCCGGAACGAGGTCCTCCGGGGCGTTGACATAGGGAACGATTTTTTCTCTCGGCAGCTTGGTGCAGGCTGTCAGGCCGGCGAAGGCGGCCGAAGCGCCCATCAGCCGCAGCAGGTCGCGCCGGCTGACGCCAGATTCGCTTGCCGAGCTGTGGCTTGGCTCATTTGACAGCAGGTTGCTGGCGTTTGCCTCCGCAGCAAGCTGTTCAAGACTGCGCCAGAAATGCCGGCCGGCCTCGGTTTGATTGCCTTGGCGTGCGGCGGCGAGGTCCAGCGGCCGCTGCGGCAGTCGGGAAGCCTTGGGCGAATTGTTGGACCTTAGCGATGGCACGTGTAGCAGTCCGTGATCTCTCGGGGACTCTTGATGTGGTACTCCTTCACCAGCTTGCGTCCCAGGGCGAGCTGGTCCGACGGGGGCGCATAGCTGGCCTTAAACACGTCTTCCCGCCGGCGCACATAGCGCTCGGGATGCTTGTGACAATCGATGCACCACCGCATGTAGAGCGTGTGCGCCCGCCAGGTGATCGGCATTTCGCCGATCGGGCCATGGCAAGTTGTGCAGCCGATGCCTTTATTCACGTGGATACTGTGGTCGAAATAGACGAAATCCGGTACGGCATTGACCCGGACCCACTCAATGGACTTGTCCGTGGCATAGCTCTCGCGCACCGGCTCCAGCATTTCGCTCTTCACCCAGATCTGCGAATGGCAGCTCATGCAAGTGTGGGTGGGCGGAATTCCGGCAAACGATGACGTCTCAACTGACGTATGGCAGTAGCGACAATCGATACCTAACTCGGCGGCGTGATGCTTGTGGCTGAACGGCACCGGCTGTTGCCGCGCTTCGTTGATGTCCGTAAAGTAGGAAGCTTGGTTGACCCGGTAGGCTACGTATCCACCCAACGCGATGATAAAGACGGCACCATAAATGCTTACGCGGGAGATTGTGTTGGTGCTGGGGTGGAAGATCTGAGCCATGAGCTTGCGACAGGCACCTAAAACGTCCGGCGAGCTTCGACGACAGCTCCGACCAACGGTCTAGGCTGACTTGTGATTACCAGAGTACGAAAAGGATCGGGGACAAAGCGTTCCCAGTCTCCAGCTGTTTGCTTCACTTCGTTATGCCAAGTGCTTAGCGGCTCGCCTACTGAACGTGTCTAGACCCCGCGGCAGCGCAGGATGTGCTGCCGAACCATCCCATTGAAGTTCAAACTGAAGGACACTACTGAGTTCGCAGTATACCACCTCAGCGCAGCCTGTCAACTTTGCATTATCTGGGTGTATTAGCACATTAAATGTCCGGATGAATGAGCACGTGATCTGTCGGCTGAAGGCGGCGGTATGAGGAGCACGGTTACGACGGGCTGTTCGACCGGCGGCAACAAAGGCCGAGTCCGAAGCGGGTGCCGATAGAGTTGGCCGAAGAAGTGCTGCGACTCTACCGGGAGCAATATGCGGACTTCAACGTGCGTCACTTTCACGAGAAGCTGGGGGAAGAGCACGACATTCGGCTCAGCTACACTGGGGGGAAGCTGGCCT
>CADDZE010000029.1 GCA_902812465.1 Acidobacteriota bacterium | reverse complement strand
TGACAAGTGCCCGCCGTTTCCCAACCCGCCTCCCCACCGCGCGCCTCTGCCGGCTGTTCCGCAGCCCACGCCAGGCGGCGCGCCTCCCCACCACTCGGCGCTTCTTCTGGCGCCTCTTGTGCTCCGCAGGCTTCCAAGGTGCGGAGAAAACGAACCAGGTGGCCGGCGGCAGTTTGGGCGCAGCGAGCGGAGAGAGTCCGCGGAGCTCCGCCCGCTGTCAGGGGTTGGGGTCAATTTTGCGGTTTGGCGGCGGGCTTCAATTCAGCCGTCAAATTCAAGTCTCCGCCGCTCACCGTGATCTTTCTCGACCAATCCCGGTAGCCTTCCTTGCGGATGATGACGGTATGCTCGCCCGCCGAGAGCTCGATTGTGGAAGGAGTGTTACTCACGAAGTTGCCATCAACCAGAATATCGGCCCCGCTGGGAATCGAAGTGACCCCCACCTGGGCGCTTTGGCCTGGGGCGGGCGGTGCTGGAGTTGCGGCGGATGCGGGTGCCGGTGGTTCAGGGGCGGCCGCTTGCTGAAACTTGGCCGGATCAATGGGGAAATCGCCGTTGACAAAGGTGGGCACTTCCGTGCCCTTGGGGATGGTGACGTCTTTGCCGTGCATGAACAGAAAGAAGGGAGCCGCCGGCCATACGATCAAGCCAGTGGCCACGATGCCCGCGGTCATGGCCGCGGTGTGGCTCCTCCCCTGGGCTTGTTTTGTGGCGCGCAGAGCGGCCTTTTCGCCGTCGGCCAGCCGAACGGAGTCCATAACGATCTCGAGCTTTCCTGCTCTTCCCATACGGCGTTTGGGCTGGGCTTCCGTCACTGTGCCCCAGGCGATTCCACCCTTGGGAATCACCACCAGATTGCCAACCCGAACCTCCTCGAGCACTTCAAACTCGACACGATCGCCCACGTGCGCGCTGTCGGATGACACCGTTTGCGCGATGCGTAACTTCACGGGTGTACCATCTTCGAGTACAAAGCGTGGGAAGCGGAAGCTTGCGGCTGCCATGGGTTTGCCCAGAGGCAAGATCCGCTGGCCAACTGAGATAGAGTTAAGAGGGCGGCGGCCAACGTTGTAGCGAATCTCTTCATGGCTTGAATCCCCCTGCCATTGCGCGACATTGAGCCCTAGTCTACAGGCGTCCGGCTCGCCAGATCAAGTTGGAGCTTGTAGGAATAACCGGTGACCAGCGGGGATGGGGCAAGTTCCCGCGCTTGAGCGGTGGCCTGGTGTGAGAAATCGAAGCTCGCGGCGGCCGGACTAGGCGAATCCGCACCGGTTCGCTGAGAGCCGGAACGGGCCAAAGCCTGGCCGTGCCTGTTAGCGCGTCAGGATAAACCTTTTCCAGAGTTATAATGGGACGTACCTGCCGGGGAGACGCATGCCGTCACTAGTGAAGGCCGGACGCTACCAGATCGTTGCCGAGCTGGGACGAGGCAACATGGGGGTAGTCTACAAAGCCTTTGACCCCGTGATCGGGCGGACGGTGGCGGTGAAGACGATGCTGCCCGAAGGTCTCTCGCCGGAGGATTACACGGAGTATCGGCAGCGCTTCCAGCGTGAGGCGCAGGCCGCGGGAATCCTGGCACACCCCAACATCGTGACTGTTTACGATTTCGGTGATGATCAGGGCGTGCTTTACCTCACCATGGAGTACCTGGAAGGCGTTTCCTTGCAGCAGCTGTTGCAGCAGCAGCGGATGCCGAGCGCCGACCGCATCATCGCTCTCTTCGAGCAGGTGTGCAGCGCGCTCGATCATGCGCACTCCCACGGCATCGTCCACCGCGACGTCAAGCCGGCCAACATCATGGTGCTGGCCAATGGCGTGGCCAAGGTGACGGACTTCGGAGTGGCCAAGATTCTGACCGCCGGGATGACGCAGAGCGGCCATGCGCTGGGCTCACCCAGCTACATGTCGCCCGAGCAGGTGAAGGGCGAAGAGCTGGACGGCCGTTCCGATATCTTCTCGCTGGGTGTGATCCTCTACGAAGTGCTGACCGGGCAGCGCCCGTTCGATGGGAAGAACATCACCACCGTCATTTACAAGATCATCAGTGAGGACCCGGTTTCGCCGCGGGAGATTAATCCTGCCATCCATCCTGGTCTCTGCTACGTGACGGGCAAGGCGCTGGCCAAGGACCGCAATCAGCGTTACCAGACCTGCCGCGAGCTGGCCGCCGACCTTCGCAATTACCAGAACCTCGGGGAAGCGGCGTCGGCGATGCGCGTACCGAGCCAGCTTAAGGCAGAGCCCGAGCTGGGGGATCTACCCACCCAGGCCATCGACCTCGAGCGCGTGCCGCTGGAGACGGCGGTTCAATCCGCACCCCTGCAACCGGACGATGCGACCCGCATTCTGTCGCTGGCGCCCGAGCCAGGCGCTGGGACGACGGGCGTCCTCCTGCCGCCACCCCAGCAAGGCGAGGAGGTTGTCCGCGTGCTGCCGGCGGCGCCGGAGGCGCGACGGCCAGCCTGGTTGGTGGGTCTGCTGGCGCTGCTCGGGGTGGGCGTAGCTGGCGGAGGCGGCGCCTATTACTACTGGCATCGTCCTCCCTCGCCGCCGGCCGCCCGTCCCGCTGCCGCGCCGCCCTCGAGTGGAGGGATAGCGGCTTCCCTGCCGCCGGCGCCGGCTTCTGGCTCACAGTCCGTCACGCAGCCGTCGGCGGGAGCGGAGGGGAGTAACCGTGGCGCGAAGCCTCGGGCCGAGCCAGCGTCGTTGTCAACCCCGAGCGCGAGCGGCGGCCGCAAGGCGGGAGCGCGCTGGGTGAATCCCCAGGGGGAGGCTACGCGTAGCGTGAAGCCACCGGTGGCCAGTCCGCCGGCCGACGCCACCCCGGGCACGCTGGAAGTCAGCGCCAACGTCCGGGGCGCTCAGGTCTTCCTGAACGGGCGCACCGAGCCAGGCTGGACAGCCCCGCACACCTTCCCCGCCCTGCCGCCCGGCGAATACGTAGTGACGGTTTCCAAGCCGGGCTATCAGGATTGGGTGTCGCGGGCGACGATTGGCAGCGACCAGAAGGCGTCACTGGCCGCGTCGCTGAAAGCGCCCTTCGGTTATGTGACCATTGAGACCAATCCGCCGGGGGTCGAGGTGATGATTGACGACCAGCCGCGCGGCAAGAGCCCGCTTCGCGATATCCAGCTATCCGTCGGCAAGCACACCTACTCGGTGAACTGGCAAGGCTGGGGCAAGATGACCAGAACCTTCGAAGTGCGGCCAGACGCTGCGGTGACGATGACCGCCAACCAACCGACCCTTCCTCCCCACAACTAGAGGGGCTACGCCTTGCCCAGCAGCAGCCGGTCCACGCGGCGGCTGACGTCGCGCAGGTACGCCTCACCGCCCCCTTCCAGTTCGACGGTGGCGGTGCCCTGATAGCCAATCTCGCGCAGCGCCCGGCGCACTTCCGGCCAGTTCACGTCACCTTCACCCAGGTTCACCCAGGCGTAGCCCTGGCGCCGGAAATCCTTCACGTGCAGCTCCACGATGCGCTGGCCGAGGGTGCGAATCCAGTCCTGGGGATAACCGTAGAGAACCACGTTGCCGATGTCGAACCAGGCTTTCAGCCATGGACTGTTAAATTCATCCACATAGGTGGCGAATTCGAGCGGGCTCAGCAGGAACTTGTTCCACACTTCCTCGATGGCGATGATCACTTGCAGTTCCTCGGCCAGAGGGAGAAGGCGGCGAATCTGCTGCTGGGAGCGAGTCCAGGCCGCGCGATAGCCGGTCTGCTCATTGACGACGGCCGGCACTAGCAGCACCGCCTTCGCCCCCCAGAGCTTCGCATTGTGAAGGGAGGTCTTCATGCCTTCGATGCTCTTCTCCACCACGGCGGGGTCGGGACTGGAAAGGGGATACTCCCAGTGCGCCATGTTCATCACCGAGTCGATGGTGATGCCGGCCTCGCTGGCCGCCCGCTGGATGGCTTCCGCTTGGTGCGGATCGGGGGTGGTTGGAGCTTGAATGGCTTCAAACCCTACGTCGCGCGCCAGCTTGAAGCGCTCCCGGTAGGTGAGGTTCTGGGGCAGCATGTCGAGAAGAACGCCCTTGCGGATGGGGAGGACGGCGCCCGCCTCCTGGGCTGGCGCGGTGGCGGGCACAACGGTGCCGAGCGTCATGGCGGCGGCCGATCGCAGAAAGCCGCGGCGGGAAACCGGATCAGGCATAAGCGGGCCTCAGGATGAAGTGTCGCGGTTTCCGCGCGCTGTGCTAGCGCCGGAAGGGTCGCGAAGCCAGAATCTTACCACCTTCCTGGATGGTGTATGTAGCGTTGGCCTTCAGATCCCGCAGTGTGTCGTGCTGGCCGCTGGGCCAGTCAATTTCCACGCGGGCGGTGCGCTGGGCCTGACCGAGGCCGAAGGTCAGCGTGTGCTCGCTTTCCGAGCAATAGCTCGAGCCGGAGTGCACGGTCTGCACATCGAGCGGACCCTCGGGTGCTCCCTCGGCGCGGACGCGCACCACGGCGCCGAGGCCATCGCGATTCGACCGCGTGCCCACGGTGCGGATGCGGATAGCGTTGTGGGCCGCTCCGCCAAGGTTGCGGAAGAGGTAGGCGGGACCGCCATTGGTGGTCAGCAGGATGTCGGGGGCGCCGTCATTGTCGAAGTCGGCGTAGGCGGCGCCGCGCGCCACCAGCGGCTGGGTGAAGCCGGCGGCACGGCTGACGTCCTCAAACTTGCCCTGCCCCTGGTTGTGGAATAACAGGGGCGTTTCGGCGTAACGCACCTGGGGTTGGATGCGGCCGATGTCCGGCTCAATGTGGCCGTTGGCGACAAAGAGGTCGGGGAGGCCATCGAGGTCGCAATCGAAAAAGAACAATCCGAAAGAGAGGGAGAGCAGGCTGGCGCGCCCTACGGTGGAAGAGGGAGCAATATCGATGAAGAACCGGTTTCGCTCGTTGTGGTAAAGCCCCAGCATCTGGTTGGAGAAGTTGCCGATGGCGAGGCTGGGGAAACCGGAGCGGTCAAAGTCACGGGCATCGATGCCCATGGCGCCGCGAGCCACGCCGTCCTCGCTAAAGGCGATGCCCGCCTGCACGCCCTGCTCGGTAAACGTGCCATTGTGGTTGTTGTGATAGAGCTTGTTGGGCTGGGTGTCATTGGCGACGGCGATGTCCGGCCAGCCGTCCTGGTCATAGTCGAGGATCGCCACACCCAGGGACTTGCTGGTGGTGTCGTAGAGGCCCGCGCGGCGGGTGACATCTTCGAAGCGGCCGTTGCCGAGGTTGTGAAAGAGCCGGCAGGTGTCCCCGGGATAGACCTCGGGCGTGCAGTAAGACTTGGAATGGCCGTCGAGGGAGCAGCGCACGTCGGTCTTCTCGGACCAACGAGCATAGTTGGTGACGAACAGGTCCAGCTTGCCATCCTTGTCATAGTCGAACCAGGCGGCGCTGGCGCCAAAGCCGGTGTTATTCACGCCGGCCGCCGTTGTGACGTCGCGAAAGGTGCCGTTGTGCTCATTGTGAAAGAGATGCGCCTCGCCCAGGCCGGTTACATAGACATCATCCCAGCCGTCGTTGTCATAGTCACCGACGGCCACGCCCATGCCATACATTTCAATTCCCAGGCCGGACCGGGCGGTGACGTCGGTAAACGTTCCGTTCCCGTGGTTGTGGTAGAGCTTCAGCGTCGTGTGCTTGCGGACGTGGCCGGGAAAGTCCTTGCCATTGATCAAGAGAATGTCCGGGCGGCCGTCGTTGTCGTAGTCGAGGAAGGCGCAGCCGGCGCCCATGGTCTCCGGCAGATACTTGCGGCCAAACGCGCCAGTATTATGAATAAAGTGAATGCCCGATTTGGCGGTGATATCCACAAAGTGAACGGGGAAGACGGAGGGGTTTACCAGCGGCGCGTGCCCGAGGAAGGCGACGGTGCCGGCGGCGAGGGCTGACAGGGTGAGCAGGGTTCGGAGGATCATTCAGACCGTTATGACGTTGCGCCGCCAGGAATGCTCTGGGTCGCAAGCCGCTTGGGGTTGTTGGGCGAGGCGGCAGTGCCGTTCCTGCCGCCGCTCCACCCATTCTGGAGCAACCCGGCTACCGGCCGCTCGCCCTGTAGCCCGAGCCACCCAGCGGGGCGGAGGCGTGCTCGTGGATGGGCTGCGCCTCGTTGTTATCCTCCGGGTGGGCTAGCTTGTATGGCCCGGTGATGGCGCGGGATGCCTCATCGGCTTTGAAGCGCAGATAGAGCTTTTCCTCGCGCGCCGCCTGGGCGTCATCCTGCAGGCCGCGATAGCAAAGCATCAGGTTGTAGTGAGCTTCCAGGTCCTCCGGATCCACCGCCAGCGTGCGCCGGTACTCGGCCACGGCCTCAGAATACCTCCGCTGCAGAAAGAGCATGCGGCCCATTTGGTTGCGGTTGACCCGGTCATTGGGATAGCGCTGGGCGGCCAGCGCGAATTGCTGGTAAGCTTCAGTGTAATTGCCATCCGCCTTGAGCGCCAGCCCGTAGAAGTAGTGGGCGCTGCCGAGCCGCGGATCGAGTGCCAAGGCGCGAAGGAGCGGTTCCTTGGCGGCGTCGGTGTTGCCCTCCTGGATGCGTGCCCGCGCCACGTTCACCCAGCCGTCGGCGTATTTCGGGTCGAGCTGTGTCACTACTTGAAACGCGCGTTCCGCGCCCTTCAGGTCGCCCTGCAGGAGCAGCCCGATGCCGTAATCGTTCCAGCGCTCGCGGTCGCGCGGGTCGAGCTGCACGGCCTGGGTGAAATCCCTCGGGTCGCCGTTGACCACCGGCAGGGTCACCGTCTGGCTGGCGATCACCACGGTGGGGACGTCGGGGATCCGCTTGAAGCGTGCCGAAACCTGGGAGAGGTCGCCGGTGAAGAGCCAGCGGCCGTCGTCGTAGCTCTCGGTCACCGCCGGGTTGGGCTGGGCGGGGTCGCGCACGCCGGCAAAAGCCCATTGAGTGTTCCACCAACTGAACTTGCGGTAATTGAGGCGGGCGGTCAGGGTAATGGTGTCGCCGCAATCGGGCGGGACCTGGAGGCGGTAATGAACCGTGTCCGCGGCGCCGGGGGGAATCAGGTGTGCGTAGACGACGGCGCGCGTGGACCAGGCGTTCCGCTTGTTGATCACGTTGCCGTGGGCATCCAGCTGCAGCGAGCGATAGAAGTGGGCGCTGGGATCGACCGGGCCCTGGCCGCCATTTGCGGCGGCACCGCTCCAGAAGAGGATGCGGCCCCGGTTGTCGCGAGCCTGGAGCTCGACCCAGCAATCGAAGGCGTCCACCGTGCCGCCCGGGAAGAAGTGGCCCAGCTTGCGGGTGCGCACCACCACCTCGACGCGAACCGTCTGGCCGCGCGTGAGGTGCACGGGCGCGCGACCGATAGGCGCCATCAGCCTGGCCGGAGGAAGATTGCTGGTGAGCGAAGCCGTCAAGCCGGCCGAGGATTCTTCGCCCACTGCAAAGGTGCTGGCCAGCTGCGGCCCCTCCTGCCCCCTCGGAGCGCTGCGCCCCTCGGAGGCCGACGCGGGTTCTTCGGCCACGGCGAAGAGATCCACGCTCAGCGCCCCCCGGAGAAATTTCTCGACCTCGCCGACCTGTTCGGTGTCGCCGTACGAAGTGGGCACCGCGGTGTTGGCGGCCGCGAAGCGGTGCGAGTGAACAAAGCCGTTGATGTTCCCCAGGTCTTGGGAGCGCACCAGCGGCATGTGGCAGTCGACGCAATTGGACGGCTTCGGAGGATAGTAAAAGGAACGCGCGCCTTGCCCGGAGACGCCGCTGGCCTGCCAGTTGTCGTAATCGTCAAAGCCGCGCACCCAGCGGTAGTGGTTGACCGGCACGTCGAGGTGGACCTTATGGCAGGCCGAGCAGAAGCCAGCTACCTGCTGCGGCGAACGGTGGAAGGGCTTGAGGAAGGCGTGGCGATGCGGCTTGGGATCGAGCCGCACCTGGTAGTCGTGCAGCCAGCGCAGCAGCCGGTTGCGGCTCTCGGCCAGCTCCGCCAGCGCCGGATATTGAATGGTAAAGCCTCCCTGCCCCATCGTGCTATCGACGTGAACGATCGCGTGGCACGACATGCAGCCCAATCCATTCTGCCCCGCCGGCGTATTCTCAATCTGGCGGATGGGATACTTCTGCATGGTGCCGGCCAGCACCAGCGCGTGATCGTGGCAGCCGCCGCACCAGAGGGAGGGCTTGATGCCAATCGTGTCCTGCATGTACTCGATCGACTTGCGGTACCACTGGTTGTTGAAGGACGCAAAGTGGTGCATCGAACTCTGCCACTGGCGGTAGATGTCCGCGTGGCAGCGCCGGCAGGACTCCGAGTTCATGAAGAATTCGGGATGGATCGGCTTGCCATCGGCGGTCTGCGCCGAGCTGGGAAACATGAAGCTTGCGGCTCCCCCGCCCTCTTGCTCCATGCTGAGGGGTGGCGAGGCGGGATTGCGAATGATGTACTGCGGGTTGGGGAAAAGGTACTGATAAAGCGTGGCCACGAGGTAGAAACCCAGCGAGCCAAACAGGACGGCCGCGCTCCACCGCCCGGCGCGCCGGCTGACTGGGGAGGGCGCCGGCTGGAGGGCGGACTCTTCGGTGGGAAGCCGGGCATCCGCCTCCGCCGGAGGCGTCCGAGCTAAGCGCAGATAGGCCAGCAGAAAGGCCAGAGTGATGACCGCGGTCCCTACGTGGAGGTAAAGGGCCAGGCTGTGCGGCCGCGTCATGCCAACGATCGCCAGGTACAGCCCAAAAGCCGCCGCCGGCAGCGCAAAGAGCGTTCCCGCGCGAACGGCCCACTGGCTAAAGATATGGCGATTCCGCGTAGCATAGGCAGCACCCCATCCCAGCGCCGCCAGACCCAATAGCGGGTGGAGGAAGCTATTTAGGACGTAGAAGAGGCTGGGAGCGCCGAACGCCGCCAGGTAAGCGCTGTTCACCGCCAGCAGCAGCACGAGCACCAAGGCGATCGCGCCTGAACGAATCCGGCGTGCAAGGGAAACTCTAGCCATGGTTGCTTCGCGCAGGTCTGACGGCTCCGTCCAACCTGGGGCGGAGCGCAGGCCTCGAGCCTTTCCGGATGAGATTCAGCCTGACCCTATCCCGCACGGCTGTCAATAATATGAAGACATTAGTGGCACAACGAGAGGGCCGAGCAGATGGCGCCATAGATCTGAGCCTTGTCCTGAAGCGAACTGAGCAGGAGGTGCGGAGGATTCGGCTGGATCCGCCCGACCACCCTTTTCACCGTAGAAAGCAGCAGGTCCGGCGCCCCACGGCTGATTCCGCCGCCGAACACCACCAGGTCAGGGTCGAGGATGGCGACGATGTTAGCGACGCCCACTCCCAGCATGGTGAAGGTCTTCTCCAGCACGGCGCGCGCCGCTGCGTTGCCGCGTTCGAGCGCCTCGAAAACGAACCGGGCGTCGCGGTCTTCCCGGAGGCCGGCCGGGGTCTGGCGGTGGTTGGGGAGCACCTCGCGGCCCTGGGCGGCAATGCCCATTCCCGAGACATACTTTTCGAAGTACCCCGTGTCGCCGAAGTCTTCGTTCCAGCGCGGCCATTCGAGGTTCAGCAAGTAAAGCTCGCCGGCTGAGCCAGTTCGCCCGCGATGCAACTTGCCATCCACAAAGATGCCGGAGCCGATGCCGGTGCCCAGGGCGATAAAGACGAAGTTATCAACGCCTCGCGCCACGCCGCACCAGTGCTCACCGATCGCGGCCATGTTGGCGTCGTTCTCCAGAAAGACGGGTACGCCGAATGCGTCCTTCAGCTCGCGCCCCAGGCGGACCTTGCGCCAGCCCGGCAGGTTGTTGGCAAAGGCCACCGTGCCACCCTGCGGATCTACGGGTCCGGGAACGCCGATGGCGAGGGACCGAAGCGTCCGCCGTCCGTGAGTCGCGCGGAGCAGGCGTTCAATTCCCTTCTTGATCTGCCCGACGGTCTTGGCGGGACCGTCCTCCGGGCGGACGGGTTCGCTGGCCTCGTCCAGGATGTGTCCCTGCAAGTCAGCCAGGGCGAAGCGCAGGGAGCTGGCACCCATGTCAATGCCGATGACGCAGCCCTCCGTCGAGTCGCCGGGCTTGGTGGCGGCAAGGCTGCTACGCTCAGGATAACGATTGGCCATCCGTTGTTCCAGGGTTTCTGAATCCCTTATCTCAAACTAAGCAGCGGAGGCGGGCAGGTCAAGCCCTCCGCCCGCTGGGCGAAAACCGATCCCCTCCGCCGCGGCGGCGTCAACCGGCGAACAACGCGCACACTGGGGGACGAGCCCGAGGGGCAGCGCGCGCACGTGGCTGCGTGTACGCGGAAGCCGACCTCGATTTTTCAACAACATATCCGGTTGGTTTGGTCAGAATTCCATCTGTACCGTACGGTGTGAGAGCAACGCGATGACACTGCACACGATGCCTACACCGCGTACCGCCCTTACAAAGAATACGACGTCACGGTTGCTTACGACGGAGACAGCTGCGACGCCGAAGGCCGACGGCCAGAAACGCCGCTCCAGCAGGACCCGACGCTGACAGCTTCGGCTATCTCCGGTAGAATGACTCCTCCGCTCCCCGGCCAGCGGAGTCGACCATGAGCGTGCGCTACGACGCCATTGTTATCGGAGGCGGCCACAACGGCTTGGTGAACGCCGCTTACCTGGCGAAGGCTGGCAAGAGAGTGCTGGTGCTGGAGCGCCGTCACGTGGTCGGGGGCGCGGCGGTGACGGAAGAAGTGTTTCCCGGCTTTAAGTTTTCCGTTTGCTCCTACGTCGTCTCACTGTTGCGGCCCGAAATCATTCGTGAACTCGATCTGCCACGTCACGGCCTGGAAATCCTCCCGCTCGATGGTACGTTCACCCCCATGCCGGATGGCAATTACCTCTGGCGGGTCAACGATCACGCCAAGACGCGCCGCGAGATCGCACGCCATTCCCGGCTGGATGCCGAGGCTTATGAAGAATACGGCAAGGCCATGGCGCAAATGGCCAAGTTCGTCAAGCCGATCCTCAGCATGATCCCGCCCGATCCGGCGCGCCTGTCCTGGCGGGAGATTCAAAAATTCATCTTTCTCGGGCGCCGGTTTCGCTCGCTGCCCCGCGCCGACCAATACAACCAAGTGCAGTTGATGACCATGAGCGCGGTCGACTTTCTCGACCAATGGTTTGAGACGGACGTGCTGAAGGCCACTATGGCCGCTTCCGGAATCATCGGTACGTTCCTAGGCGTGCGCTCGCCTGGCACCGCCTACGTGCTCCTCCACCATTACATGGGAGAAATCGACGGCGCTTTCCGCTCCTGGGGATTCGCGCGCGGAGGAACGGGTGCCATTTCCAATGCCATCGCCGCCGCGGCGCGCGAGGCGGGAGCGGAGATCCGCACCCAGTCGCCGGTGGCTCGGATCGTGGTCAAGGGTGGCCGCGCCTGCGGTGTGGTGCTGGAAAACGGAGACGAGTTTGAAGCCGAGGTGGTTGTTTCCAACGCCGACCCCCACCGCACTTTCCTAAAAATGATCGAACCGGGAAACTTGCCGGACGACTTCCTGGAGGAGGTGCGGCGCTACAAGTTCCGCGGCTCCTCCGGCAAGGTGAACCTGGCGCTTGATGTGCTGCCCGACTTCCAATGCCTGCCGGGGCCGGGACTCCACCTGCGGGGCGCCATCTCCATTTCCCCCAGCGTGGAGTATGTGGAGCGTGCCTACGACGAGGCCAAGTATGGCCATTATTCCCACCGCCCCTACCTCGATATCGTCATCCCAACGCTGACCGATCCTTCGCTGGCGCCGCCGGGCAAGCACGTGATGTCCTGCTTCGTCCAATACGCTCCTTACCACCTGAAGTCAACGACCTGGGATGAAGAGCGGGAGGCCTTCGGGGATACGGTCATCGAGACGTTGGCCGAGTACGCTCCCAATTTGAAAGACATCATCCTCGGCCGCCAGGTCATCACCCCGCTGGACCTCGAGCGCGAGTGGGGGCTGACCGAGGGCAATATCTTTCAGGGCGAACTTTCCCTCGAGCAGTTATTCTTTCTGCGACCAGTGCCGGGTTGGGCGCAGTATCGCACTCCGATCAAAAATCTCTACCTGTGCGGCTCGGCCACCCACCCCGGCGGCGGGATCATGGGCGCTCCGGGAAGGCTGGCAGCGATGGAGATTCTGAAGGATTTCAAACGATAGAGGATGAGGGTGGGCCTGCGAATCCCCCCTGCACTTCGACGTTTGGTGCCTGCACTGGAATGGCTCACGACCTGATCATCATCGGTGCCGGCCACAACGGCCTCGTCACTGCCTTTTACTTGGCCAAGGCGGGGCTACGGCCTCTGGTGCTGGAGCGCCGTCACGTGGTGGGCGGCGCGGCCATCACCGATGAGTTCCACCCGGGGTTCAAGTGCTCGACGCTGGCGCACAACGCCGGCCCGGTGGCAGCGGGCATCTTGGGTGACATGCAACTCGAGCGCCACGGGCTGAAGGTCATCAGCCATGACGGCGCACTGATGGCTCCTCTTGCGGACGGCCGGGCGTTGCGCTTATTTGCCGACACCGAGCGGTCGGCGCGCGAAATCGCTGCCTTTTCGAAAAAGGACGCCGAGCGTTACCCCGAGTTCGAGCGCACGCTGAGCCGGCTGGCGGCCGTCATCGCGCGCGTGGCCGCCCAAGCGCCTCCCTCCCTGGATGGGTCGTCTTGGCATGCATTCCGCGACGGGTGGGCGCTGCTGGGCTTAGGCCGGGAGGTGCGGCACCTGGGCAAGCGAGACTTGTACCGGTTGCTGCGCTGGACGCCGATGGCCGTCGCCGATCTGGCGAGTGAGTGGTTTGAAAGCGAACCCTTGCGCGCGTTGGTGGCGGCGCGCGGCATCTTCGGCGCCTTTCTGGGTCCGCGGTCGGCCGGGTCGGCTGCCCTCCTGCTGCTTCGTGCTGCCGCCGATCCTCGTCCCGCCGGCTCGCTGTGGATTCCTGAGGGAGGAATGGGATCGCTGACGCAGGCTATGGCTCGCGCTGCGCAGGAGGCCGGGGCGGAAATCCGCACTGGCGCCGAAGTCCGGCACATCGTTGTCCAGGACGGCCGGGCGCGGGGGGTGGTGCTGGCGGGGGGCGAGGAGATCGCCGCACGACGTATCGTATCCAGTGCCGACCCGCAGCGCACCTTGCTGGGCCTTGTTGGTCCGGCTGAACTGCAACCGCAATTCATATCCAGGCTGCAGCACTACCGGTGCCGCGGCGTGATGGCCAAGTTGAACCTGGCCCTGGCCGGGCTGCCCTCCTTCCGCGCGATCCAGAATGGCAGCACCCTGTCGCCTCGCCTCCACATTGGGCCAGACATTAATTATCTGGAGCGGGCTTTGGACGACGCCAAGTACGGCCGGTTTTCCCGTGAGCCCTACCTCGACGTGCTCATTCCCTCTCTGCTGGATCCCTCCCTGGCCCCGCCGGGCCGCCACGTGATGTCCGTCTGCGTGCAGTTCGCGCCCTATCAACTCCGGGGGGGCAACTGGCAGCAGCAGCGCGATGCCCTGGGGCGCACCGTGCTCGACACGCTGGCCTGCTACGCGCCCAACATCCGCGACCTCGTGCTGGAGATGCAGCTCATTACGCCGCTCGACATGGAAGAGACTTACGGCCTGACCGGCGGACATATCTTTCATGGCGAGCTGAGCCTGGATCAGGTGTTGACGATGCGGCCCCTGCTCGGCTGGGCCCGCTACCGTACCCCAATTGCCGGTCTCTATCTCTGCGGGTCAGGAACGCATCCCGGCAACGGACTCACCGGCCTCTCCGGCCGTAACGCGGCGCGAGAAATTTTGAAGGACCGGTAGACCTGCTCGGCGAAACCGGTACCTAGCGTCCTGCTCGGCCCTAGCCCCCTGAGCCGGCCGCCTGCCCGGTAATCTCCGTCAGCAACTGCCGCACATGTTTCTCGATCAGGTCGCGGACGGCAACAAAACCGTCAGCGCCCTGCAGGAAGGGATCAGGAATACTCCATTCGATAACTTGTCCTTGAAAGCCTGCCGGGACGGGACAGGCCACTTCGCAGCCCATGGTCACCACCACGTCCATTTCGCCAACCGGCACTTCGTCCAGTCCCTTGGACCACTGCCCCTCCAGCGAAATGCCTTTCTCCTGCATAGCCTGGTGCGTTTCCGGGATGATGCGGCCCAGGGGATGCGATCCCGCACTGTAGGCGCGCACGTGCTCTCCGCCCAGGTGGCGGGCGAACGCTTCGGCCATCTGGCTGCGGCACGCATTGCCCACGCAGACAAAGAGGATTCGAGTGGCGGCAGAATCCGGTGATGAGTTCATGGAAGAGCCGCCACCGTGGGCGCGGCTGTCACCGGACGCGCTCCCCGCACGGCGCGCAGGTAGTCGAAATCGCAGCCTTCGTGTGCCTGCAGGATGTGATCCAGGAACATGCGGCCATAGCCGCGCTCATAGTGGGGGGCGGGCGGCCGCCAGGCAGCCAGGCGTTGCTTCAATTCAGCCTCCGGAATGCGGAGTTCGAGCTTGCGCGCGTGAACGTCCAGCTCGATGAGGTCGCCGGTCTTTACGACCGCCAAGGGTCCGCCGACCGCAGACTCGGGCGAGACGTGCAGCACCACGGTTCCATACGCAGTGCCGCTCATCCGCGCGTCGCTGATGCGGACCATGTCGGTCACGCCCGCCTTCAGCAGCCGGGCTGGCAACGGCATGTCCCCCCATTCGGGCATCCCCGGAGCCCCTTTGGGTCCGGCGTTTTTGAGCACCAGCACGGAGTCCTCGGTGACTTCGAGCGCGGGATCGTCGATGCGCGCCATCAGGTCAGCATAGTCCTCGAAGACGACAGCCGGCCCGCGATGCTTCATCAAGAGGGGCGAGGCCGCCGATTGCTTGATCACCGCCCCGTGTGGTGCCAGGTTGCCCTTGAGGACGACGGTACCGCCTTCTGGCTGCAGCGGCTCAGCCAGCGGCCGGATGATGGCACGGTTGTAGCAGGCGGCGCCGGCGATGTTCTCGCCTATGCTCTTACCCGTAACCGTCAGGGCGTCTAGGTGTAGCAGCGGCGCGATCTCCTTCATAACTGCGGGCAAGCCGCCAGCATAGTAGAGATCTTCCATCAGATACTTGCCGGAGGGACGGATGTTGACGATGAAGGGGGTGGAGCGCGAGAGTTCATCGAACTTCTCGAGCGGCAGGTCAATGCCCAGCCGCCCGGCGATCGCGATGAGATGGATGATGGCGTTGGTGGAGCCGCCGATGGCCATATCGACACGAATCGCGTTCTCGAACGCGGCGGGGGTGAGGATTTTGGAGGGGCGCAGGTCTTCGAGCGCCAGCTCGACGGCGCGACGGCCGCTCTCTTCGGCAATGGCCAGGCGGCGGGAGTCCGCAGCGGGGATATGGGCACAGCCGGGCAGCGTCATGCCCAGTGCCTCGGCGATGCTGGTCATGGTCGACGCTGTGCCCATTACCATGCAGTGGCCGGCGCTGCGCGAGATGCAGCCTTCAATTTCACACCACTCCTCATCACTGAGCCGTCCGGCGCGCTTCTCCGCCCAAAGGCGGCGCGTATCGGTCCCCGAGCCTAGCTCCTGGTTGCGCCACATGCCGCGCAGCATAGGCCCTCCCGTCACCATAATGGCGGGCACATCCGCGCTGGCCGCCCCCATAAGCTGGGCGGGCGTTGTCTTGTCGCAGCCGCAAAGGAGCACCACGGCATCGAGGGGATAAGCGCGGATGCACTCCTCCACGTCCATCGCCATCAGGTTGCGGTAGAGCATGGTGCTAGGCTTCATTAGCACTTCGCCCAGCGAGATGGTGGGAAACTCAAGCGGGAAGCCGCCGGCAGCCCACACGCCGCGTTTCACCGCCTCCGCCACCTGGCGCAGGTGGGCGTTGCAAGCAGTCAGTTCGCTCCAGGAGTTGCAAATGCCAATCACCGGTCGTCCATCAAACACCCGGCTGCTGAATCCCTCGGCCCGCAGGTAGGTGCGGTGGGATGATCCGTTGATGTCGCTGGGAGCGAACCAGGCGCGGCTCCGCAGGTTGGCATGCCCATTGTGCTTGGCGTCATTCATTCTTGTCCTCCTTGAAAGTTGGCTCGTGGCTACATGGCGTGTGCTCGCAGGGAGCTGAGCTGTCCACTATATCATTCCCGAACCCGGCCGCGCCGCCGGCCGGTGGGCGCGGCCAGGCGGAGGGATTTGACTTGTTTGGGGCGCGAGAAATATCATTACAATACCCTCGTTTCCGGCGAGACGAATCGAGAGGTCCATGGCCTCCTTTGGCGACAGCCTTCGACGCGAGCGCGAGATGCGTGGCGTGACCCTCGAGGAAATTTCCGCCGCCACCAAGATCAGCGTGCGCCTGCTCGAAGCCATCGAGCGGGAAGATTTCGCCAAACTCCCGGGAGGCATCTTCACCCGCAGCTTTATCCGTGCCTACGCCAACTATTTGGGACTGGACGAGGAGCGAGTCATGGCGGAGTTCCGGTTGGTGGCGCCGCAGAGTGATCTGGACCTTTCCCGCATTGGCACTAACCGGAGCACTCCGCCGCAAGCGAGTTCCAGGCAGTGGATGGCTCCGCTAGCAATTGCTGCTGTGCTGCTGGCAGGCGGCTACGCCTTGTTCCGCTATGCCCACCGCACTCCGGAGGTTCAGCTGACTCCGGCGCAGACACCGCCAGCGTCGCCACCGGGTGGCTCCACGGGAAGTCCGGCAGGTCCCATCACTAACACGGCTGTCCGGACCGGTCAGCCAGCGGCGCAGGGACAACAGGCTGAGGAGCCTGCACTCCTGCAGTCGCAAACCCAGGCCGCCCCCGGGACGGAGCCAGGTTCCGCTGCTGTGCCGGCAACGGGACGAGCCAACGCGGACGCGGCGCAGAGCCCCGCAAGCGTGGCCATGGCCAGCGACGACCTGACGCTGCAGCTCGCCGCCACCGAGCGCTCATGGGTGGCCGTGGAAGCGGACGGTAAAACGGTGCTGCAACGCATCCTCGACCCAAGCGATGTGCGGACGCTACGGGCCAGGAACTCCTTTGACGTCACGACTGGCAACGCCCAGGGCATCATCCTTACCCTCAATGGCGAGACGCTCAAGCCGTTGGGGCGCCGTGGCGAAGTCAAGAAAGTGCATCTCACGCGCGACGATTTGAAGAATGCCGGACCCTGACCCGCCTGCGCCCCGCCCGCGCCTGGTGGATGCCTTCCACGCTGGCAAGGTGCCGCTGCCTGTCCGCCAGCAGGGGGCGAGGGGTGAGCTGCCGGTCTCCAGCCAGGAACGAATTCAGATTCTCGCGCTGCTGGCACGCGGCCAGGATGATGTCCTGCGCGCGATGGCCCTCCAGACACTGGCGGCCTGCGACGAGCATGCGCTGCTCGCGGCCCTTGCCGATCCACAAATTCCCGACGAAGCCTCCGACTTCCTGACGGAATACCTCCTATCCGATTCGCAGCGCCTCCGGCCGCCCCGCTCTGATGCAGCAACGCCACCACCAGACGCCTCGGCCAAGATGGGTGAGCCCGGACCAACTCGGCCGGTGGACGACGCCGAGCCGGGGGTGGCCCGCGCGGGGCCAGAAGCCGCTGCCCTCGCAGAGCCTTCCTCCGCGGAGCCAGAGCGGCAGACTCTCCTGCAGCGGATTCAGGGCATGACACCAGCGGAGAAGATTCGCACGGCGCTGCTCGGCAACCAGGAAGAGCGCCTCATCCTGATCCGCGACTCGAACAAGTCCGTGGCCCGCGCTGTACTACAGTCACCGAAGCTCTCCGATCTGGAAGTGGAAGCGTTCGCCTCGATGAAAAACGTGACGGAGGAGGTGCTGCGGCTGATTGCGCTGAACCGCAAGTTTATGAAGAATTACTCCGTGGTGCGAGCACTAGCCTTCAACCCGCGCTGCCCCATCGATGTCGGGCTTAATCTGATCAAGCGTCTGCAGGAACGCGACCTGAAATGGTTAGCCAAGAACAAGAACGTGGCGGAGACCGTTCGCACCGCAGCAAGTAAGCTGGTCTCCATCCGGCAGCCAAACCGCTAACCTTCCCGCCACCATCTTTTACCTGCCGCAGGAGTTGAAGCACGGTTGGCCAAACACAGCCTACTCGCCCTATGATGAGGCTATGCGCATCGACGCCCACCAGCATTTCTGGCGCTATCAGCCGGCTGACTACCCTTGGATCGGAACCGGCATGGGCGTGCTGCAACGCGATTATCTGCCGGAAGACTTGGCCCCTCTGCTTGTTTCGAACAGCGTGGCCGGCAGCATTGCGGTCGAGGCGCGCCACTCTCTCGACGAAAGCCGCTGGCTGCTCGAGCTAGCCAACACTCATTCGTTCATTCTTGGTGTAGTGGGCTGGGTCGACCTTACCAGTTCCGGTGTCGACCGGCCACTGGAACGGCTCTCGGCGGATCCAAAGTTCCGCGGTGTGCGCCATCACTTGCAAGATGAACCGGACGATCGATTCATGCTCCGCGAAGACTTTCTGCGCGGCATCAGCCGCCTAGCGGCCTACGGCCTGACGTATGATTTGCTGATCTATCCTCGCCATCTTGAGGCAGCTTGCCAGCTGGTCGGCCGGTTTCCCCGCCAGCGCTTCGTGGTTGACCATTTAGCGAAGCCGGGCATTCGTGACGCCCGGATCGAACCGTGGAGTGGTAACATCCGGCGCCTGGCCCGGTTCGAGAACGTGTTCTGCAAAGTCTCCGGCTTGGTGACGGAGGCGGACTGGCAGCATTGGAAGCCCCGAAGCTTCTGGCCTTACCTCGACATCGTGTTCGAAGCCTTCGGTGCCAGCCGGATCATGGTAGGGTCCGACTGGCCTGTGTGCACGCTGGCTGGCTCCTATGCTGGTGTCCTCGGCGTGGTCGCCGAGTACGTTGAAAAGCTTTCCGCAGCCGAACGGGCGGAAGTCTGGAGTGGGACCGCCCAGCGCTTTTACGGCCTCAGAGCCACCGAAGCCGCGACTTCACATGCCACGAGTTAGTACACGGTCTCGGGGCCAGAGGCGGCGCTAGGCCGCCTGCAGGTTGGGAGGCTAGGCCAAGCGCAACGGAAGCACGCATGTGATGCCCAGGGCATTGGCAGCAACGGCGGTACTTCTCATGCTGGCCGGGGTGGTGTGCGCGCAGGACGGCGAACTGGCGGCGAAGTCGCACCGAGCCAAGCAACTGATGGCGGAGGGAAGGTACGACCAGGCCCTTCAGCTTTACCGCCAACTAGTACGAGCTTTGCCCAACAACCCAGGCCTAATGACAGACCTGGGTCTGGCGCTCGACCTGTCGGGACGTAAGCGCGAAGCGATCCGGCAATACGAAGCGGTGCTGAGGCTCGACCCTCAGGCGTATCCCGCCTTGCTGCTGTTGGGCATCGCTCACCTCGACCTGGGTGAACCGGCCACGGCTCTCAGGCCGATCGAGGCAGCACTGAAGCTTGATCCAGAAAGCTTCGAAGCGCAGGAGGCGCGTGCGGAAGCGCTGCTGGGCGTCGGACGCGCTGGGGAGGCGGTGCGGGCTTTCGAGCAGCTCGCGCATCGCGATCCCGCTAATCCGAAGGCTTGGTTCGGCCTGGGGCTCAGCTACGATGCCCTCGCCCAAGCCAGCTTCGACGCTCTGGCCGAGGTTGCACCTGGATCGCCCTATTGGCTCGACTTGGTAGCCGAGTCTCGGCTGGAAACCAAGCAAGACTACAGCGCCTTTTTCTTCTACCGGCAGGCTCTGGCCAAGTGGCCTGAGCTGCGCGGTGCGCATGCCGCGATTGCCGAAATCTACCGCAACAACGGCCATGCCGACTGGGCGGCCATCGAAGAGGCCAAAGAGCGGCGACTGCCTGCCCCGGACTGCGCTGCGCATCCGCTGGAGTGCAGGTTCCGCGCTGGAGAGTACTCGGACATCATCTCCGCCACTGAGAGCGCCCATTCGGCCGAGGAGTATTACTGGCGCACGCGTGCTGCCAACCGGCTGGCGCTCGAGGCATATACGCGGCTGAATGAACTGCCACCATCGGTCGAGACGCATGAGCTGCGCGCCCGGATCGAATCCAAGCGAAGGCAATACGCCGAGGCCGCCAAGCAGTGGCGCGAGGCCCTCAAACTCTCTCCCGGCAACGCTCACATCCGGAAAGAACTGGCCATCGCCCTGTTCCATATGGGGGATCTCGAGGAAGCACGGGCGCTCTTCGATGGGCTTCTCCAACTTGAGCCTGATGATCCTGACTTGAATTATTTCCTGGGCGACACACTGCTGAACTCGCAGAACCCTCAACAGGCCATCCCGTATCTCGAGAAGGCCATCCGTCGCAACCCTCAGCTTCTGGGAGCCCAAAAGTCCTTGGGCCTTGCCTACATGCAAACGGGGCAAGCCGCAAAGGCCGTTTCTCACCTCAAGCAGGCCCTCCCCATCGACGAGGATGGAAGCGTGCATTATCAGCTGGGACGGGCCTATCAGCTGCAAGGCCAACAAGAACTGGCTCGGGTCATGTTTGCGCGATATGCAGCGCTGCAGAGCGAGCAGCAGGCAGAAAACCGCGCGGTGGAAAAGGAAGCGGCGTTAACTCCTCCCGAGTAGGCGTCCGTCCGCCGAGCAAGCAAAAGACCGAGGGGCAACTCAGCGCCGGCGGTGCCGCTGTCGGCTTTTTATCCCTCGCCGTTGATCGTTGCCTATCGCGGTTCGCGAACTCCCAGACGCTGGTTGGGAACCACGTTGCGGAGCCTCTGCACGATTCCGCTGGGCCAACGAATCTCAATCTCGTCAATCTTCGCCATTCTCCCCAGCCCGAAGTGAACGCCAAAGTGGCTGGAAGAGGCGTAGCCGACAGCGGTGGTCATGTGATTCCACTGCTTGCCGATGCGCACCTGCGCCCCGATTCCGTCACGATTGCTCTTGGTTCCGACCAGCTTGAGGATAATCCAGTTGTTCTCGCCGGGACTGACGTTTTCCCAGAGTTCGGCTTTGTCCCCCAAAGAGGAGACGACGATGTCCATCTTCCCGTCGTTATTGAAGTCGGCAAAGGCGCAGCCTCGATGGGCTCGTGGGAGTTGAAACTCTTCTCCCGCGTCACTCGACACATCCCAGAACGTGCGGTCTCCTAAATTGGCAAAAATGCTGTTGGGCTGGCGGTAGTGGGCGGCGGCCAGTTGCTCCACGTTGTCATCGGCGTGCGAGTTGGCGCTGAAGAGATCCTTCCAGCCGTCGTTGTTGAGGTCCACGATGCCGTTACCCCAACCGGCGCGCGGCGCGGAAAGGACGGCGAGCCGGCTGGGAAAGGTTGCGTCCTCAAACATGCCGCCACCCAGGTTGTGGAAGAGGGGAAAGGTCTCGTTGTTTAGGTCCGTGACAAAGATGTCCGGCCGTCCGTCGTTGTCGTAATCGCGGAAGTCAACGCCCATACTGGAGACCGGGCGTCCAGCGTTGAGCAGCGCCACTCCGGCAGCGAGTGCCACCTCTTCGAAGGTTCCATCACCGCGGTTGTGGAAGAGAAAGTTAGGCTGGTTGTCATTGGTTACGAACACGTCCATGAATCCGTCGGCGTCGTAATCGGCAAAGGCAACGCTCATCCCGCGTCCCTGGAACTTGGCGATTCCCGCTTTCGCGGAAACATCTTCGAACGTGCCATCGCCGCGGTTGCGATAGAGCGTGTTGGTAAGCCCCTCGAAGTACATCGGGTGGCAATAGACGCGAAGGTGGCGTGAGGCATCACCGCAGAAGCGGTTGCTCTCGATGGACCACTGGGCATAATTCACCACAAACAGATCGAGCAGGCCATCGTTGTTGTAGTCGAACCAGCCGGCAGCCACAGCCCACCGGCCACTCTTGATTCCGGCCTTCTCAGTTACGTCTTCGAAGCGCCCGTTGCCCAAGTTGTGGTAGAGGATGTTACGGTTGACGCCAGCCACAAACAGGTCGACGTGGCCATCGTTGTCGTAGTCCCCCGCCGCTGCCCCCATCGAGTACCCCTCGCCCGCCACGCCGGCTTCCTCGGTTACATCCGTGAAGCGCATCCCACCTTCGTTGCGGAAGAGGCGATTCCAATACTTGGGCGATTCTTTGCGAAGAGAGGGTAAAGCAGCGCCGTTGGCGAAGAAGATGTCGGTCCAGCCGTCGCCGTTATAGTCAAAGGCGGCCACGCCGCCCGTCATCGTCTCGATCAAGTGCTTTTCGGGAGTCGGGCTATTCTCCACAACAAAGTTCAGACCCGCAGTCTGGGCGACGTTGCGAAAGCGAATCGGACTCAATCCGGCTGCCTTTCGTGAGCCAGCGACTACCAAGGGCTTCTGGAACTGGAGAACCGGCTGGAGTCCGGCCAGCGGAAGGGCGGCGAACAGCCGGTGCAGGGCGGACCGGCGGGTGAGCCCTCGGTTCCCTCGACAACGGGAATGAACGAAGGGAAGCGTTTCCATAAGCTTCATCGGAAAGTGCTCGACACGGTGGACGTCTGGCCGGAAGCGCTAATCCGCTGTCCGCTCGGTCCCCGCGCTCTGGTCCTTTGCCACCAGTTTCCCATCTTCCATGGGAAGGCTTAAGATGATCTCCTTTCATGAGCTACTCTCATAAACTATCACGCCTTATTCTGCAGCGGAGTGAAAAGGAACGAGGAGCAACTGCTGCAAGGGGATGCAAGGAACGCGATAGGCGAAAATCAGAAGGAAAACGTCAGAAGGGGAGGATCCCTTGCCCATTGGCACAGCCGTGCACGAGCGCACCTTCCGCCTGTGTGAAAGCCTGAATTACCGGGATTGGGCGGGCTATTACGCGGCCAGTTCTTACGAGACGCACCACGAGCACGAGTACAACGCCATCCGCAACGCGGTGGCGCTGATTGATGTGACGCCGCTTTTCAAGTACCGGGTAAGCGGTCGTGACGCCACCCGGCTGGTGGACCGCGTGGTGACTCGCGATATGAGTAAGGTGGCGGTGGGGCAGGTGATCTATACGCCGTGGTGCGATGAAGAGGGAAAGGTGATCGATGACGGCACCGTCTCCCGCCTGGAAGAAAACGTCTACCGTTGGACGGCGGCCGATCCCAACCTCCGCTGGTTCACCCAGAACGCGGCCGGCCTCGACGTCTCGATCGAGGACGTTTCGGACCAGCTCGCCGCCCTCGCTTTGCAAGGTCCCATGTCGGCGCAGTTGCTCGAGCGCGTGGCGGACGCGGACATCCGCAACCTCCGGTACTATCGCGTGACCAGGGGAAGGATCGCCGGCGTCCACGTCGATATCTCCCGCACTGGCTACACGGGGGACCTAGGCTACGAAATCTGGATTCCCTGGGATGAGGCGATTACGGTGTGGGATGCCCTCTTCGATGCTGGTCGCGCCTTCGACCTGCACCCGGCGGGCATGCTGGCGCTCGACGTGGCCCGCATCGAGGCGGGCCTATTGCTGACCGATGTCGATTACATCAGCAGCAGAAAGGCCTTGATTCCGGCGCAGAAATACTTGCCCTTCGAGCTCGGCTTGGGAAGGCTAGTGCAACTAGAGAAGCCAGCCTTTGTCGGCCGCGCTGCTTTGCGGAAGGAGCAGCGCCGCGGCGGTGGACGCCGACTGGTGGGCCTCGAGATCGACTGGAACGAGGTCGAGCGACTCTATGACGCCGTGGGCCTGGCCCCGCAGGTCCCCAGCACGGCGTCGCGCATCGCGGTGCCCGTCTACGCGCGCGGAAACCAAGTAGGCAAAGCGACGTCGATCACCTGGTCGCCAACCCTCAAGAAGATGATCGCCCTGGCCAGCGTCTCCAGCGAGCACGCCGGGGTGGGCATGCGATTGCAAATAGAAACGACGGTTGAGGCCGTGCGCCACTGCGTTTCGGCTCGTGTGGTTCCACTGCCCTTCTTTAATCCCCAGCGAAAGACTGCCACGCCGCCGGCAAGCGAGTAGCCATGACTCAAGCTGCCTGCGAGCGCCATCATGTCGCTGCGTTCGTACTTCCACAATCCTCTGGACGTTGGTCAGAGAAGTGGTCTAGGCTATGTTGTTTCAGGCGGTTGGGCAGTGGGTGGACGGAAGCGCGAAAAATGTATACGATCACGAGTGCCTTGCCATTGAGGCGACTTTCGCCCCTCCGAGCACGACTGCACTCAGGGAGACTCTAGCCCATGCACAAGACGACCTTCGGCTTGATCGTCGGCAATCGAGGCTTCTTTCCCGACGTTCTGGCCCGCGACGGACGCGAGGAGGTTCTTCGCGTGCTTGAGAAAGCTGGATACGGAACCGTCTGCTTGACGCCGCAGGATACCAAGTTCGGATCCGTGGAAACCCTGCAAGACGCAAGAAAGTGCGCCGACCTTTTTCGACAGCACCGCGATGAAATCGATGGCGTTCTCGTGACGCTGCCCAACTTCGGTGACGAGCGCGGTGTGGCGAACAGCCTTCGCTTGGCGGATCTCAACGTGCCCGTGCTGATCCACGCCTTTCCGGACGAGCCTCATCAGATGCTCATGGGGGCGAGACGCGACAGCTTTTGCGGGAAGATTTCAGTCTGCAACAACCTGCATCAGTACGGCATCCGCTTCACCCTGACCGCGCAGCATACGGTGGCGCCCGCCTCGCCTGCCTTCCAGGCTGACCTCGATGCCTTCGCGGCCACCTGCCGGATCGTGAAAGGACTGCGCCACCTCCGCGTGGGCGTCATCGGGGCTCGCCCGGCAGCATTTAACACCGTCCGCTTCAGCGAGAAGCTGCTCGAGGCCTCCGGCATCAGCGTAGAAACCCTAGACCTTTCCGAAGTTTTTGGCCGCATCAGCCGGCTGGCGGATTCCGATGCCAAGGTGAAAGCCAAGCTGGACGCCATCCACGCCTACGTCCCCACCCAGGGTATTCCAGCGGAGTCACTGGCCAAGATGGCGAAGTTCGGTGTGGTGGTGGACGACTGGATGCATGCCAACGATCTAGCCGGCACCTCGATTCAGTGCTGGACGGCCATGGAGGAGTTCTTCGGCGTCGTGCCCTGTACCCTGATGAGCATGATGTCAAACAATCTGATGCCCAGTGCCTGCGAAACGGACATGGTGGGGATGATCGCCATGTACGTCCTGGTGCTGGCATCGGGCACCCCGTCGGCCATAGTCGACTGGAACAACAACTACGGCGATGATCCCGATAAGTGCGTCATCTTCCATTGTTCGAACCTGCCCAAGCACTTCTTTGAGGCGCCGCGCATGGATTTCCAGGAGATCATTGCCGGCTCCGTGGGCAAGGAAAATACGTTCGGCACCATCGTAGGAACGCTCAAGCCCGGTCCCATCACCTTCTGCCGCGTTTCGACTGATGATCTCAAGGGGACGATGCGCGCCTATGTTGGCGAGGGCGAGACTACTACTGACCGCCCACAGAGCTTCGGCGGCTACGGCGTGATGAGGGTGCCGGGCCTGCAATCCCTCCTGCAGTACATCTGCAAGAACGGCTACGAACATCACGTGGCCGTGAACCGCAGCCACACGGCTACGTCCGTGGCCGAGGCGCTGGGTAACTACAAGGGGTGGGAAGTCTATTACCATCGCCCTTCGACATGCTGAGAGCCATGAAGCGACCGGCAATGCGGTCTGATATGCGCAGGAGGCTGGCATCTAGCGCCCAAGGTGTTTGCAAATTCGGTAATTCGAAGGAAGCCGCGGACTACACGCCCCGGGCAGCCAACCTCCGGGCTTCTGGGTCAGCGCCGGTCGCTCGCAAGGGCACACCCGACCGATCAGTGCCCGCCCGCCTGGGCGGCTTGCTCTTTTCCATCCTGCTGGCAACGGCTGCGGGTGGGCAGACACCCGGCGTCAAGAGGAGCGAATTCGGGAAAATGCCCGATGGACAAGGAGTGGATCTGTACACGCTGACCAATCGCCACGGCATGCAAGTGGCCATCACCAACTACGGTGGCCGCGTTGTGTCTTGGCTGGCCCCGGACCGACACGGCGAGATGGCTGATGTGGTGCTCGGGTTCGACAGCCTTGATGGCTATTTGCACGATAATCCTTACTTCGGCGCCATCGTCGGCCGTTATGCCAACCGCATCGGCAAGGCCCGCTTCATGCTGGACGGGATGGAGTTCAGGCTTGCCCAGAACGACGGTCCCAACAGCCTGCATGGGGGCCGGAAGGGTTTTGACAAGGTTCTGTGGAAGGCGCGCCCGCTCTCCACCAAGGAACCTTCCATCGAGCTCAGTTACCTGAGCCCCGACGGCGAAGAAGGTTATCCTGGCAACCTCTCGGTGAAGGTTGTGTACTCTCTGACCGAAAACAACGAGCTGCGCATTGACTACACGGCAACCACCGATAGGGACACCGTACTCAACCTCACCAACCACTCCTATTTCAACCTGGCCGGCCAAGGAAACGGCGACATCTTGAAACATCTGATGATGATCAACGCCGACCGTTTTACACCCATCGACGACACCCTGATCCCCACCGGCGAGCTCCGTAAGGTGGATGGAACCCCGTTCGACTTCCGCAAGCCGGTCGCCATCGGCGCCCGCATCAATGACAACAACGAGCAGCTAAAATTCGGCAAGGGCTACGACCACAATTTCGTCCTGAACCGCCGTGGACACAGGCTGACGCTGGCCGCGCGCGTCACCGAGCCCAACTCCGGCCGGGTACTGGAAGTGCTCACCACCCAGCCCGGACTGCAGTTCTACAGCGGCAACTTCCTGGACGGCACCATCCATGGCAAGGCTGGGAAGGCTTACGGCTATCGCTCCGCCTTTTGCCTCGAGACGCAGCACTTCCCGGATTCGCCCAACAAGCCTCAGTTTCCCTCCACGGAGTTGAAACCCGGCCAGACCTACCACCAGATCACGGTCTACAGGCTCTCCACAGCCACATGAGCGGGTGCCGTGAGGGCAAGCCCATGCAGGGAGCGCCTTAACTCTGCGATTTGAAGGGAAGGCAACACGCCGCTTGGCGTCTGCCCAGAGCAAGTGAAAGCGCCGGCACCGCCACGAGCGGCCGAGGTTCCTGAAACAGAACTCTATCCGGTGGAGAACATCGACTTCGCCGCGCCGCCCCCTTGCTCGTGGATACGGGCATAAGGTGCGACGGGACCGGAAACATTTACCGGTGTATAGCGACACGCCGCAGGCCGTGCTGAGCCAGCGCAATGGAATTCCCAAACTCCCTATCCAAAAGCTCTCATTGGAGCACAAGAACGCCGTGTCGTTCCCGACTCCTGTGATTCAAGGCTATCAAGACGCGACACGCTTCGACTTCGACGGGGACGCGCATGGCCGCGTCTACGCACTCGTGGCGGCATCCACGGTGCCGGACGAGGGCAGCCCACCGCGCGTCGACTACCTCGTCGTGCGGTACCGCGATGACGGGACACTGGATCCCTATGTGAAGCTCGCCCAAACGCCCGGGAAGCACCTCGTGCCGGTACGATTAGGGGTGTTCGCGGATGGGCGCCTATTGTTGGTGAGCAGTGCGTTTGAGAACGGGCAGGCCCGGACTTTGGCTTCCATATTCGACCGTAGCGGAGCATTCGTCTCTGACGTTCAGGTACCCTCCGACATCGGGACAGCTTCTGCTGAACCGGCGGCGCCGGCAGCACCGCGCGCGAAGTTCAAGAGCCAGCAGGGCTCACAAACCCGGGATCATGACCAAGCCCTTGCCCCGGCCCATCCAGGAGTGGCGGTCAGCGGAGCGCGGATGGTCAGCGCGCCCCACGGCAACATCTATCTGATGTGGGGCACCAATCCGCCGCTCCTGTATGTGGTCTCACCAATGGGAGACGTCATCCGCCACTTCGATCTTCCCAGTTCTCCCTGGCACGCGAAACCGATTCAACTGGCGATAGGGGGAACGGACCACCTCTTCGTGCAATATGCGAGCTTCCCTACCGGAGCAGGGAGCGAGGGGCACGGCCCAGGCCAGATCAAAGTGTTAAGTCTGGAGGACGGGCAGGTAGCGGCCGCATATCGGCTGGTCCGTGGCCAAAGCGATTACGCGTTCGCCGCCTGCGCCAACACCCCCAACAGCTTTCTGTTCGTGCGAGCGAGCCAGGACCAAAAGCTACAAGAAATCAGGTATGCTCCTCGCGTCTACCGAGCCTGAACCCCGCAGATCGCGACGCATCGGTTGATGGCCTCGCCGGGCTCGCCGGGCAGAGCGCTTGAGCGCAATTCCCGCACCGTTTTCTACCCACTCGTCTGACCCACCGAGACCCCGCGCTTAAGACGCTTGCGCCGCCAATCGCCCGGGAAGGTACTGGCGCAGAAACCGGGCGGCCAGGATGAAGCCGTCTTTGCGCGCCTGAGGAAAGTCCGGGTCCGCTTCGTGGTGAGGTTCGTCCCAAAAGTCGTCTTCGTGCTCGACCGCCAGGCAGCCGCGAAATCCTGCCTGCAATAGTACGGTGATGAAGGCGGGCCAGTCGAGCAAGCCCTGTCCCGGGATGCGGTAGCGCCACCAGCCGTTGCCATGGATTCCCACCTTGGCGAGCACCGGCTGAATGATCTCGGTGTCCTTGGCGTGGCCGGCGCGGATGCGGTCGCGAAAGTCCCAGGCGGTCTGGACCGGATCGATGTACTGGCGAATGAAATGGGAGGGATCGAACTCCAGTCCGAGGCGCGGGCTCGGCACCAAGGCGAAGATCTTCTCGTAGGCGGCGGGAACGGTGGCGAAATTCACATCCGTGGGATAGTTCTCCCAGCCCATGGTCAAATCGAGTCTTTCGAGCACGGGCAAGTATTTTTCGTTAACCACTCGGGCAAATTCCTTTGCCTGGCGGTCGAGATCGGCGCCGGGAATGCCGCCGCTGAACGTGCCGACAAACTTGCACCCCAGGCGATGCGCGAACTCCAGGTAACGAATAAACCGCGCGTTCGCCTGATCACGCTGGGCCGGGTTGGGGTGGATATGATTGACGCCCCACATACACTCGATGCTGATAATTCGCGCCCCGGTCTGGCGCGAGGTCGCCAGCACCTGGTCGATCTGCGCGTCGCTAAGCTTGTCGGGATCAAAGTGCTCGTCCAGAGGAACCACCACGCCCTCGTATCCAGCGGCTGTGGCAAACGCGAGCTTCTGCGGCGAGTAAGGGGTGATCATCCCCAGCTTCGGAAACTTCGTGTCCTCGGCGAAGCCCTGCGGGGCGGCCGGAGAGGCGGTTCGTTCGGATGCGGGCGTGGCTTCACTGGCAAGTCCGCCCGCCGCTCCCACCGCCGCAGCCGATGCGCTTCCGATCTTCAGGAATTCGCGACGCGCCACGGTTGCCGAAGATAGCGCGCGCCGGGACCGGTCGTCTTGCGGCATGGAGCACCTCCCATCTTGCTGTTCAGGGCCTGAATTGGCCGTCTATCTGCCACTGAAGGCGGCGATCGAAACGCCGCTTACGGATGGCGGGAGAGGATTCGAACCCGAAATCCTAGTTCCTGCGACAAGGCGACCATTTCGCCAAAGATATCGCCGTAAGCCACCGCAATGTGGTTCGAGAGATAATGCGCCATCAGTGTGTCGCGGCGTATGCCCAGATCGGCAGCCATGAAGGGCCATTCCCGTGTGGTTCCATGCCACCACTGATCGCGCGTCGCTTCAGGAAGCTTGATCACTTCTCCCTGCCCCACGTCCATCCACAGCGCGCCGTCGCGGATATAGCTTCGCGCCCAGGTGATGCTGCCGGGCAAACTTTCGCCGGCGAAGGTTCCACCGGGCGTTGGGAAGTAAAGAGCCGGCTGCCGCCAAGAGTGAACCCCGTGAAGAGTGTTCGCATCGTGGTTGAAAGCGTAAGCGCCGGTGGATCCCGAATTCAGCAGTACCCAGACGAATCGCCCGTCCCATTCCGCTCCCCATCGCACGTCGTGAAAGAAAACGCCTTCGTGGAGTCCCTTGGCTTTGAGCAGCCTCTTCATCAACTCCATGGGAATGACATTGCCCTGGTCCGCCTCCGTCGCGCACACAATCGTTCCCCCATCCGATTCGGGGCGGCATACGGAATTGAACAGGCCTTCGGCGAAATCCGAAGGGGGGCGGAGCGGAATCAGCCCGAGCTGGTACTGCCAACCGATGCAGTCCGCGTGATACTCGCGCGCCAGGTCGAGAACGGCCAGATAATCGCGCAGTTGCTCGCGCGTGGCGTCCTCGGTAAAATCGCTGGCACCGTTTTCGCCCCAGTGGAAAATGACCCCGCGGTCTTGGACGAATCGCAGCGCGTCCTCAATACGTGCACGGGCGATCTGGCGGCCGCGATCGATGATCCATGCCTGGTCCACCTTATGCTCGGTGAAACCATGGCGGTTCAGAAGGCGCGGGCCAAAATAGCCGTTGATCATCCCCATCGACGTATCGCCCAGCATCAGGATGAGGATTCGGCGCTTCCGCACCTCGTCCGCCACCGCTCGAGCGGTACGAACAGCCTCCAGCGAAACGGGCGCCTGATAGCTGACTTCTTCCTCCGGGTATCGGATTCTTCCCGTCTCGCACCACTCCTCCAGGCGTTCCATGAAGACCGGATCAGCGGTCCAATCCTGCGCCTCCGTCCAGATGCGCGAGAACCGGCGCCCTAGGCTTTCCAGGCAGGCGCCGGTGTTCAGCAGACCCACCAAACCAGGCCATTGGCCGGAGAAATTGCTGGCCAGAAGTAACGGATTGTCGTTGCCGCAGACACCGTCCGTGGTGTGCGGCGCGTAAAACCAATGCACGCAGACGGCGATCAGCGGGTCTTCGATCCGGCTGAGCCGTTCAATCGACTCGTGCGGCTTCGCAATAAAACCCTCGATGAGCCACGGCTCGCGGCCTAGCTTGCGTAAGGCGCGCTCGAGCTGCGCGGTGGCCTGGCGAACCGCCGGCAGGGCTAGCTCATTGGGCAGCGTGCGTCCATCGCCCGGCCAGAACAATGCGATCTTCTTGGCCATATCACTCAGTTTACCCCCGGTCCTAGGATGAATCGCCGGCCACGATCTGGCGGTGCGCGCCCTCCCGGGTGTCCGGGGGCGGCGGGCCAATAGCCCTAGCCATCGCCATTGCCATCTAGCGGGCCGGCTTGCACTGCTCGCGCGTCACCGTGCCGCCGCGACCGTTGACCGTCAAAACGTAGGCACAGCCGCTTACAGGTCCGCCTAACAAGGGATTGGGATAGACGTAGACCTTGTTGGCCTCTGGGTAATAGACCATCAGGCTAGCGTCCGGACCGATGGAGCGCAACTCAACCCGCGCATCCTCATCTTGTGCCCGGACGGCGCGGCCGCCGACGGACCATTATACGTGCCGCGTGCTGGCAGCGGCAGGCCCCACCCGGCAAGCGACCCATCCGGCCGTTCAGTGGCTGGCCGAGCCCGGGTAGAAGGCGCTTGCCCTGCCGGGCCGGAGACGCGGATTCGCCGATCGCCTGGCCGGTCGTTGCGGGATCGGACCGCGCCCAAGGGTGCAATCTGCGCCGATTGGCAGGTCCGCAAGAGCGCCTTTTCTTTTCAATCACAGATCCGGTTCGTTTCGTCAAATTAACTCCTCCAAGGCACTGCCGCCGCGCGCGCCGCTAAAAATGTGTGCCTTGTAGACAACGCAGACACTTTGCAGACGTGTTGCGAATGTGCGGATGGTTTGGGCTAAAGAGGGCGCAGCGGCCTCGAGCAGTCAATGCCACTCGCCGAAGATATCTACATCTAGTTATTACACTATCTGGTTACGGACTTGACTTCGGCGCTCCACCCTGTCATAAAAGCAGCTACACGATGTGATGTAAGGGAGGGGGCCCGGCAGATGGACCACTCGCCACACAAGATTCCTGACGGTATTGCCGAAGAGTCTTACTTAGGCGGTTGAGGGCTTAACGGCACGCGAGTGACTGAGCTTGCGTGGAGGGCCTTCGTTGATTCAACGGCGAGCTGTCATGCTTTGCCCGGCATTGGGGGAGGGGGTTAAGTTGGACCGTATCGGATGGGACCCGGCTGGAGCCGGCAGGAGTGCAGGGGAGTTCTGGGCCCCTGGGGAGAGCCGCCAGGGAGAATGCATCCTGGCAGCTTTCCGGTTGGTTCTGGTAGCAGGCAGTTTGGCGTTTGCTTATGCTTCGACGAGCCTGGCGTCGCTGCACTTCGGGGCGTTGCGGTCCGTGCTGCTATGCTACCTGCCGGTGAGCGCGGCGATGCTAGGGCTGGCGTGCACCCGCAACGAGGCACGCCCGCTGCTCAACGCTGGCGTCCAGCTTGTCGACACTACCTGCGCTGCTCTGGCTTACTGGCTTGGCGGTGACCCGAACGGTCCGCTCTTTCTCTTACTGGTTTTCAGCGTCGCTGCGGCCGCTCATCGCTGGGGTTTGGTGGCGGGGACCGCCGCCGCATCGGCCAGTGTGGTTTCAGTTTGCTCGCTGCAGGTGCTGGGGGGCCGCATCCTCGGAGTACCTGAGGATCTGGCTTCGCGGCCTCTGTCGATGGCCAGCTTGGCCGGGATGGCAATCAGCCTTCTGGGCGTCGCCGGTCTGCTGAGTTCATTGTCGAAGAGAGCGAAGGCGATTCGCGGACGGCAGTTGGCACTCGAGCGGGTTGCCCGCATGGTGGACCCCGACGCCAGCGTCCAGGAAACGATTGCGGGCGCGGTAGAAGGGCTTGCCGAACTGGCGGGAGCCAAAAGAACCGTATTGGCGCTGCGGGAAGGGGCCAGCGGCCGGGTGCTCTGCTGGGATATCACGGATCAAGCGGCCCCGGGTGGGCGCCAGGCCCGCTTTTCAGAACTAGCAAAGGAGCAACAGGACGCCTATTTCTTTCAGGCCCCGGAGTCCAGCTGGTGCACGAAGAAGGGCTCCCACGGTTTGGAACGAACTGGCCGTTCCAGCTGCCTGGTCATCGACGCGACGGGCAAACGGTTACCGGATTGCCTCTGCGACACCTCAACGGCCTTCTTCGCCGGCGAGCCTTTTCAAGAGCTCTATACGGTAAGCCTTCACATCGATCAGGAGTGGACGGGACGGCTCTTCTTCTTGGACCCGCGGCCTGTGCTGCAGCGGGTCTCCGAACTGAGGTTCTTGGAGTCGTTGGCTCAGGAAATGGCTGCCTCCCTTCACGCCGTTTATCATCTGAAGAAGCTCCAGGACCGTGCCCGGGCACAGGAGCGGATGGGTGTGGCGCATGAGCTGCACGACGGGTTGGTGCAGTCACTGATCGCCCTGGAAGTGGAGACGGCGCTCCTGCAGCGGCGCGCGGAGGCATCGCCGGCCATGGTGGAAGCGCTGGGAGACATTCGGCGGCAGTTGCAGGATGAGATTGGCGGACTGCGCAACTTCATGAACCGGCTCAAGGCAACGGAGCTCACTCCCCAAGAGATGCTCAACGCGATGTCCGAAATCGTGACACGGTTTAGCCGCGAGAGCGGTGTTTCCGCCAGCTTCGTCTACGAGTCGCAAGAGGTTGAAATGCCTCCCCGCGTCTGCCACGAAGTGGTCCGCATCCTGCAAGAGGCGCTGGCCAATGTGCGAAAACACAGCGGTGCCCGCAGCGTTCAGGTACGGTTTGCCTCCCGCGGGGGCGGCTTCGAGCTGGTGATCGCCGACGACGGGCAGGGATTCCCATTTAGCGGAAGGCGCTCCCTAGCAGGGGTTGAACGCGCCATGGGACCGGTGGTGTTACAGGAAAGGGCTCAAGCCATTGGCGCCCAGGTAGCCATCGCGTCCGCTCCCGGGCAGGGATCACGGGTGGAGATCTGGCTCGAGAGGCCTACGGGACGCCGTCCGGCTGGAACCTTGTATTAAGCCGATATCCGGCCCGGCTGCGGCATGCCGGGCTGATAGGCCGAGTCGGCAAGCGCCTCAACACTCAAGGCCAGGGGGCCATAGGTACCGTAAGGCCGTATTTTGGCATCCGCTTCTCCTTCGACCTTCAGCCGTGCCGTTGCAGTGCCTCCGGCAAGGGTTCGCTTCTTTGGCTCTGAGGGGTGACACCCTTTCTCCGGCGGTCTCGCCGGCACGGCTGAAAACTTTGAATGGTGAAAGGCAAAGGGGGCCGGCTTGGGAGTATGAAGGCTTGGATTTCTGTTGGGGTGGCACTGGATAACCAGGGGGTTCTGCGCTTTTGGCCAGCCGGCCACCTTGGACGGCCCAGGTAGATGGCGACTTTGGCCACTTACTTCTCCGAGTGTAACAACGCGGCGTGCTGCTGTGCGGGGGGCCGGGAAACGGATGGTTAGGGATGATTCTTGGGGGCGGGATCCGGCGGCTGTGCAATCTTCTTTGCCACGATGGCACGAGAGATGGTGAAAGTCATCTCCGTGCCCATGGGAAGGACGGCTGGGGCATGTTTCTTGGCCAAACTGTGAACGGCGCCGGCGATCGCACCGATGGCGAGCCCGTAGAGGGCGCCCGAGCCTCCTGCCGCGATAGCACCCGCCCCTGCTCCCACGCCCGCTCCGACGCCCGACTCAATGGCTGTTGTTTTCTTGCTTTTGCCCGGCCCTTCCACCGTGCCCTCGCTGTCCTTCACCTTGGTGCCCGATGGTCCTTGCGCTTCCTGCAGGCCGGCGGTGATGTCGTACTTGGTGCCATCGGGCGTGATGATGGTTTCCGCCACCAGGCGCATCTCACCTTTACCCTTAGCCCCCTCTCTCTTTAGAAAGGTAATTTTGCCCTGAACTGTGCTTCCGGCGGGGATGACTTCTTCGCCACCCGAAAAAACCGGGTCCGTGACCTCGACGGTAAACGGGTCCCCCGTATCATTGGCCTTCGTGCTGAGGGCCGCGGTCAAGCGGGTGTGGAGGGTCGTGCCTGCGGGTATGGTGAAGGAATCCGAAGGAGCAGCTGCAAGCAAGCAGGCGGCGGCAAGCGCCCCTAGCACCAGCAACGCCATTTGGGCACCACGCGACGCAATCTTCAAGCGCCCCCCTGAGTTGAACCTGCCACCAATCCCTAGCGTTGCTTATCCTTGGAACCCGCTAGCGGACGGGGCGGAGAATCGTTCGGGGCTGCCGCTCCGGCTCCCTCAGCCGTGGCCGTGGCGGTACGGTTGACCACGAAGGTCAATTGCGTGCCCTGCACCAAGACGATGTGCTTTTCGTGTTTCAACAGAGTGTAGAGCAAGGCTGTGGCTCCGCCCGCTGCGGCACCGTACATGACGTCTGTCCCAAAGCCGGGACCACCGCAGTTGCCGAAGTATTCGCAATCGATCTCATGGCCGAGACCCACGCTCGCACCTGCGCCCGCACCCACGGCACCGGCTATGGCGGCGTTTTTGCCATATTCCCCTTTGCTCTTCCCACAACCCTTGATCGTGCCTTCTTCGTCACGGGGCGAGTTGGCGCACGGTCCTCCCCTGGCGTCCTCGAGCGAAGCCGCCAGCGTGTAGCGCACGTTGTCCGGTGTTACGACGTCATCGATGATCAGACGCATCTGCGCCACACCCTTGATCCGGCCTGAAGGCTTTAGGAAGGCAATGTGGCCTTCCACCGTACTGCCTTGAGGCACGATCTCCTTGCCATTGGCGATGACGGGTTGAGTCAGCTGGCCGATGAAGCGGTCACCGGTCTTGTTGGTTTTATCGGTCAGAGTGGTCATCAGCGAGACGTGCAAAGTGCTCCCGGCGGGAATAACGTGGATTGTCTCGGATGCCAACCCGGGCAAGGCGACGAAGAGCACCGCCAGCCACCCTGCCATTACGCTTTGTCCTAAATTGCGAATTCCGCTGAATTTCATGTATCTTCCCTCACTCTGTGCGCCGATGCTGGAAGCTAATCTACAACGTCCGGGGCCGGGTAGCAACCAAACTACCCGTTTTCTTCGATTCATCGCCTGGCCGGGCGGTTGTACTCATAGTACCCCGAGCGGGCACGACAGGTGGTGCAAGCTTGACGCCACGGCAGACCCTGTGGGATTGTGGAGGCTCGCCACTCACCAGGCGGGCGGCGCTTGATCGGAGGAGTTGTTTCGGTTCACGCCGTGGGTGCTGCCGGGGTCTTCGATGGCTCGACCGGCAGCGGCGACATCCAACTGGAGCCGAATGGCCGCAGAGACGACCGGGCGGAGACTGGTTCCGCAGCCTCGATCTTCGCGACGTCCGCGGAGCGTTACGAGCGCACACCGGCAGCGGCCGCATCCGCGTGGAAGGCTAGCCCATCGGCGACTGGAGCGTGCACACCGGCTGCGTCAGTATTACTGTTCGCCTGCCCAGTCAGGCCAGCTTCGATCTCGATGCGCATACCAGTTGCGGCCACGTCGAGACGGCGCGGGTTGTGACGTTGCAGGGTACAATCAGCCGCGGGGAGCTGCGCGGCCGTGTGGGCGGGCGGCGCAAGGCTGGAGCTTCGCACGGGCTCGGGCAACATTCGCGTCGACTAGCATAGCTTCTGTCCGCCCCGTCACTCGCCGTTTGACTCGGACCTGCCGGCTACGTAAGATCACCCCATGTGGCGGCCCAGGCGCGGCATCGCTCGGCAGGGTGCCCGGCGGGGCTGGCTCGCGGTCCCTCGGCTGGCACTGTTCGCGCTGGCCTGTGCGGTCCCAGCCGCGGCGGACGAGTTCAGCCGAACCTACCACTACTCCGCCCGCTTATTTTCGGGCGGCACTTTGGTGATTGATACCCGGGTGGGGGACATCTGGATCGAGGCATGGGACGAACCGAGCGTATCCGTTGAGGCAGAGAAAGTGGTCCGCGCGAAGTCCGAAGCCAAGGCAGCTCCCTGGTACGATCGAATAGCCATCAAACTGGAAGGCCGGGATAAAGAGGTGCGCCTGACCACGGTCTATCCCGGGCGGAGCCTGTGGAATCCGTTCCACGGCGAATCCAGGCTCTCCGTCAACTTCCACATTCGCATGCCTTATGACGCCAACCTGGTTCTCAAATGTGTGGATGGCGATGTTCGCATCTGGGGCGTTACCGGACAGGAGCAGCTCCGGGTGAATTACGGCGATGTTGAGATCAACGTTCCGGACGCCTGGCGCCTGCGTCTGCTCGATGCCCACACCTGGATGGGCTACGTGGAAAGCGACCTGAGCGGCCTGGACCAGGACGGCGCCGGATTCCGGCAGCGAGTTTCCTTTTACAACGAGCGCGGAGATCAGGAGATCCGGGTGCGGGTGCGGATGGGCGGGATTTGGATCTACGGCGACGAGCCCTGACGCGTACGGGCCGGGGCGAAAAGAGCCGATTCAGCTATTCTGCCCTTCCACCAGTTGGCGCGCGCGCTGCGCGGCGCGAACCACGGCCTTGATCAGCGTCACGCGCAGCCCCCCTTCCTCTAGTTCCAGCAATCCGTCGATGGTGCATCCCGCCGGCGTGGTGACCACATCCTTGAGTTTGGCGGGATGCTCGCCCGTGTGGAGCACCAAGGCTGATGCGCCCAGCAAGGTCTGCGCCGAAAGCTCGGTCGAGAGGTCGCGCGGCAATCCCAGTTTTACCCCCGCCTCAGCCAGCGATTCGATGATCAGGTAAACATACGCCGGACCGGAAGCGGAGAGGCCGGTAATGGCATCCATATGTTTTTCGTCGGCCACCACCGTACGGCCCATCGAGTCAAAGATGACCCGCGCCAGCCGCACGTCCTGTTCGGTTGCGTGCTGGCCGGGGGCCAGCGCGGTCATGCCTTGGCGAATCAGGCACGGCGTATTGGGCATGGCCCGCACCACTCTCACCGGGTGGCCAATGGCGCTCTCGATCATGGCGATGGTGACGCTGGCCGCCGCCGAGATTACCAGCGCGTCCTTGCGCAAGTCGCGCTTCACCTCCGCCAGCACGCTTCGTACCTGCTGCGGCTTAAGGCAGATCAGCACCAGGTCGGCCCCGGCCACGGCCTCGCGATTGTTGGTCGAGGCGCTGATGCCGTACTTATGTCGCAGTTCGTCCGCGCGCGGCTGATGGGCCACGGTGGCAGCAACGCGGGAGGCGGAAATGAACTGCGAACTCAGCATGCCGGCCAGCAATCCTTCGCCCAGCTTGCCGGCACCAAGCAGGGCCAGCTTCCTCACCGAGCCGGCTGCTTCCTGGCTGTGCCGGCCTTTCGCCGAAACCAACGCATGAGAGCTCATCGGGTATAGACTGAATCCGCCACAAGCGACGGGAAATGACCAACGGCCGCCCGCTGAGGCCGGCGCTTTCTCAGCGGCGCGCGCTGGCCTGTGCGGCGGTGAGTTCTTCGGCCGGCCGGTTCCACGCCATCATTTTGCGCAGCTCAACGCCCACCTGCTCGATGAGGTGATCGGCCGCCCGGGCGCGCAAGGCCAAGAAATTTTTCCGTCCTTGAGCATTCTCTTCCATCCACTCCTGGGCAAACTTGCCGCTCTGAACGTCGGCCAGGATGCGCTTCATGGTTTCCCGCACGTGCGCATCGATCACTACGGGACCGCGCGTATAGTCGCCGTATTCGGCGGTGTCGCTGACCGAATAGCGCATGTACTTGATGCCGCCCTGGTAGATGAGGTCGACGATCAGTTTCAGCTCGTGCAAGCACTCGAAGTAGGCGATTTCCGGCTGGTAACCGGCGTCTACCAGCGTTTCAAACGCCGCGGTGATGAGCGCCGAGACGCCGCCACAGAGCACGGCCTGCTCGCCGAAGAGGTCGGTCTCGGTTTCTTCCTTGAAGGTCGTGCGGATAACGCCCGCCTTCAGGCAGCCGATGCCCTGCGCATAGGCCAGCGCGTTGGGCTCCGCCTGCCCGGACGCGTCACGCTCGACGGCCAGCAGCGCCGGCACGCCGATGCCTTCGGTGAACAGCTCGCGCATGCGATGTCCCGGTGATTTGGGCGCCACCATGATGACATCGACCTCGGGAGGCGGACTGATAAACTTGAAATGGATGTTGAACCCATGCGCAAAGAGCAGAGTCTTTCCAGGGCCCAGATGGGGTGCAATGGCCTCGGCGTAGACCCTGGGTTGCACCGGATCGGGAATGAGCACGGCGATGATATCGCCGCGCCGCGCGGCCTCCCCAGGCTCAACGACCTCAAGTTTTTGGGCTGACGCCTTGGCGCGCGAAGCGCTGGCCGGCGGAAGCCCGATGATGACCTGATGCCCGCTGTCGCGCAGATTGAGCGCGTGAGCGTGGCCCTGGCTGCCATAGCCGATAATCGCGATGGTCTTGCCCGCGAGCTGTTTCGGATTAGCGTCCTTTTCGTAATAGACGTGCGCCATGCGTCTCGTCCTCCAAAGGTTGGGTTCGCTTCACTCTTGTCATGACTGAGGTGCTGGCAGTTGATCACGCGGGCCCGCACGCCACCTCGGCGTCGGCGCGTGTGCTTCGGACGCGAGCGAGCGGGAGGAGGGCTGCTCCCACTCCATCGGATAGTGAACCGGAGGCGGCACGAGGAAGCTCGAGCACGTACTTCCCGCTACTTCCGCAAATTACCCTGGCCTCGGGAAAGGCTTGCAGCAAGCGGGCGACGCCGGAGCCGTCCGTCTCGCTGTCGAGAAACATGAGCGGAGCCTGCGCCCCGGCCTGCGGCAGGTAGTAAGTGACGTGCCGGACGCCTCCCGTCTGCCGCAGAATGTGAAAGAGGTGATCGATATCACTTTCCGGTGTGTCGACCAGAGCCAGCACGGTGAACGGTGGTCCAGCGGACATCGTCAAGGTGACGATCTTCAGCCCTTTGCGGCGGAAGACGTTCATCAACCGGCAAGGAACAATCGGGTCGTCGTCGATTTCTAGCCGAACCAGCCACTTCATACGTCGCTCTTTATTCAATCAGGTGCGATTTTAAACCGCTGGGCGCTGGGCCTCCCATGCCGGCCTTTCGCGCCGGAGGCCCGAGTTTCACACGGCCCAGAGATCGTCCAGTGCCTCTTCCTCCACCAGGACGCGCGGCGGCTCCACCACCATGTCCGCCAGCGCCCCGCCGGGCGGCACGATGGGATAGACGTTTTCGGCGGGATCCACCCAGAAGTCGGCCAGGCGTGGCTCGCGGTCGCTGAGCAGCTCGCGGATGGCGTCGCGCAGCTCTGTACGATGCTCAACCCGCATCCCGCGAATGCCGTAAGACTCCGCCAGCTTGGCGAAGTCGGGGGCAAAATTGAGGTCGATATCGCAGTAGCGCTTTTCAAAGAAGATCTCCTGCCACTGCCGGACCATGCCCAGGGCGCGGTTATTAATGATGGCAATCTTCACCGGGATGCGGTACTGAGCGACGGTGGCCAAATCATTGAGGGTCATCTGGAAACCGCCGTCGCCGACGATGGCGATGACCTGGCGGTCGGGGAATGCCACCTGAGCGCCCATGGCGGCGGGAAAGCCGTAGCCCATGGCCCCCAGGCCGCTGGAAGAAAGCCAGGTGCGCGGGTGGTAGAAGTCGTAGAACTGAGCCGCCCACATCTGGTGCTGCCCCACATCGACTGCCACGATGGCATCCTCTTCGGCATAGCGCGACAGGGTCTCGATGACGTGCTGCGGCTTGAGGTTGTGCGCGTACTTGTCGTAGGTCAGTGGGTGCTCGGCGCGCCAACGATCGATCTGCTCAAGCCAGCGCCGCCGGTCTTCGAGGGAGGCGGTACGGTCGGAACCCGAATCGGCGCACCGCGCGCGATGCTTCAGGCAATCCACAATCGCCGCCAGCGCCTCCCGTGCATCGCCCACCAGAGCCAAATCGACCCGCACGTTCTTGTTGACCTCCGAGGGATCAACATCAATTTGAATCTTGCGGGCGTTGACGGCGAACGCATCCACGCGGCCTGTCACTCGATCGTCAAAGCGCGCCCCGATGGCCACCAGCAGGTCACACTCGCAGATCGCCATGTTGGTGGCATAGGAACCATGCATGCCCAGCATGCCCAGCGAGAGCGGATGCCGCGACGGGAAAGCGCTCATGCCCATGAGCGTCGTGGTGACCGGAATCTGGAGAAGCTCGGCAAGTTCACGCAGCTCTTTCCAAGCTTCGGCGTGTACGACGCCTCCGCCCGCGTAGAGCACGGCGCGCCGGCTTTCCAGCAGCATGGCGGCCGCGCGCTCAATATCCGCCGGCAGCCATTCTCGTGAACGCCTTCGGGTGAGTTGCCCATCGTTGCTGCCCGGTGACGCAGCCTGGGCGATGTCCTCTTCCACCTTCTCCACCAAGACACTTTTAGGAAGATCTACCAGCACCGGCCCCGGCCGGCCAGAGACCGCGGTATGAAAGGCACGGCGGATGATGCTAGGAATCTCCGCGGCCGTGCGGACCGCGAAACAGTGCTTGGTGGCGGGCAAGCTTAAACCAACCGTGTCCGCTTCCTGAAAGGCATCCTTGCCGATCAAGGATGCCGGGACCTGGCCGGTAAGCGCGACGACGGGAATGGAGTCCATCAGCGCCGACGTGAGACCAGTGAGCAGGTTGGTGGCTCCCGGCCCCGAGGTAGCCAGACAGACACCGGGCTTGCCGGAGGCGCGAGCGTAGCCATCGGCGGCAAAGGCTGCAGCTTGCTCGTGACGCACCAAGAGGTGGCGGATGCCCGCACTGTATAAAGCATCATAGAGCGGCAGGACAGCGCCGCCCGGAAGGCCGAAGACCACGTCGACGCGCTGTTCGACGAGGCTCCGCAGCAGTAATTCCGAACCGGAGAGGGGTTTAGGCATAGAATGCACCGTGCCGCTGGTCAGTACCGACCAGTCGGTAGGTCATTCTCGCCCACTTCCCTGCCCCTGTCAAGAGCTAATTCCCCCTCGGGTGCTGGCACGGTTGGAGATACGCCCCATCTTCAAACTGTCGGCCACCCACTGCCGGGCTCGCGTCGCGGACCACACCCGTGGTGCCGGTACGCTAGAAGCTCACCCGCACCCCAACCTGCGCCGCGAAGGGAATACCCACCGTGGTGCCCGGACCGAAGAAGTCTCCCAACGCGCCTGCCGGCACGCGCAGATCAAGCCGGCTGCGGATGGGCGCCGTCTGGGTGCAGTCCGCCTTCAAACAGAAGGCGGTGGCGTTATACAGGTTGTTGACGGGCACGGGCAGGGCGGAAATGTCCGGCACGAAGTTGTTCCCGGGATTGACTCGGTTGAATAGGTTGAAGAACTCGATGAAGGGGCGTACGGAAACCTTTTCCGAGAAATTGAAATCGCGGCTCACGCGCATGTCCACCTGAAAGAGGGGTGTGCCGCGGAACTCGTCGAGGGTCGTCTGAACACCGTTGACCACCGCACGGTCGTTGAAGTCGTTGCCATCCCCGTTGACGTCGACTGGCGTCGACATGGTGAAAGGACGGGCGCTTTCGGCCTGGGAGAGCATCGAAACTTGGAATCCCTTCGGCAGGTTCCAGGCGCCGGCCAGGACGAAGCGATGGCGAGCGTCCTCGCCCGAAGGCCCGTAGTCCCCCGGCCCGAAGGCGTGGAGGGGATTCGAAACGCCGTTCACGTAGTCAAACAGCTCGCCGACCACGGAACCCCAGGTGGCGGCACTCGCCAGCGTGTAGTGCGCCATCAAATCAAGCCGCCGGCTGTGGTGTCGCAGGGCGACGGAAAAGCCGTCGTAGCGCGAGCGGTTATCCGTGCGATACAGGGTGATGGAGGGCGAGTCAGCCGGCAGGCTGACGCCAGAAACGTAGGGATAGGCGCGGTACTGGTGGTTTCCCTTGTGATGCTGGAACTGCAACGTCAATTGCCAGGCTTCATTGAACTCGTGCTCGAAACCGGCGCTGGCCTGAAAGTCATAGGGGGAGTGGTAATCAGGTGAGATTACCGCACCGGAGTCCGCAGGTCCCAGCAAGCGCCCGTCAAAAGGAGTGTTCACGGCCTGGAAGGCGGGCACCCAGCCATTCTGCGCCAAGTCGTTAAAGTACAGGCCTACCCCTGCGCGCAAAACCGTCTTACCGGAATCGCCGGGCGCGTAGGCAATGCCGAGGCGCGGCGCTAAAGCCTTCCGATAGTCGTGAGGAATGCCCGGTGAAAGCGGGACGCCCAGATTACGCAGCGTCTGGACCGCTGGGTTCTGGTTCTGATCGCGGCCCTCGGCAATGAAGAGGCCAAACGTCGTGTCGTAGCGCAGGCCCCAATTGAGGGTGAAGTTGGAGCGCACGCGCCACGAATCCTGCATGTAGGTGCCGAGCCGCTGAACATTCTGCGAGAATCCGCCGTTGAAAGCGGGCTTGACCGGGGTTCCCTCAATGATCGGCAAGATGCTTTGGTTATTTGCCAGATAGAAGCTGGGATCTTGATCGAAAACGACCAGCCGCTCCGCGGTATCGGCCAAACGTCCACTCAGCACCGGTTCATGGATAAAGTTTACCCCGAACTTCACCACGTTGTCGGGATCCAGGCGGGTCACATCGTAACGGAACTGGTATTTCTCCTGTTCGCGGTCCACGGGGAAGGCCGTGATAGGGGTGGCAAACTGGTTGTCTCCGAATGTCTCGAAGCCGGACGTCGTGATGTAGGTGGCGCTGAACGGGAAGGCGAGGGCAAAACCCAGATTGGAATTGCGAATCTGGTGGTTGGTGAAGGTGCTCGCTTGAAAAGTGAATGATCCCAGCCAGCGCGGGTTGAAATTGAACTGCTGATTGCTTAAGAAACTGTAATAGTGTGCGCGGGTGGTCACACCTGTGGAAGGCAAAGTACCTTGCTGAACCAGGTTGTTTTTAGTCTTGTTCAAGTCAAAGGCGCCGCGAAAGAACCACTGCGAGCGTGGAGACTGATTCCAGTCGAGTCGGGCGTCAAAGAGCTGATCGCGGAAAGGTACCGGGGTGGAGGTGGGCACAGCAATGGATGAGACGCCGGGAATCTCCCCGCGTGCCGCCAGTTGTGCCAGAGCGTTGAACTCGGCCAGGCTGTTGGCGCTGTAGGCCACGCTGGCGTTTTCGCGCACCAGCTCGAGGGAGGTAAAGAACCAGAGTTTGCCCGGCTGAATCGGTCCGCCGAGTTCCATCGCGCCGTTCTGGCGCGAGAAGGGGGCCTTGGGAATGGGCGGCGGATTATCGAGGGGATTGCGGGCGTTCATGCTGGCGGCACGTTCGTAGAAGGCTCCGCCGCCGTGCCACTGGTCGGTGCCACGGCGAGTGACAATGATGACGGAGCCGCCGTTCGTGCGTGACGTGTCCGCATCGAACTGACTAGTCCGCACCACAAACTCCTGTATCGCCTCAGGGGAATAATTCTGTAAGAAGCCGCCGATGTAATCGTCGTTGTTGTCGCCACCGTCCACCGAGAGGTCGACGTTCAACCCGGAGCTACCCTGAAAGGAGACTGCCGTGATGCGTGCCTTGGTAGGATCCGAAGGCTCGACCGGCTCGGTCATGGGCGCGAAGTAGGCGATATTGGCGAAGCTGCGGTGCGCTAAGGGGAGATCGGTAATCTCCTGGCTGGTCACCACGGTCTTCTGAACGCTGCTGGTGGTTTCGAGCGGCGGAAGCTGATGGATATCACGGACGGTCACCGTCTGCCGTCCGCCAGCCACCTGCAGGACGGCTGACAAGCTCGGCGTTCCCCCCACGGTAACGTCTACATTCGTGTACACCAAGTCCACCCAGCCGCTCTTCTGGAAGGTAAGTCGGTACGAGTCAAGCACTAGCGGTGACAGGGTGAACTCGCCTTGCGCGTTCGTCCTCGTTTCCTTGTGAAAGCTGGAATGCAGTGCCTGAGCCGAGATCTTGACTTCCGGGAGGCGGCCACCGGTCCGATCTTGCACGGTTCCAACCAGCGTGGCTTCGGGACTTTGAGCCGGTGCCGGGACTTGGAGTCCGATCAGGACGAGGCACAGAAAGCGGCACGCAATCGCCAGCCTGCGGGTGGGTGGCGCGAACATAAGGGTTCCCTCCGAGAACCGTCAAGGGTGGCATCCGCTGACTCGCCGGGAAATCCGTAGCCACGCGGAAAAGTCCGTGTTGAACGAGGTTGGGCGCGCAGGACACAACCGTCTGGCGCAATCTCCGGTCTGGCGACGCCGAAACTCCGCGTTCCAGCTTCTCACCGCCAGGTGGTACTCCGCTCACCACAGTCATCCAAAAGCGGAGCAAGCGAAACAAAGGTACAGCATCAAGCCGCGGCCCTAAAAACGCCAAATTTTACCGGAACGAGGCGGTTTTCAGCAACGATGGTGAGCAACAACCCAGACTCAAGCCGGCTCTAGAGCGTGCGATGGCATGCCGCTTCCCGCCTTCAGCAGCCAGCGGCATCCACTCAACCCGGTAGACTGGCCATTCCGACCGGAAGGAAGCGCTGCTGGAGTTGCCCCCAACTCTGGGCTGACGATGGCGCTTTAGCTATGGCTCCGTCCGGCGCGCGGCTTGGAGGACGTGCGAGCGTAGTCTGCGCCTAAAAGACTAAGGCAAGCCGCGCGCTCCCGCTGCGCAGCCGTGACCGTCCGGCACTGACCACCCAGTGGTTTGTCGAACGGTAACCGACGTTGACGATAGTGTGGCGCAAGAATTTGGCATATGCCGGACGCCTCACCCTGCTCCGTGGGCCCGCCGCTTGCTTTAGCGAACCTCTCTCGGCGACTCCTGCCTCCGGTCTAGGTGGATGGGGCAGAACCCTGGCAGCCTACAGGTTGCCGCGCCTCATCTCCTGCAGCAGGTAATCGCACGAGCGCACACACAAGGCCATGATGGTGAGCGTCGGGTTCTGGCAGGCGCTCGAGGGAAAGCCCGAGCCGTCGAGGACGAAGAGGTTCTTGATATCGTGGGTCTGCTGGAAGGCGTTGAGCACGGACTTCTTCGGATCGGTGCCCATGCGGGCGATGCCCACTTCGTGAATGCCGCGACCGGGCTCGCGGCTATGCACCTTAAAGGGCCGGATGTTCTTGGCGCCCGCGGCCTCTAGCATCTGGGCTGCCGACACCGCCATATCTTCGATCATCGCGTGTTCGTTTTCGCCGAACGTCATGTGGATGCGCAGCACGGGAATGCCATAAACGTCCACCAGACTGGGGTCGAGCTCGACATAGTTGTCCCAGCGCGCCAGGCACTCGCCGAAGCCGCCGAGGTGAATCACGTTTACGCCTTCCAGCACCGCCTTCTTATACGCCTCGCCGTAGCCGGCCGCGGTGAAGTTGAAGTTGATGGCGTTGCCGCCCTGAAAGCCGTAGCCACGCAGAAAGTCCTTCCAGCGCGGCCCTTGCTGGGTGTTGCGGAAACGGATGACGTAGATGCCGTCCGGGCGGTTCGGTCCATTGGCGTTCGGTCTGGCGGGAATCTGCGGGAACTCACCGCTGGCGCCGCCGCCCACCCAGATGTGATCCATCAGGTAGTGCCCGAGGACGCCGCTCGAGTTGGCGAGCCCGTTGGGATACTGGCGATTGGCAGAGTTGAAAAGAATCCGCACGGACTCGAGCGCTTGGGCGCACAGGGCCACCACGCGCCCCTTTACCTCGCGCGGCTGGCGGGTGATGCGGTCAATGTAGAGGACGCCCGTGGCGCGGTTGCGGTCCGTGTCCATCAGCACCTGGTAGACCATGGCGTTGGGGATGTGGGTGCAGCGGCCGGTCTTGAGCGCGTCCGCCACGGTGGTGAAGGCGGAGTTGAAATAGGAGTGGGTCACGCAGCCGCGGTCACACGGCCCGCAGTAATGACACGGCGCGCGCCCGTTCAGGGGGCGCGTGAGGTTGGCGGAGCGGCCGAGCGTCACCGTCCACCCCAGCTTGTCCTTCACCCGGTTGCGAAACAGCGTCTCGGCGCAGGTCAGCCCCATGGGAGGCTGAAACTTGCCGTCCGGCAGCTCGTAGACGCCCTCGCTCATGCCTGTCACGCCGACGTACTCCTCCACCAAGTCGTAATACGGCGCCAGGTCCCGGTAACTCAGCGGCCAGTCCTCGCCGTAGCCATCAAACGATGCCGCCTTAAAATCGAGGTCGCTGAACCGGTAACTCTGCCGCCCCCAGACGACGGTGCGCCCGCCGGTCACGCGCAGGCGTCCCACCCAGGTGAACGGCATGTTTTCGGGCGTGGTGTACGGCTCTTCCAGGTCGTTGGCGAACCACTGGTAGTTGTACTCGTTGCAGAAGAGCTTCTGAATGGGCCGCGTCTTCTTGATCACCTCGGGTGCGCGGTCGCGGTAGGGGAGGGCAAAGGGAGGTTTGTGCTCGCAAAACTCTTTTTCGGGGAGAGGGCGTCCCGCGTCCACCAGGGCCACCTTGAGCCCGGCTTCCGTTAGCCGCTTGCACGCCCAGCCGCCCGAAGCCCCCGAGCCCACCACGATGACGTCAAATTGCTGGCTAGTGACATCTGGCATCGATACCTCCGGATTCCCCCCTTGCACCTACCGGCTGGCTCACCCTGGGTCAGAACATGTCAGCCGCGCGTGCGGTAACGCCAGGCGCGTGCCTTGAACCGGGGAGAGGACGAATGATACCATCACGGCGACGCCTGGGAGAACTTATGGAGACGGATTCCCGTTTGCAAATCCTGAACAACCCGCGCCCCCCCAAGGCCCGGCTGACGAGGCGCGAAATGGCACAAAGGATTCTGGGTGCAGCTGCCGCCGGCTGCGCTTTTCCTGAACTCGCTCCCTCGCATCCGGTGCACAAACACCTCGCCGACGCGCCCTTGCTGGATCAGGCCGAGGCTCAGACCGCGGCCGCCGACTGGACGCCGCAGGTGCTTGACCGCCATCAGGACGCCACCCTGACGGTGCTCGCCGAACGCCTTGTACCGCGTTCCACCGAGGCGCAGGTGAACCGCTTCATTGATCTCCTGCTGAGCGTCGACACCCCTGAAAACCAGAAGCGATTCTTCGCTGCCCTGTCCGCCTTTGACGCGGAAGCGCTTAGCCGGTTCCAAAAGCCATTCAAGGAGCTCACCGCGGAGGAGCAAACCAGCATCCTGGACGCGGCGTCCACGGCCGAGCCCGGCCAGTCCGCCAGCAGCAATTCTTACTGGTTTGCGATTCCTTCCCAAGAGACGGCCGCCCCGCCCCGGCTCACCCTGCGCGACCATTTTGACCACCTGAAAGGCTGGATCAGTGGCGCTTACTATTCTTCCGAAGTGGGCATGCGCGAGCTCGGCTGGACGGGCAACTACTTCTTCGAAAGCTTTCCCGGCTGCGACCACCCGGACGGGCACCGCTAACGGTTGGCCCAAGGTCGGCGGCGCGTTGTCTAGGTGAAATCCAAAGGCGGTCTTCGCCACTCTTCTCCCATGACCCCAACGCAGTTCATGGCGGCACTCAGCCAGGGCAAGTGGTCGCCCGTCTACTTTCTTCGGGGATCGGACCGCTTTCTGCAAAGCGAGTGCCGCGCTGCCTTGCTCGCCACGCTGCCCGAGGAGGCGCGGGCCTGGTGTGTAACCGAAATCGAATTCAAGCCCGGACGCCTGGCTCACGACCTGGAGGGCGCTTACCAGATGCCCATGCTGGGCCCGCGCACCTGCCTACTTTTCTACGACCTCGAGGACTTTGAGCACGCCGGCGAGGCCGACTACGACGCCCTGGAAGCTTATCTTCGAAGGCCGGCGCCCTCGGCTATCGTCGTCTTTACCGCCATCGAACCGGACCGGCGCCGGCGATTCATCCAGCTCCTCGAAAGGAGAGCGGAAGTCGTGGAGATGACGCCGCTCGACCGTCACCAGGCGGCCGGCTGGCTGAAGCACTACCTGCGCCGCTCGCAGGTGGAGATCGACGACCGGCTGGCTGAAACCGTGGCCGCCCGCTTCGAGCAGCCCGCCGAGCGTGGCGCCCGGCAGGCGGGCGTCAACCTCCTCTGGTTGCGCACCGAGATGGAGAAGGTGCTGGCGGCACGGCCAGGAATCAAGCGCCTCGATCCCGCGGACCTGGAACTGATCGTCAGCTTTCGCGAAGAGCACGAAATTGGCCGGCAGCTGGAGGCGCTCGCCGAGCGCC
>CADDZE010000028.1 GCA_902812465.1 Acidobacteriota bacterium | reverse complement strand
GTCCCGAATAGCTCGCAGCGTGTGGAACGTCTCGAGCGTGTGAACGGTATCACCCGGTCTGCCACGTTTCGGAAATTCTCGCCATCTGAGGCTTTGCCCGCCCGACGCACGCCTCCGCCCGGCGCGGGCTCTGCCGATGCTCTGAGGCGGTGGGCTCTCTCACCAGGACCTGCTCGTTGGCCCCAGCCCCGCACCTCCCCCGTCACCAATCCCGTGGACGCCCGCAAACGCTTCTCTCCCGGCATTGGCACATGGTAGACTGGTGGCGGTGACCTTCGGGGCAGGGTGAGGGAGACGAACCTCCCAATTCCCGATCGGCGGTAAAGCCCGCGAGGGGAGTGAAAGGCACCACAAATTGGCGGCGCAGGTTGTGCCGCGCCGCAACGGATGGCTGGGTTCTAGCGGTTTGAAGCCAGCGCCTTTCCTACCCCACGATCCGGTGAGACTCCGGGGCCGGCGGTAAAGTCCGAATGGTAGAAGGTCCGTCAGGTAAGTCCGCGCCGTAGGTGTCGCTCACAGAGAGAGCGTCTGAGGCCAAGGGCGTTGGTGCGCGGACTTGTGTCTGCCTGCCTTGTCTCTGCCCCGAGCAGCTTAGCTTTGAGGTGACACATGCCCGGCTATTTGCCTCCTGCTCGGCGGCTTCGGACGCAAGTTGTTCCCATGTCATGGATAGGGCTGGCCGTTCTGTTGGCCGCAGCGCGGGCGTTGTTGGCGCAAGACTGGAATAGCAACATTCAAGGCGTGGTTTTGGACCCTTCGGGCGCGACGGTGGCGCACACACGCATAGTCCTGACCTGTCCCGCCACAGGCCAAGTGCGCGAGACGCTGACCGATGAGAAGGGCTTCTACAGTTTTCCGTTCCTGCCTATTGGAACCTACGAGCTTCGTGCGGAGCATCCAGGCTTTGCGGCGCGGATTATCCGTGGGCTGGTGCTCGAGGTGGGGCAGACCCTGCGCCAGGACATTTCGCTCCAGCTCGCGCGCGCGCAAACGAAGCTGACGATTGATGCGCGGCCGCCTCTGGTGGAGATCACATCGCCCACCACCAGCGAGGAGATCGACAACCGGCGTGTCAGCCTGCTGCCGCTCAATGGCCGCCAGTTCTCGCAGCTGGCTCTGGTGGCCGCCGGCGCCGTGCCGCCTTACCCCAACGGCGCCACCCAGCAGTTCAACACTGCCGCCCTCGGTCTCGGATTCTCGGTGAACGGGCAGCGCTCGGAGCGCAACAACTTCACCCTCGACGGTGTGACGATCATGGAGCCATTCGCCTACAGCGTGACCGTGAACCCCTCCCTGGATGCGATTCATGAATTTCGCGTCGTCGAAAATTCCTATACCGCCGCGCAGGGCATCGTTTCCGGCGCACAGGTGGAGATTGCAACGCGCGCAGGCTCGAATCGCCTGGCAGGGACTGCGTACGAGTACCTGCGCAACAGCGCGTTTGACGCTAGAAATTTCTTTGACGATCCCAGCCGGCCCATCCCGCCTTTCCGCCAGAACCAGTTCGGCGCCTCGCTCGGGGGACCGCTGCGCCGCGACCACACGTTCTTCTTTGGCAACTACGAGGGATTCCGCATCCGCCAGAGCGTCACAAACACCACATTGCTGCCCACCGCCGCGGAGCATCAAGGGGACTTTAGCGGTACCAACCCACTCACGGGACGGCCCTTCCCTGCCATTATCGATCCGGCCACCGGCCAGCCCTTCCCCGGAAACATGATCCCCGAGGACAGGATCGATCCCGTCTCGCGCGCCATCCTGGCACGCGTCCCGCTCCCCAATCGGCCCGGCGCTCCGCCTGGCCAGAACAACGACATCAACGTTGGGTTGCACGACCTCGCCAGCGATCAGTTCACCGTCCGGCTGGATCATCGGGTAGGGGAGCGCCACCAGCTGTTCGGCCGCTTCATCTACTTCGGCAGTGCCCAACTCTTTCCCTTTGTCTCGAATCCTTTTGCCCTGAATCCCTCGGCACCCGCCGGGTTCGGGACCCGCAAGACGGACTCCGGCCGCAACCTGGCGCTCGGGCTTACATCCGCCTTGAGGCCTACCCTGGGCAACGACCTGCGCCTGGGGTACGACTACTTTCTGGGAACGAAGGAAGGGCAGAATATCCACAGCGGCTTCCTCGAATCCCTGGGAATCGCCCGCGCCCCCGGCTCGACGAACCATGGCATTCCCGCCATCGACATTCCCGGGTATGCCTACCTGGGTGACAGCGACATCTTCCAGCCGCAGATTCGCAAGAACAACACCTTCCAGGTGGCCGACAACCTCGTCTGGATTCATGGGCGTCACAGCATCCAGCTGGGCGCCGACTTCCGGCGGCTGCGGCTGTTCTACTTGGTGGAGAACTTTGGGCAAGGCGTGTTTAGCTTTAACGACGGATTCGGGTCGGTGTCCGGCACTGCCTTCTCCGACTTCCTGCTGGGGCGCCCCTTCTTGTCGTTTGCTCAGGCCGGTAACTCCGGCGGCAACGATCGCGTGAACTACTTCGGTGCCTACGTCACGGATGAATTTCACGCCACGCGGCGGCTGACCCTAACTTACGGGTTGCGCGAAGAGTTCTACTCGCCGCCCTTAAACGCTGATGGCCGCGGCTCGATTGTCGATCCTAGTGACGCGCTGCGCTTTATCGTCCGTAACGATCTGGGGCAGGCGCAGCGCCTGATCAGCAATCCACTAACGCTGGAACTTCAACAAAAGTTCGGGCTTCAGTTCATCACTTCCCAGGCGGCAGGATTACCCGCCTCCTTGATTCGGCCGGATTGGTCCAACTGGGCTCCGCGCTTAGGCTTCGCTTACGACCTGACCGGCGATGCCAAGACCTCCCTTCGCGGCAGCTTTGGGGTTTTTAACTCGCTCAACGAGCTTGATTACGCGGCCGAAACGCGGCTGAGCGCACCGATATCGGAGTCGCTGTTCGGACTCGACCTTTGCCGCTTCTTCGGACCGGGCGCTTGCGGGCAGGCGTTTGCGCCTCCCCTGCTCACCTATGCGCTGGCTTACCAGCTGGGCAACACGGCTCCTTCCGGCGTGTCATCACCACCGAACCTGCGTAACGGGTACGTTTACCAATGGAGCCTGTCCCTTGAGCGGCAGCTGAGTCGTGACACTGTGCTTTCCCTAGCCTACGCGGGCTCAGAAGGGCACAAGCTGCCGCGCCGGGCCCTGCAGAATCAGGGTTTGCCCAATCTTCCTCCCCAGGACGATCATCCCGCGCTGCGCCGCGGCTACCATCCCCAGCCAGGATCGAATTACTTTGTGCGTGCCACGGACGTGAATTCGAACTACAACGGTCTAATCATGCGTCTGCAGCGACGGTTTGCTTCCGGACTGTCGTTTGAGGCGGCTTACACCTTCGGTAAGTCGATCGACGATGCTTCAGGCCTGCAGGGGACCAACCAACCGCAGGATAACTACAACCTGAAAGCTGAAAGGGGTCTCTCAGATTTTGACATTCGCCACCGCTTGGTCTTCTCGAATACCTGGGCGCTGCCCTTGGGTCCAGGACGCCGCTGGCTGCACCAACGCCTCGCCGTTTTTCTGTTGCGGGATTGGCAATGGGCCAACATTCTCACCCTGCAGAGTGGCCAGCCCCTCACCGCATTGCTGGCCACCTCGCTTAGCGGCACCCAGTCGAGCGGCACGGACCGTCCAGATCTCGTGGCCAATCCGAATCTGCCGCCAGGCCAGCGCAGCCCGAATCGCTGGTTTAGCACCGCAGCCTTCCAGCCTCCGCCCGTCTTCTTTGACTCGCAGGGAGCATTCAGTATCCCGGGCAACGAAGGCCGCAACGTCATCACCGGACCCGGCCTGACGGACTGGGACTTGAGCCTGCTGCGACAGTGGCGCTTCTCCGAGCGCACGGCACTCGTGTTTCGCACCGATTGCTTCAACCTCACCAATCATCCGAATTTCGACCGCCCCGGGCTGATCGTCGGCACCTCCAATTTCGGACGGATCAGTTCGGCGCAGAACGCCAGGCAGATCCAGTTCTCCTTACGCTTGAATTGGTAGGTCTGCCAAGCAGGGACTCCATCACTCCAGAAAGAACATCGTCAGCCTTCCTCCGAGGGTAACCTTGCTCCCTCACTCGACTTGCCGAGCCGCTTCCGCCACTGAAACGCGGAAGGATTTCAGTCGGTCCGGATGTATAGAGATTTCACAGGGTCGTGAAGAATCGGCCGTGCGGCGTCTGCTGCCCTGACGGCGTTGGCCTTGCTGTTTCTATGAGATACCGCGCGCCCTGGGATTTGGTAATCCAACTGCTCCGGTTAGAGCCGTTGAGCTCTCTCGGCAGAATCGGCCAAGAGAGGAGTTCGGGAGGGAATATGAGCAGGCTAGGTAACATCTTAGCAGTGATCGGGCTGACAGGATTGGTGGTAGGGAGTACGGGCTGCGCGACTAAGAAGTACGTCCAGCAGAACGTTGTCGACCCGCTCGAGGCGAAGATCGGGAACGTCGATAAGAAGGTCGATATCAAGACAGCGGAGAACGCCAACCGGATCACGGAACTAGACCGCAAGACAGAACAGGGGATCTCCAACGCCCAGTCTTCGGCCGACGCTGCCGCCAGGGCCGCGGCTCAAGCCGCCCAGACCGCTCAGGCTGCGCAGCAGCTAGCACAGAAGAACTCCGCCGAGCTGGGTCAGGTTAAGAATGAAGTTGAGAACATAGATAACTACCAGCAGGCCAAAGCCGCCACCCTTCTCTTTGGCTTTAACCGCGCCAACCTGACCAAAGAAGACAAGGAGCAGCTCGACCAGCTCGCGCAGTCGGTTGCATCGCTGAAGCATTATGTGATCCAAGTTCGGGGCTACACGGACAAGGTGGGCTCGCCCGATTACAACTTGCAGCTTAGCCGCAGGCGGGCCGATGCGGTAGTCCGGTACCTAACCGCCGAGGCCAAGATTCCGCTGGTGCGGATTTACATGATGGGGTATGGCGAGGATCAACCGGTGGCATCTAACTCCACCCGCAAGGGCCGCAAGGAAAATCGGCGGGTAGAGGTCAACGTGCTAGTACCTCCTTCGGAGTTGGCGCAGGCCGGACCAGCCTCATCGCCTGGCGCAGCACAGCAGCGATAACGGTTTTCATCCCAACCCATCCTTCTGACCCCAACGCGGGCAGCACTGACGACGTCGGCGCTGCCCGCTCCCTCCTCCTGCTATTTCCAACCCGAGTCCGTCATTGGTCAACCCCGGGCCACGGTTTGCCGACTTCGCGCCAGGGTGCGGAACAGGCGGAAGAACTTCAGCGACCGCCGTGCATCCTCTTCGATCTGAAGCTTGAGCATCGCGGGATTCTGGAACTTGATTTCGTCGCGCAGCCGGAAGAGATATTGGACAGTCATTTCCTCCGCCTGCAGCTCTCCGGAAAATTGCAGCAGATAGGACTCCACCGTTACCCGGTGCTCGCCGAACGTCGGCTTGTGTCCCACATTGGTGACCGAGTCGTAGCTCTCGCACGCCGCGAGCGTCCGCGTCACATATACCCCTTCCTGGGGAAGCAGCTCCTCGACGGGTGCCAGGTTAAGTGTGGGCACCGTATGGCGACGGCCGACCCCCAGCCCGGCGACAATCGGACCATGGTTGGAAAAAGGGCGTCCGAGAAGACGGCAGGCGATGTGCACCTTTCCCTGGTTGATCAGCTCCCGGATGCACGTGCTCGACACCTGTCGGCCCCGCACGGTGATCGCCGGCACGATACGTACGGCAAAGCCTTCCTGGCTTCCCAGTTCTTCGAGCACTCGAGCGTTGCCGGCCTGGCGATACCCGAAAGTAAAGTTGGGTCCTTCATGAAACGCCTTAGCCTGGAGTGGACCTTGGGTCATCAGGCGAATGAATTCGAGCGGCGACAGGTGAGCCAGCTGCTTAGTGAAGTTCAACACCACAAGCAAGTCCACCCCTAGCTCTTCGATGAGGCGCGCCTTCAATGGAAGCGGCGTCAGCACCTTGGGAGCCCGGGCCGGGGCGAGCACCTTGATGGGATGCGGCTCAAAGGTGACTGCAGCGGCGATGGCGCCGAGCTGCCGGGCGTGCTCGACGACGCCGCGCAGCAGTTGCTGGTGAGCCAAGTGAACGCCATCGAAGTTCCCCACGCTAACGACGCTGGCGCGAAGGGGTTTCTCCAGACCTTCAAAACCGTGAACCAGGCGCATAAGTAGGAGTCAGCCGCGAGTTAGAACCCGGGAACCTCCACGCTCAGCCCATCGTAGGCAAGCTGCACATGCTCGGGGAGCTGGGCGTTTGTTTCGCTGTGCGGCAGCTCGTGGGCGATGTGTGTGAAGAACGCGCGCCGCGGACGCAGACGCGAGACCAAGGCCAGGGACTGCTCCAGGTTCGAATGGGTAGGGTGGGGCTTGTGCCGGAGGGCGTCGAGGATCAGGAGGTCCAGACCTTCCAGGAGGGGCAGCGTAGTCTCCGGAATGGTGCTGAAATCGGTAACGTAGGCTGCGCGCCCGAAGCGGAAGCCCAGCACCGGCAGATTGCCGTGCAGCACGGGCACCGGCGTGAGCACAGCTCCCCAGAGCTCAAAAGGGCCGTCAATTACGTGTGGATCAAGTTTGGCAATGCCGCCGTAAGGGTACGTCTGGTCGAAAATATACTTGAAGATACGCTGAATGCTGGCCATACACTGGGCGTCAGCATAGATCGGGATGGGTACTTGCTGCTTGAAGTAGAAGACGCGCACATCATCGAGGCCCATCACGTGATCCGCGTGTGCATGAGTGAACACCACCGCGTCCAGCCGGGAGAGGCCAGCCCGCAGCGCCTGCTCGCGGAAATCCGGAGCGGTATCAATCACCACGGCACGGCCGTCAAACTCGAGCAGGACCGAGGGGCGCGTGCGGCGGTCTCGCGGGTCAGACGACGTGCACACTCGACACTTGCAGGTCAGGGTAGGAACGCCCGTTGACGTACCAGTCCCGAGGAACGTGAGCTTCATCTCCCTTTCGACGTTCCCCGCTTCTGAACTTCCACGAACGCCAGCCGCAGCTCGTAGAGCACGTCGTCCAGCAGCTTCGCCTCAGCGCGCGTCAGGTTGCCTTTGGTTTTCCTTTGCAGGACTTCCAGCAGGCTGATCATTTGGCGGGCGCCGGCCAGGTCCGCGGGCAGACGTTCTCCGCTGGGACCAGGCAACTGCCCGAGCTGGTACATCGCGTTGGTGCCGAGAAAGGAGACCAGCGATTCGAATTCGCCACTGGCTTCCTCCTCGTCAGCGAGAGGTTCCAGGCTGGGCGCCGCGGTGGGAGGGCTGGTTGAGGTGCTCGACGCCGCGCGGGCGCCTGAGCGGCCCTGCTCCTCCTTGTCAGGCTCCGTGGGCACGTCCGGGCGCCGGGTGCCGTCCTGGCTGAAGGGGCGCCGGTCCACGACTTTGAAACCAGCACTGCTCTGTTCTTCAGGCATAGGTTCTAACTTACCGCTTTGGCGATGAGCGGCCTAGCAGCCGCCACCCTGGGCACGCCTCCGGGGCCCCCAGGGAGGTCGGCTGTCCAGCCAAGCTCTGCGGAAACTCCTCCTTAGCATAACACGGAGAGCATCCGTCTAAGGCGTAGCCGGTACCGAGTTTCCGGCCGCTTCCCAGGCAGCTATTCCTCCACTCAGGTCGCTGACGTCCTCGAAGCCCGCGCGCCTCAGAAGGCTCGCGGCAATCGAGGAACGATAGCCGCTGGCGCAGTGAGCGACGATGCGGCGGTCCCTGGGCAGTTCTCCTATCCGCTCCTCGAGGTGGTTCAGGGGAATGTGCGTGCTACCAGGGATTTGCTTTTCCGCGCGCTCGCGGGGCGTGCGCACGTCCAATACCCACGGGGGACAGGGCGATTCGAGTTCGGCCGCGAGCCGCGAAGCGTCCATCCGGGACGCGTGCTGTACCAACTCGGGATGCGTCCGCAGCGCCTCCATGCCACCCTGGAGGTAGCCAGCGACATGATCAAAGCCGATCCGTCCCAAGCGCATGGCCGCTTCGTGCTCGCGGCCTGGCTCGGCGATAATGCCAATCGGCTTCTCACGGCTGAGGATCGTGCCCGCCCAGGTGGCGTACTGGCCCCGCAACGGAATGTTGATGCTGCCCCTCAGATGAGCGGCTGCGAAATAGGCGGGATCCCGGACATCCAGGATCTGCCCGCCGGAGGCTTGCAGCGCAAGAAGTGTTTCCAGCGTGAGGGGCCTGAGCGACCGCGCCAGCGACGCTTCCAGCGTCAGGCGCTCCTTGGTGTTCAGCACCGCGTCATAGGTGAAGTAGGGCGGCGCGTCTGGCTGGTCAGCCAGCACCATTCGAATGAACTCCTCCTTGGTCATCGGCTGCAAAGCGTAGTTGAAGCGGCGCTGCTCACCGATGGTACTCGAGCTCTCGGAGGAAAGCTGCTTGCCGCACAATGAGCCCGCGCCATGAGCTGGATAGATGCGCGTCTCATCGGGGAGGCGCAGCAATTTTTCGTGCAGCGAGTCGTAGAGCATGCCGCCCAGCTCGGTGGCTGACCACCCCAGAGCCCTACGGAGGTCAGGCCGGCCGACGTCACCGACGAACAGGGTGTCGCCCGTCAGTACGGCCTGAGGCCGGGTCGCGTCCTGGCTGAGGTCGAACAGCAAGATGGAAATGGACTCGGGCGTGTGCCCGGGTGTGTGCAAGACCTGCAGCCGCGTGCGCCCCAGGTCAAGTGTCTCTCCATCCGCCATCGGGACGAAGCGGTATTCGGCCTCCGCTTTCGACCCCAGGTGAATTGCCGCACCCGTCCGGTCGCGCAGCTCGAGATGACCCGCCACGAAGTCGGCATGGAAATGCGTCAAGAAGACGTGCCGGATAGCGAGGTCGAGGGCGCGGGCGTCCTCCAGGTATTGTTCGACGTCCCGCTGGGGATCAACCACCACGGCCACGCGCGCCTGCTCGTCACCCACCAAATAGGAGGCATGAGCCAGACAGCCCAAGTAGTACTGTTTAAACCGCATCATGCCCCTCCCTTGACCCCTGCCCGTCGGATGACCGCAGCTCGCATCTAGACTTTGGCCCTGACCGCCGCTGGCAGGGCAACAGAGTAAAGGGTGACAGGTTAGTGGGGCGCCGCCCTCCGCTCCCCAGGTCAGCCGGCACACGTAAGTGAGCCTCAGTGGCCAAGCCAAAATAGGGGGATGAAACTCAAATCCTTGCCAGGTTCAAGGGTTATTGCGATTGTGCTATTCGTATGCCTTGTATGTAATTGATCCAGCGAGATGAGCGATTTCTTCCAAAAAATGGATCTCATTGATTATAAGGCACATTACGGCTTTGTTTGAAAAAATAGATAGTAAGAAGTTATCTCCAGGCCAGCCTCTCCTTTCGCTTAGGAACCCAAGAAATCACCGTACTGGAGGCCAGCACGGACTCTCTGTTGGCGTCTCCCATCAGACTCTATATTTGCTCGCCTGGACACAGCAAGGATTCGGCTCGGCACGTCCATAGCGCCTACACTGGCTCGGCAGCCTCCAACCTCTACCGCCGCCGAAGCAATGATCGGTTGCTGCCGCCGACTCGGAATCGCGCTCCCGCAGTGGGGCGAAGGTGTTCTGGCTCTGCCGATTGCGTACCAGTCCCCAGGCCAGCTCGCCTCCGATTTTCGGCCTTCACTTCCATCGCCCCGAGGCCCAAACTATCATAGCATCTGTACTGCTTCCGAAGCGCGACAAATGGCCAAATCGAGGCCCGCTGACCGGGGGGTGGTGAGGCCGCCCGCCGCCGATGAAACTGTGAAGTTCGTTACGGGCACTACTTAGCCAGTACACCAGAGCTGCTGAAGCTTTTGCCGGCTTTGGGTGCCCGCTTGGCTTCCCTTCGCCTTGGATTTTTTCTAAAATCGCCCCCCCGGCACAGCACAAGATGTTTCGCTTGCTAACTTTAGCGTTGACCGCACCGTCTGAGATGTTAGAATCGGAAAACAACACCCGTGAACGGAGACCGGCTCGCTGAACGGCGCCGGGGAGGGGTAGAACCGGAGCGGGAGGCGTATTGCATCGGCTTAGGTCAGTTGTATTCCTGGCAGCGGCATTTCTCACTGCTGGCTGCGTAACCGAACAGAAGAGGCAACCTGCAGTTGCTGACCCGCCGCAAGCAGCGATGGCGCCGGCCATCGATCCGCTGCCATTGCACCCTCCTGACTTGCCGCTGCGCGCTCTCGATTCCCAACCTCAAGAGCCCTCTGACCAGACGCAAGAGATCATCAATCGGGCCGAATCCCTCTATGCCGCCGGACTCAAGGATTATGAAGCCGGGGACAAGGCGGGCGCCAAGGACAAGTTTGACCAGGCGGTGGAAACCCTACTGGGCTCGGGCCTGGACGTCCAGGGCGACGACCGGCTGCGGGCCGAGTTCGATAGGTTGGTGGACGATATCTCCGGAGTGGAGCTGGCGGCTGTCGAACGCGGCGATATTCTGAGTGCCCACAAGTACGAACCCCCTCCTATCGAATCGTTCTCCGGCCTGACTTTTCCCGTGGACCCGCGGGTGAAGCAGCAGGTGCAGCAGGAGATGCGATCGGTCCATTCAGACCTGCCGCTGGTTTCGAACGACGCCGTGGATGGAGCCATCGCCTATCTTCAGACTCACGCCCGGCACTATGTTGAAACCGTGCTCCAGCGCCTGGGCACGTATCAGCCCCTGATCTCCGAAGCCATGCGCCAGGCGGGATTGCCGCAGGACCTAATTTTCCTTGCGGCGGGCGAGAGCGCCTTTAATCCCTTCGCTCTATCCAGGAAAGGCGCGAAAGGCATCTGGCAATTCATGCCCGGCACGGCCGAGCTCTACGGCTTGAGGATCAACCGCTGGGTGGATGAGCGCGAGGACCCGGTAAAGTCCACGTGGGCAGCAGCGCGCCATCTGCGCGACCTTTATCACACCTTCGGCGACTGGTTTCTGGCCATGGCGGCCTACGACTGGAACCCGGCGGGCGTCGAACACGCCGTCCAGCGCACTGGCTACGCCGATTACTGGACGCTGCGCAAGCTCCATGCCCTGCCCGCGGAAACGGAAAACTATGTGCCTATTTTCCTCGCTGTGGCGCTGATCGCTAAGGACCCCAAAGCTTATGGATTTGACGTGGCGCCCAATCCGCCCCTGGCCTTTGACCAGGTCACCGTTGGCGCGCCGACGGATCTGCGGCTGATCGCGACTCTAATCGACCATCCGGTGGATGAACTGATCCGCCTTAACCCCAGCCTGCAGCGCTGGAGCACCCCGGCCGACGATCCTAACTTCGTCCTCAACCTTCCTGTGGGCACTAAGGAGCGGTTCGAGCAGAGCATCCGTGCCGTGCCACCGGACAAGCGGATGTGGTGGCGCGCCTACAAGGTCCAAGCGGGCGACACGTTGGCCGCCATCGCCCACAAGTTCCACCTTTCGCCTGCCAGCGTGGCGGCGGTCAACCAGCTCAGCCCCTCGGAATCGCTGGTTGAAGGCGCTAAGCTGCTGCTGCCATATGCTCCGGGTAACGAATGGTCTCTCGCGCGGGTTACCCCGCGCGGGCCGCTGCGCCGCTATCGCTACCAGGTGAGGCGTGGGGATACCATTGAAATGGTGGCTGATCACTTTGACGTTACGCCCTACCAGATTCGCCGCTGGAATCATCTTCGCTCGCAGCGCCTGGTTTCCGGCCGTACCATCGTCCTCTACACGCGCATCCCGGTGGGCGGCCATGTCAATCGCCGCGCCTCCGGCACCCGCCGCTACGCGTCCTACACGCGTAGGGCAGCGAGTGGCAAGGTAAAAGGGGCCTCGGCCTCTCGGTCGGTGCGCAGGCGCCAGCGTTTGCCCCGCAGGCACGCCCGCACCCGCCGCCTGGCTCGAGTTCTGGTGCCCGCCGCACTGTAGGTTTCTTTCGCCTACGTTCTCGGCGTTTGCCTCAAGGGTCGCTGCCCGATGCTACTTTCTGACGCCTGCTGGCTTCCCGGGGCGGCTTGAGGTGGGGATCCAAGGCCTGGGCTTTGGCAAATTCCGCTGCTGCTGACGCTATGTCACCCTTGGCACGCAGCGCCAGGGCGAGCTGGAAGTGCGCCGGAGCGAAATCCGGGGCTAACTTCAGCGCTTCCTGCAGCTTGGTGATTGCACCCTGGGTGTTACCATGGCGCAGTTCTTCGGCTGCCGTATGCGTAGCGATGGTAGCGGCCTGCTGATTCATCTTGGCTTGGTTCAGGTAGGCGGCCTGCTCGAATTCTCTCTGGGCCCGGGGGATATCACCCACCTGTTGGCAGACTTGTCCGAGGGCCTGGTGGGCGCCCGCATCCTGCGGATCGAGCTTCAGTGCCATTTCGAGCTCAGACTCAGCCCCCCGAAGATCGCCCTGCTGCCGCAGCACAGTCCCAAGAATGTAGTGGGCCTGTTGGTACTCGGGACGCGCGGCGATAGCGGCGCGGAAGCTGGCTGCCGCCTCGTCTAGTCTGCCTTGTTGCCATAGGATAACGCCTAATGTGTAGTGCGCTTCGGGGAGCTTCGGGTCCAGCTCCGTTGCGCGGTGGAGGGCGTGAATCGCCTCGTCGAAGTGCTCTGATTGCTTGAAGGCCACCCCCAGGTTGTAATAGGCCTCGGCATCATCGGGCGCCAGGCGGGTTAACTCCTGATAGACCTGGATGGCGTCGCTCCAGCGGCCCTGCTGTAACAGTGCGAGGCCGAGGTTGTTGCGGGCTTCGATGGACTGCGGATCGAGCTGTAGCGCTGCCTGGAACTCGCGCGTTGCCTGCTCGCCGGCGCCTTCGGCCATCAGCGCCAGGCCGAGGTTGTTGTGGGGGTCGGGATCATCGGGCCGGAGGTCGAGGGCGCGGCGGAACTCGGCGATCGCATCCACAGGATAGCCGCCGTGCTGCAGTGCCACGCCGAGGCGGTTGTGATACTCGCTAGACGCCGGGTTCAACTCTGCGGCGCGCTCGAGCTCAGAAATGGCACCTTCCGACTGGTTCAGCTCTTGTCGCACCAGCCCGAGGTAATAGTGCGCTTCCGCTCGCTCGGGATTTTGCTTCACGGCTGCTTCGAGCTGCGGCAAGGCAGCCTTATAGTCATGGAGGAGATAATCGGCGACGCCTAAGTGATAGCGAGCGTCCGCCAGGTCCGGCTTCAGCTTGAGCGCAGCCTCGAATTCACTGCGCGCCCCCAGCAGGTTGCCGCGATTGCCCAGCACGTAGCCCAGTGCGTCATGAACCTCGGGCAGGTTCGGATCCATGCGCAGGGCTTGCTGATAGGCGGCGATGGCGGCGTCGAGGTCAGGAAGCTGAACCGAAGCCTTGGCAAGGTTGAGATAGGCTTCCATGAACTTCGGTTCTAGAGCTACAGCCTGCTGGAATTCCTTCGCCGCCTGGCGGTAGTTCTTTTCACCAAGCAGCGCCAGGCCCAAGGCATTGTGGGTACGAGCGGAGCCGGGGTTGGCCTTTGCCGCCAGCTCCAATTCACGCGTGGCCGCCGCCCAGTCCTGCTTCGCCAGCGCCACCACGCCCGCCTGGTAGTAGCGTTCGGCCGAAGAACGCTTCGAGGCAGCCTGGCTTCCCCACCCGGCGGAGGGGGTCAGGCACACGACCAGCAGAAGCCAGCCGGAGGCCGTTAACCCCCCCCGGGTCCAGGGGGGCTCCCAGCGTCGGAACCTAGGCGGGCCCTCTCTCGCAGTGGGGGAAGGCAGGCGAAGCCGCGATGCTCCCGCTTCATTTCCCACGGAGGTTCACCGTCCTGACTATTCCCTTGCCTTCTTCGATCCAGACCAACTGGTCCACGCCGACGTTCTCGGCCACATCCACCTGGCCGCTGGGCCAGCGGACCTCCAGGCGATCGATCTTCGAGGCTTGCCCCAGGCCAAAATGCACCCGGAGGTCATTCTGCGAGGCATAACTACCTCCGCTGCGCACTTCGTCCGTCTGCCGGTGGCTACCTGTGACGCAGGTAATCCGCGCGCCGATACCGCTACGGTTGGATTTGGTACCTAGGGTGCGCACTTTGAGCCAGTGGTTAGGAGTGGTTGAATCGCAACGGAGGAGCTGGGGCCGATCGTTTACGGTGTTGACCAGCACGTCGATGTCGCCGTCATTGTCAAAGTCTCCGAAGGCGCAGCCCCGGGACGAGGCGGGCTCGGTGATGGCGCCGCCGAGCTCCGAAGAAATGTCCTTGAAGCGCCCATTGCCCAGATTGTAATAGACAACCTTCGGTTCAGCGTAGTGGATGTCGAGCGACAAGCGCTTCAGCTCTGGGTAGATGTGCCCGTTGCAGGCCAGGATGTCAGGCCAGCCGTCGTTATCCAGGTCCAGAAAGCCGCAGCCCCAGCCGAGGTAGCGGGTGTTCATACCTAGGCCGGCGGCGAAGGTGACATCGTCAAACACGGCGTGGCCGACGTTGTGATAGAGGGATGACGTGTCCTCGGAAAAATTGGTCTTGAAGATGTCCAGCCAGCCGTCGCAGTCGTAGTCCCCGGCTGCCACGCCCATGCCTGCTTGCGGCTTGCCATCCTGGCTGTAAGCGCATCCGGCAGTGATGGCGATATCCGTAAACGTGCCGTCGCGATTGTTGTGATAAAAAGCGCTGGGCTGCGAGTCATTGGCCACGTAAATGTCCGGCCAGCCGTCGTTGTCGAAGTCGGCCACCAACACACCTAGGCTGTAGGTCCCGTGGGTCTTCAGGATGCCGGACTTCTCCGACACGTCGGTGAACGTACCGTCGCCGTTGTTCTGGTAGAGGATGTTCCGAGCACCGGGCAGGCCAGGAGGTCCGCAGGCCACGGAGGTACCCTTGTAGAGGCAAGGGCCAGACTCCGGCCTCGGCCACGTCTTCAGGTCGGAGAGGTCGACATAATTGGCTACGAAGAGGTCCAGGTAGCCGTCGCGGTCGTAGTCGAGAAAGGCGCAGCCCGTGCTCCAGCGGGTGCGCGTTTCAGCGAGCCCGGCCTTGGCGGTGACATCGGTAAAGGTGCCGTCGCCGTTGTTGTGGTAAAGGACGTTCTGGCCCCAGTAGGTGACGAAGAGATCGTCAAAGCCATCATTATCGTAGTCGCCCACGCAGACGCCCTGGCCCCAACCCGAGCGGAGCAGGCCGGCCTTGGCGGTGACGTCTGTGAAGGTGCCGTCGCGGTTGTTGTGATAGAGGTGGTTAGTCGGGATGTTCGAAGAGGCGGAAGCCTCCGGAATAAACGACTTGGCCGAAGCGGCGGACATCTCAATCGTGGTCCCGTTCACCAGGAAGATGTCCAGCCAGCCGTCGTGATCGTAATCAAAGAAGGCAGCGCCGCATCCGGTTGTCTCTAGCAGATAAAGGTTGCGGTCCTCGCCGCCGTAGATCGTCTGGTGGCGGATCCCAGCGGCCTGGGCCACATTCACAAAGCCGACCCCGAGCGAGGGAGCAGCCACCCGCACGGAAGCGAGGAGTCTAGCACCCCCGGCGGCAAGGCCGGCGGTTGCCGTACGCAAGAATTCGCGGCGGCCGAGCGGCGGTGATTGTCGCGACGTCATTCCTAGTTGTTCTCCCCTAAGCATACGCTGTCTGCTTGGGTTGGCAGCCCAAGGCCCGCATCCCCAGAGGTTTCCCGGTGCGCTGGATAGTTCTGTTTCGTATGGCGAGGAGTACCTCCACTATTCAAACCTGGAGAAGGACCGGTCAATGGTGAGCGACAGGGTCTTCAGAGCGCCCTCGACGTAACTGGCCAGGGCATCGCGGTAAAGCGTCAGACTGCGCTGCCGAATGGTGCTTTCCGGCTCCTGCGGCGACACCAAGTGGTGGATCTCGTGGAGGATCACACTTAACATCTTCAGGCGGAACTGCTTGGCGTGGAACTCGTCCAGCCGTGTTCCCTGGAGGAAGCGCGAATCGAGCGCCAGGTCAGCCAGAGGCATAGCCTGCCAGCGGTCGATACGCCGGTGGGCGATGTCCATTTCACCGACCCTGGCCCCCTGGAAAGGCTCGTGGAGCTCGGCAAAAGGCGGTTCGCGGACCGCCAGGTGACGATGGCCGAGGCATCCGCATAAGTTGTCGTGCCGCAACTGCACCACGATCAACTCCGGGGCCGCAAACAGCACGGCGTCGTAGGATTGGCGACAGGATTCCGGAGCTGTCAGCCAGTCCTGCTCGATGGCCAACGCGATCTGGCGTGCTACCGGGGCGTCGCCGAAGGGGCCAAGGGCGTTGTGTGCCACGACGAGGACGGGAGTGGGGCGGTCGGGAAAGCGCAGGGCACGATACTGCCGCCCCCGCAGCCGCTCCGCCCACCGGACGCGCCGCGGCCGTGAAGCAAGATAATGCTCGATGGCGGCGGGTGCGAGAGCTACAACCTCTGCCATCCTGCCTATTCTATCTTAACAGCCGCCGATCGGCCGGTCACACCCATCCGCCAGTGACTCGATGGCTCCCGCCATGCTAACCTCAAATAGTGAACGCCGCCTCGGTTCCGGAGGGCAGAACTGACCTTCGATGATTGACATCCATTGCCACCCGCTGCCCGAGCAGGACGACGGAGCCGGAACGTTTGAGGAAGCGCTGGCCATGTGCCGCATGGCTGGTGAAGACGGCATCACCCACCTGGTGGCGACGCCGCACTGCAATTACCAGTTCCGCTTTGAGCCCGAAGAGTGCCGGCGAAAGATAGTCCAGCTGCAGGCGGCTGTCGGCGAGCGGCCGCAGCTGTTGCTAGGTTGCGATTTCCATCTCTCGATTGAAAACCTTCAGCGGGTGACCGCGGATCATCGCCAATACACTATTAACGGAACGAGTTATCTCCTAGTGGAGTTTGACGAGCATTTCCTCCCTGACCCGATGGAGAACATCCTCTACGATCTACAGGTGGCCGGCCTGACGCCCATCATTACCCACCCGGAACGTAACGGCATGTTTCGACGCAAGCCGGATCTGCTGCTCCGCTGGGTCTTGCGAGGTTGCCTGGTGCAGGTCACGGCACAATCCTATCTGGGCAAGTTTGGGATCGAATCGCTGCGCTCCACCGAAGCGTGGCTGGAAAACAACCTCGTCCACTTTTTCGCTTCGGACGCACACGACACTCGGCGCCGCCCGCCGCTGCTTTCGCAATGCTATCAGAAGCTGGCCACCGAGCGAGGGGAGGAGATCGCAGACCTGCTGATGAAGAAGAATCCCCAGGCGGTCATCGAGGGAAAGCCTCTGCCCCCCGGACCTCCACCGGTTGAGCCGAAGCCCAAGCGGAGCTGGTACGCCTTCTTGCAGCGGTGGATCGGTTCAGGGCGATAACGGAGCCGCCATTTGGCACCTGCGTGTCCCGCCTAGAGTCGTCGTTCATTCCGGAAGGTCCAAATCCTGGCGGTTGCTCGCCCCTAAGATCGGGAGAACCGTTTAACCGCCATCACGCTGATCGGGGCCAGCAGGCCCGAGAGGGTGATCAGCTCGCTCCGCCGGTGATGGCGAACCGTCTCAACCGCGAGCAGTGACGCCGCCAAAAGCAGCAGGGCCAGCGAAAGTCCGCGATGGAAGCGCCGGATTTCAGAACTGAACCAGGATTCGAGGTGCTGCTCAATCTGGCGGCCCTCGCTGGAGTCGGTGCACGACGGCTTGGCTGGGCAGCGGTTACAGATAGGCGAGGGTGCTCGGTAGCGGACAATACGGCGCTGATGGTCTGTCTCACTGCGGGTAAGCTGATGCCCGGCGGGGCAATCCCATAAGTCCAGTTCCGGCCGGTAGCGGAAACCGGCTAGCTGGAATTGCTCGGCGCGGCGATGGGAGTTGCGGGCCAGCGCTTCCAGGCCCGCCGCCACCAGGACCAGGAAGGCGGCATAGCTGGCCGCCAGCAGCACTTCAACCGAGATACCGCGGACCATCGGCCGCTCAGCTCTCCTTGACGGCGGCCAGTTCCCCAAAGGCGACCTCTCCTGCTGCCTCAGCTGCGGCCGCCCGCTGGTGCCGCACACCCAGCCAGCAGAGATAGAGCAAGGGCAACACGCCGCCCACAATGAATAGCACGTCACCCGGCAGGCGCAACCATTCGAGCACCACGTTAGTTCGATTGGTCAGGAACTGCAGCGTCCGCGCGTCAAAATAGCCCGTGCTCACCGAATGATAGAGCTGCAGGATCCCGAGGGGAAAGAGCGTGGCGAAGACCATCCAGAGGAGCCCGAGGTTCAGCGACCAGAAGCTGATCCTGGCAGCTCTCTCCGACCATCGCTCTTCCGGGATCATGTAGCGCAGGCAAAACAGCGCCAGGCCTACGGCCAGCATCCCGTAGACGCCCATCATGGCCGCGTGCCCGTGATTAGCGGTCAGCGCCGTCCCGATCTCGTAATACGAAACGATGGGCAGATTGATCAGAAATCCGAAGATGCCGGCGCCGAGGAAATTCCAGAACCCCACAGCAGCGAGGAACATCACCGCCCAGTGATGAGGAAACGGGGTAGCCGATTTGGCTCCCTGTTGCGCTCCAAGCTGGAGAAAGGACCAGGCTTCGAGGGTCAAGAACGTTAGGGGGATGACCTCAGCCGCAGAAAAGAACGCCCCCAGGGCCATGTGCACCGCTGGCTCGCCGGAGAAATAAACATGGTGCATCGTGCCGATCACCCCGCCCGCCGAGTAGAGCAGCATATCGAGATAAATCACATTCAGGGCCACGCGCTCGTCGACCACACCCAGCAATACGAAGATGTAAGCAACCATGATGGTGGTGAACAGCTCGAGGAAGTCCTCCACCCAGAGGTGGACGACCCAGAATCGCCAGAAATCGGTGGTGGTGAAGTGGGAGGCGGGCCGGGCGAGCAGCCCCACGGCGTAAAAGGCGGGAATGGACAAGGCGGAGAAGAAGAACAGCCAGGGCATGTTCCCCAAGCTTTCATGGCTGAGCCGTCCGCGCAACCCGCGAAAGAGGATCACCACCCAGAAGACCAAACCGCCGGTCAGGAGAATCTGCCAGAAGCGGCCGAGGTCGAGATACTCGAAGCCTTGGTTGCCGAACCATGCCCAGGCTTTCCCCATCCAGCCGCGGATGCCAGCGAACTCGCCCGCCAAGCTCCCGAAGACCACCAGCGCCAAAGCAACTAGCAGGGAGACAGCAAGCCACTGCTGCCCGCGGCTCTCCTGGCGCGTGATCATCGGCACCAGGAAAATCCCTGCCGCCAGGTACGAAGCGGCCACCCAAAAGATGGCGAGTTGCAGATGCCACGTCCGGGCGACGTTGAACGGCAGAATCCGCGCCAGGTCAAACCCGAAGAAGTTGCTGATCTCCGCCCGGTAGTGTTGCGAGGCGCCACCCAGCAGCGTTTGCAACAGGAATAGCGCGGCCATCACCAGGAAGAACCAAGCACACACGCGCTGCGACGGAGTCAGCGCCACCTGTCCCGGCGGACGAAACGAAAGGGTGCGCTGCTCGCGTCCGTGCCAGCCCAAAAAGCTCCATCGGCCAAAGGCCGCCAGCAGCAGCCCAATGCCACCCAGCAGAGCGATCAAGGAGAGCACACTCCAGACCACCGTGTCCGCCGTCGGATGGTTATCCACTAAGGGCTCCGGAGGCCAGTTGTTGGTGTAGGAGTATTCGCGGCTCGGACGTAAAGCAGCAGCAGCCCACGCCGACCAGGCGAAGAAGGCCGTGAGCCGGTGGATCTGCGCCGGATCGGTGATGGCGCGTGGGCGAAGGCCGTACTTGGTCGTTGGCTCGCCAAAGTACTCGCGGTAGTAGCCTTCTAAGCCCCTGAAAGCAGCAGCCTGCGCCGCCGTCAAGGTCAGCGTGTCGGTCGCCGCGTCGTAGCGGTTGGTCTTGAAATCGGCGATCGTCTGCGCCTGCGCCCGATCCGTCGCACCACCATACGAGTCACGCACCCGGAGGGCGGCGCGGTGCAGGTAGTCAGCCGTAAAATCAGGTCCGAGGTAGGCGCCGTGCCCGAAGATCGAACCGAATTCCATTAGCCCGTTTTGCAGGAATACCTGCTGCCCGCCCAGAATGTCGGCGCGGGTGAATAATGCGTTCCCCGCCGCGTCGACCACCCGCGCGGGAATGGGAGGCTCACCAGTATAGGTGCGATAAGCCAGCAGGCCCAGAACGAAGAACCCGAAGAGAAACACCAGCGTGACAGCCTGGACCCAGCCCCGGGCCACTAACAACGCGCGCTTGCCAGCTTCCTCCATATGATCCTCTCGAGCAGTCGGCGGGTTGACCTTACGCAAGCTTGCTACGGCAGCTGGTTTCGTTAAGCTGCCCGCTGCGGAGAGGGTCGACCAACGATCCGGTCTTTCACCCTGGCCTCCAGTGCCGGATGCTTTCCCGCACCGATCTTTTCCTGTGTCATCGCGTCACGGCTCAACAAATAGCCGAAAGAAAGTCATCACCCTGGCCAGCACGTCGATCGGAACCTGCTCCCCACCCTCAAGGTGGATCGACAGGCCTTCTGCGAAGTCCAACCCCTGCCTGATCAGTTGATGTTCCTGTCGTAGAACTTGAATTGTCGCAGCCATGGTGCCTTGCCTCTTCACGGCACCTTCTCCAAGCATCTTGCAGGACGGGATCGAGTCTGAATATGACCAAAGTCACACGTTCAGAGATCAGAGCCACGCTCCCACTAACCCCGTCGATACGCGGGTGAGCAGCATCACCGCCATATACGCAATGATGACCATGGCGGAAAGCTTCAGAAGCATTACACTCATTGCCTGAGGCTCCGGGGGCGGGTGGAAACCTTACAGTCACCGCTGCCTAGTTTCTTCCGGCTCGCCGCGGCTGGCGCTGGTTGAAGAACTCGCTGAGCCGGGCAAGCAGACGATCCAAGTCGGCGACACAACGAACTTTAAAGTCGCCGAGCCAACCAGCGCCGCACGCCATTCGCGCGTGCCGATTCCTGCCCACCATCGCCAGGCGACACCCGCCGTCCACAGTGCCCAGATGAGCCACATCGTCCCAAAAATCTTGAGTGGCCGCCCGCGAAATTTCGGCAGGACATAAAGTGAAATTCCCAGAATGAAACTACCTACCCAGCCGAAGAGCTGTGCAAGACCGTGAGCCTGGATCCAGGCCGTGCTGGCTGCCGTCGCGGCCCGGTGCTCGGAAATAACCAAGAGGTTCCACACGCCCAGAAAGGTCCCGGGGAGAGCAAGGAAGGCCAGACCAGTGAGGATAAACGCGGCCAGCGCTCGTGCCGTATGGCGCTCAGGAGAAGGATCGGCAGAAATCACCTCGCCCGTGCAATCTCTCTCGTAAGCCAGCCGCCAGGCTTCCGGTAACTCATGATCAGCGACCTCGATCATCACCTTCCATGATTCTCCAGATGCCGCACTTCGGGGCTCGGCAAAGTGCATCACAGCACGGAGCTCACTTCGATTTCGATGACTTTAGTCATGGCCAGCATTCGGCAGGCTTCGGCTGGCAAGACCCCTCCCGCCGCTGTCGGGCACGCCCATCATTCCCTATCCTCAACCTCCGCTTGGAGAGCCTTGAGGTCCCGCACCGTCACCTTTCTTCCATCCAGCCGGATGATGCCCATACTCTGAAGTCGGCTAAGGTTTCGCGATACCAATTCCCGCACCGTCCCAATCTGCGCTGCCAGCTCCTGATTCGTTGACGGAAGGAGAAAGACTATACCTCGCTCCGTTGCTCTTCCCGTATCTTCCGCCAGCCGTAAAAGCAGCGCTGCCAGTCGATGGCGCACGGTAGTAAAGGAAAGTTCGTTAATGAGATCCACCATCCTGCGGAGCCGCGAACCCACCACCTTCACCACCTTCAGAGCCACCTGTGGTTGCGCAAGACAAAGCTCTTGAAGATCCTTCTTGCGAATGTGGAGGAGAGTGGATTCGGTGAGAGCCGATGCCGAGGCTGGGTAATTACCTCCGTCAAAAACCGGCAATTCCGCGATCGAAGCGCCAGCGCTCTCAATGGCGAGAATCTGTTCGCGACCGCTGGGTGAAACTCTGAAGATCTTGACCTTCCCTGATTCGATCACATAGAGGCCTGCGCAAGGGTCCCCTTCGACGAAAATCGGCTGGCCGGCTGCGTAATGGAGCACAACGGCGCGATCCAGAAGAAATTTCACCTCCGCCCTCGAGAGGTCGCGAAAAAGCGCCACGTCTTTCAAGGAACTACAACGACGGGTAGTCATGAGTGAGTATTTTATTTGCAACACCGTGTCCCGTCATTGGGCGTGACAGACACGTTCCTGCGGTTCGCTTTCGCATACACTCCTAAGTCTGACGCCCAACGTTAATTAATTGTGTGTCGAAGTGGCATGGGGAAAGGAGCAACCCACATTGGACCCGGATTTGCCTTCTCTACTCCCTTCCTGTTATAAGATTTCCCGCCATGAGAATCTATTTCATGCTACTCCCTCTGCTTGCGTTGAGCCTTATGATGATGGACCGAGAATCCAAGTTCCCCGCGGCGGGCTCGATCGAGCGCATCGATCCCGCCCTGGACGCAATTGTCCCAGCAGACGCGAAGATCGAAAAGCTGGCCGATGGGTGCAGATGGACGGAAGGTCCAGTGTGGATTCACGCCGGTTATTTGCTCTTTGCGGACATTCCCAACAATCGTGTGATGAAGTGGACCCCGCCTGGTGCGCTGACCGTCTTCATGCAGCCTTCCGGCTACACCGGGACCTTCAAAGGAATCGAGCCGGGCTCGAACGGCATGACGCTGGATCCGCATGGGCGCTTGACCGTGGCCGGCCACGCGGCGCGCAACGTGTGGCGCCTCGAGTCGCTGGCCCCGGGCGGGCACAAGACCATCCTCGCCGATCGCTTTGAGGACAAGCGCCTGAATAGTCCCAACGACCTCGTCTACAAGTCGGACGGGTCGCTTTACTTCACCGACCCTCCTTATGGTCTCGAGACCCAGGCGGACAACGATCCGAAGAAGGAACTGCCGTTCAACGGCGTGTTTCGCATCCGCAACGCCGTGGCCCACCGACCCGGCGTGCCTCCCGACCCCGAGGACCTCCAGCTGCTCATTAAGGACCTCACGCGGCCTAACGGCATCGCCTTCTCTCCCGACGAGAAGTATCTTTACGTGGCCGTCTCCGACCCGAACCACAAGGTGTGGATGCGCTACGAAGTTCAGACGGACGGGACGCTGGCCAACGGCAAGGTGTTTTATGACGCCACCTCCAGCCAGGAGGAAGGCCTGCCCGACGGCATGAAGCTGGACCAAGAGGGCAACATTTACAGCGCCGGCCCGGGCGGTGTGTGGATCATTTCGCCCGAAGGCAAGCACCTTGGCACCCTCAAACCCGGAGAGAAAGTGGCTAACTGCGCTTGGGGCGACGACGGCAGGACGCTCTACATTACCGCAAGCACTAGCCTCTATCGTGTTCGGCTGAAGATTCCTGGGGTACGGCCGTGATGCTTGCGGGCGTACTCGAGGCGTATCGTGAACTCGGAGTGCGGGCTGGCGGCAGGCGGCACGACCATTGGCTAAAACCCTCAGACTCTGAAAAAACATGGCCAGCACGCCTGCAAATGATGGCCCGCTGGGTCATGCCTCGCGATGCCGGGCGAACCTTCCTTGAGATGTTCTGCACCCCCCTTCCGGAACTATACCGTTCGTTGTCAAGCTGACATACAATAGAAAGCTCGATCATCAGGCGTCGGGTGGCGGTCAGAGTCGTCTTCAGGGATTGGTGGTGGAGAAGATTTTACTTATCGAGGACGACCGGGCGATCCAGAAAGCGCTGCAGCTGCTGTTCGAGGCCGAGGGTTATGCTTTCCAAGCAACTTCGAACGGCGCGGGCGGACTGGCAGCGTTTCGAGCCGCCTCACCGGCTGTCGTCATTCTCGATTTGAAGCTTCCCGACATTTCTGGGCGCGACATCTGCCGGGAGATCCGGCAGGCACAGCCTTCCTTGCCCGTTATCATTCTCAGTGCAGCTAACGACGAGATCGACAAGGTGTTGCTCCTCGAGCTGGGCGCAGACGATTACGTCACCAAGCCTTTCAGTCCTAAAGAGCTGTTAGCGCGTGTCAGGGCCGTACTGCGGCGTGCACGTCCGGCAGCCCCCGCCGACCGCTATAGCTTTGATGACGTCTCCATTGACTTCTCCAAGATGGAACTGAAGCGCGGCGGAAAGCCCGTCCCGCTGACGCCGCATGAATTCAAAGCACTGCGATACTTCACGGGTAATCCGGAGCGCGTGATTTCGCGGGACGAGCTGCTGAATAAAGTGTGGGGATACGAGTGCTACCCCGCCACACGCACTGTCGACAATCACATCCTGAAGCTGCGCCAAAAGCTGGAGCGCGATCCGGCTCATCCGGTGCATTTCCTCACCGTCCACGGGGTGGGCTACAAGTTCGTGCCGTGAGGAAGCAAAGAGTGCGGGTAGACGCGAGAAGCGAGGCTCTGCGGGCGCTCAAGAAGACCCCCCAGAACGTTTCTCGGTCCATACACGAGTTTCCTTTCCCTAGTCCCAAAGGGCAAGCCTCACGATCCAGCGTCCACGATGCGGCTCCGAACTAAATTTTTGCTCTCCCTTCTACTAGTGTCGGCCTCGCTGACGTGTGCCACCCTGCTGGTGGTGCGGCAGCGTGTCCGTTGGCGGGTACGAGAAGAGATCTTCGAGGAGCTGCGCGATTCTGTCACGACCTTTCAGAATTTCCAGCACCAGCGCGAGCTGACACTCGCGCGCTCGGCCGCCTTACTGGCCTCGCTGCCCACTCTCCGGGCGGTAATGACGACGCAGCACGAGGCCACCATTGCCGACGCCGCCGCCGACTTTTGGCAGCAGATGGGAAGTGACCTCTTCTCCCTGGCGGATCGCCGCGGAAGGGTGGTGGCGCTACGCACGAAAACCTCTGGTTTCGGCCGCAACGACGCGCAGCGCTTCCTGGAACGTTCGCTCAACGAGGGGGAATCGCGGGGTTGGTGGTACGGGGGGGGACACCTCTATGAAGTCTTTATCCAGCCGATCTATTTCGGTGCCCCGTCAGACCATACACTGCTGGGCATCCTGGCCCTCGGGTATGAGATTGACGACCGCGTGGCCGCCGACGTTCGCCGTATCGCCTCCAGCCAAGTGGCTTTTCGCTATGACCAAGCCGTAGTGGTCAGCACGCTATCGCCCTCTCAGCAAGCGGCACTGGTGCAGCACACGGAACTGGACTCCCACGGCCTGACGCCACCCGGAGACATCGATCTCGAAGGCGAGCGCTACTTGATGACCTCCGTCGAACTGGCTCCGGGCAGCACTCCCGTGGTAAGCCTGACCGTTCTTAAATCCTACGACCAGGCCACGGCCTTCCTGGAAAACCTCAATCGCTGGCTGCTAGGGCTCGGCCTGGTGGCGGTCCTGGCTGGCGGCGCCTTGGTATTCGTCATCTCGGATACTTTCACGCGGCCGCTGGCCAACCTGGTGGACGGCGTGCACGCGCTAGAGAAGGGCGACTTTGCTTATCCTCTCGAGGCGCGCGGTAAGGACGAAGTGTCGGACCTCAGCCGGTCGTTCGACCGTATGCGGCGCACCCTGCAAAAGACCCAGCAGGAGTTGTTGCAGGCGGAGCGGTTGGCCACGATTGGCCGCATGGCCACCACCATCTCTCATGACCTGCGCCATCCGCTGACGGCCATCCTAGCCTACGCGGAGTTCCTGGCTGAAGGTCATCTCGACGAAGCCCAGCGCGCTGACCTTTATGAGGAGATTCGCCGTGCGGTGAACCGCATGACGGACCAGCTGGGAGCGGTGCTGGAGTTCTCCAAGGCGCTGCCCGTCTACAAACCAGTCCATTGCAATCTCGAAGAAATCATCCAGCGCGCCGTCCAGACGGTGCGCGCCCGGCCGGAGTTCCGGAACATTGTGTTTGTGTCATCGCAACAAGGCAGCAGCGAAGGTTGGTTCGACCCGAGCAAGCTCGAGCGCGTCTTTCACAACTTGCTGCTGAATGCCTGCGAAGCGGTGCCGCGCGACAACGGGCGAATCGAGATCAGCACGCGCCGGAAGCCGGAGGGGTTGGAGATCCGCGTCAGCGATAACGGGCCTGGAATTCCCGGGCCGGTTCGCGACACCCTGTTCCACCCGTTCGTCAGCTACGGGAAGGAAACGGGCACAGGCCTGGGGCTGGCCGTCGTACAAAAGATTGTTCAGGAACATGGGGGAGAGGTGATGGTAGAGTGTACCGGCGAGCAAGGAACGGTTTTCCGGATTCACCTTCCGGTCGTGGCGGCTTCTGAAAAGAGGATAGAAGCCTGAGGCCCAAGGCGCTTTCGCATCCGTCTAGCCGGGTTCTACCAGCCCGAGGAGGAAAGAGTAGGTCCAATGCCGAGCCATCGTTCAATCTCACGCAGAAGCCCGAAGTCGTTACCTGGCCCGAGACCCATTATGTCTACATCGAGAAGTCCGTTTATCAGCCTCTACAAAATGGAGCCACCAATCTATCGCGCTGGCGTCAAGACGACTTCTGCATCGAAAATTACGTTAATGGTCCCAGAACGGCGCCAGAAGCCGACCTCATTACGCAGATTTTTATGCCCACCGCGTAGCAGGGGTGCTAAAGTGTTGCACGACCCTTCTTCCCACTTTCACCGGCACTGTCTGGCCGCTTACCTTCGAATGGAACGCGCTGAGCTCCCCTACTGCTAGCTTCGCCGCGCAGCTCGTCGCCGACTACGCTGCCCGTGAACTCGATCGGCTGGGTGTGGCCGCCCGCCAACGCGAGAGTGAAACCGAAATCATCGCCGCTCACCCAGCCATCCGATATGACCCCAGGCTTAACCTTCGTGCTGCCTCCTGCAACTTCGGTGACCGTTCCCGTCAGCGAGCCGCCCTTCACCTCGAAGTCGACCATCATGGTGGACCGGCCTTCCTTGCCTTCCAACGAGATTCTCCACCTGCTACCGAGTTTCAACGCGGGCGGAGCATTAGGCGGAACTGTTTCATGGACGGCGTAACGGCGCCCGTCGATAAAAATCATCTTCACCTTCGTTTTCTCGCTGAACAGATCGCCATCGGTCACCGTAAGGTTAGCGATCTTGCCCGGCTCGATGCTTCCCAACTGGCTGCCGACTCCGAGAATTTGCGCCGCGCTCAGGGTGAAAGCGCGAAGCGCAGCCTCCTCCGGCAGCCCGCGGTCGATGGCCTTCTTGGCATTCCTCAGCGCGTCTTTGGGCGTGGACGAGCCCTCCAGGTAGAACGCGAACGGCACTCCCGCCTTCGCGAGCGCCCCTGGAGTATTCGGAGCACGATCGCGGAATCGCAGGATGCGCAGCGGGACGTCAGCGTCCGGGTCGGCATCCTTCTCCCGTTCAGGCCACTTCAAATCGACCAGCACCGGAGTATGGCCCGCGGCGAGAACGTCCGCTGCAGCATAGCCTTCCTGGCCCCCGTAAATGACGGCGTGCAGGCCCAGGCGTTGCGCCATGTCCTGGGCGCGGATGATCTCCTTACGTAGGTTGCCCGGCAACAGCACGGGACAGCCCGCCTGGAGAATCTCGCGGATCGCCAGGACCGAACGGTCGTAGGCAGGACGTTGCAAGCCATTGGGATGCGAGATGTAAATGCCTTCCGCTTGGGAAAATTCCCGCACGTCCAAGAATACTTGCCGCACGTAGGAGAGCACACCCATCAGCGAATCGGGAAAGCTCCAGAAGTTGCCGACGGCCTGAAAAGAAACGTTTAAAGTGGCTGGTGCCTTTACCACCATCTCGCCAGGACGCTCACCGGCCAAATTAATCACGGCACCTTGTCCCGGGAAGATGCCCCCCATAAGAGCGGCCAGCGCAGTGGTGAATCCGCCGTTGCGCCAGGTCTCCAGGCGGTGGTCGTCAGTCTTCAGCTCGTCGGCTGGATTGCGCCAGGGTGTGGTTCCCGGCCGGTCCTCAGGTCCACGCGCTACCTGTGGCGGCTGCGCGCGAGAAGAAGCCGGGGGTGTGGCTGCCGGAGTTGGCGTGGCGCCAGGCGGCCCAGCTGTGGCAGGCGCTGCCTGCAGGCCCAGGTCGCACAGGGCATTGATCAAGCCCGGGTAGACGGTGAGACCGTTCCCGTCAATCACCCAAGCTTCCGGCGGGATCGTGACGTCTGTTCCCACTGCCACGATGAGGCCCTTGGCCATCACTACCGTGCCGCTCGGAATGACCGGCCCGGAAACGGTAACGATCCGGGCTCCGCGGATGGCGAAATACGGCGGCTCCTCCCCCACCGCGCACAAGGCCATCGCCAGCAGCGTTACACCGAGAAAAGCGCCGTGAAGCCAGTGGCGCTGCCTGCTAACCGGTTCGGCTCGGTGGGTATACAACCCGCCATGCTGCATAGGTTCCTCTTCTGGTGCTTTAAGCAGGGCCAAAACCATACATCAGTTTGAGGCAAATTTTCAACCGTGCGGAGCTCCAAGCTCTTAGAAGTTTTCGGCTTGGGGTCAGCGCGCTCACTTCCGCGCTAATGGTGGCGGGGTTGAGGTTTCAAGGTGTACGAGCTTGAGGGAGTTCGTCGCCGCTGCGAGCTCTCTGGTTCGTGGCCGGCCGCCAAATGGCGAAGTCCTTTGGCTCCGATATCACGCCGGTACTGCATGCCGTCGAAGCGGATCTTACTAACCGCGAGGTAGGCGCGCTGGATGGCACCGGGCAAGTCTTCGGCTATCGCTGTGACGCCCATCACCCTGCCGCCGCTGGTCACCAAGCGATCGTCCTTCATGACGGTGCCAGCATGGAAAACCTTCACGCCCCCAATCGCTTCCGCAGAATCGTAACCCGTGATAACTTGGCCCACTTGAACCTGTCCAGGGTAACCCTTCGCAGCGAGGACAACGCAGACTGCCGGATTCGGCGTCCAGTGGGCTTCTTGAGCCCCGAGCTGGCCCTCGCGCACAGCTGCCAGCACCGGGAGCAGATCGGAGCGGAGTCGCATCATGATAGGTTGCGCTTCCGGATCTCCCATGCGCACGTTGTACTCAAGCACCTTAGGTCCGTCCGAGGTCAGCATCAAGCCGAAATAGAGAAAGCCCCGGTAGGGTATTCCTTCGGCCGCGAGGCCTGCCAGAGTAGGGCGTACAATGGTACGAAGAATCTCATCCCTCAGCCGGTCACCCAGGATGGCGTCGTCGCTGTAAGCGCCCATTCCACCGGTGTTGGGTCCCTGATCCCCGTCCAGGAGCGGCTTGTGGTCCCGGGTAGGGGGCAGAGGAACGACGCTCCGCCCGTCCGTTACAACGATGAAGGACAATTCTTCTCCGGTCAGGCGTTTCTCCATCACCACCCGTTTGCCTGCCTCGCCTAGAATCTCCTGACGCATGAAACCTTCGAGGGCCTGCTCGGCTTCTTCGAATGTCTGGCAGACTGCGACACCCTTCCCGGCCGCCAAACCGTCAGCCTTTACGACAATCGGCGCACCAAAATCGCGCAGCACGCGGGTCGCCTGTTCGAAGTTCTCGGCAACGTCGAATTCGGCCGTGGGAATACGATGGCGCTGCATAAAGCGCTTGGCGAAGATCTTGCTCCCCTCCAGACGGGCCGCGGCCTTTGTCGGACCGACGATCGCCATGCCGGCGCGCTCAAACTCGTCTACAACGCCGGCGACCAAGGGGACTTCAGGACCCACCACCGTAAGGTCAGCGTGGATCGATCGCGCTAGCTGCAGGATTTCTTGCGGGCTGGCGATGTCAACCGGGAGGCATTCGGCTTCCTGAGTGATCCCCGCGTTGCCGGGCGCGCAGTAGATCTCTTCCATCAGAGGGCTTTCCCTCAACTTCCAAGTCAGCGCGTGCTCGCGTCCCCCTGAACCAATCACCAAAATCTTCATAGCCGCGGTACAGTATCCGGCATCTCTCCTTATTGTCAACGGCTTGCTTCGGGGCGAGATGGTGAACCGAGCACCAGGACTGCTTCGCGTTGGAGAAACGCTCGGTCCTCCCATCGCGCCCCCGATGACAGTGGAAAGGGACGTAGTCGCCCCACGTCGCTGCCGCCTAGGTGGAGGCCGCAAGCGGTCCCTCAGGCGGAGCTCTTTCCGGCCCGATCTCGAAGGCGTAGCGAACGGTGCAACAGCAGTGTCGCGGCCCCTGCACTCATCAGCCACCAAGTGCCGGGTTCAGGAACGGGTGATGGAGGCCGCTTCTTACAGGGCGGATTGGGGGATACCGACCCGGGCGGGCATTTGTTTGGTTTCTTGGTGGGCGGCACGGGTGGCACGATGTTGGGCGGAACCACGGGGAACGTGAACGCAAAGGTAGGAACCTCTGGTGGAGGACCAGGTGGCACCAATTCCGCGGGAACCGCGGCGGCGGCTTGAGGCACGGGCGCCGAAAGGCTGGGTGCTGCCGATCGAACTGCGAGCGGGACCGCACTTCGGCTGGCCAAATTGACGGGCGTGTTTAATTCCTCGGGCGAAGGCTCATTCGGGGCCGTCTTGCTTTGGGCTGTCGGTGACAGCCGATTGCCACATCGGGCGCGGGCGTAATTTGTGCCATCAGTCATGAGGGCTTCTCCTTCTGCCACCCTCAGTTTGTTTTTGGTCCAGAAGACCTCGCTTCCACGCCGATAGGAAACGTAGTAGCGCTCATCGTGTGGCAAAGTTACAATGTGAGCCCGAGAAATCTGAAAATCCCGGTAATGCGCGGCGACGACGGGGTCGGTCATGGCTTGGCGCAGTTCCCGGGTATCCCGAACTCCACCGGGAATCACCGAATAAGGGTAGACCACACGGCCCGCCGCATTGGGGTCGGAAGGAAGACTAACTTGGCTGTCAAAGATAGGTGAATCGGGAGCGCTGTCCTGGCCTGGCATTACCAGCCGCTGCGACTGCCAGCCGCGCGCTTGTTGGAACTGTTGGCAGGTTAGCCACAAACCCGCCGTCGCGACAATCGACAGGAGCGCCAAAGCCTTGACAATCGAAGGGAATTGCCGCGTCCTGTGATGCCGCCCTGCGGGATAGTATCCAATGTACTTTCGCCTGCGTCTTCTATTCATGCCCCCTCTTCCCTCCATCACCCCTGGGGCTTAGCATATGAGCGTTTGCAGGTTAGGTGCCAGAGCTCGGGGATGACCATAAACTCTAGATAAATTTGCCGGTCGCTTGTCCCGGCGTCAAACCCGAAAATGGCAAGTTAGTACTCTTTTTGGATACTCCGCTCCATTCTTATGCAGATAAGATATATAACGCGAGTAATAGAATCAAGCCCCCAACACGGCCATTACGTGGCGGGCCAGGTTCCTGCTTTGTTGTGCCGATCTAACGCCCTGACACAGCCCTCGGGCTGATCGGTGCGCCGACGAAGACAGTGGGGGCACCCAGCTCGTACGCCAGCCGGTTGTAGCTGGCAACATCGGTCTTCAAAAGTGCGTTGAAGTCCGCCAGGTGCTGCGCGAGCTCCTTGCCCAAACCTTCCATCTTGGCCTGCACAAGCTTGTTGGGCGCTTCTCCGGAGGGCCCGGCGATGCCGAATATCAGTCGAGTATGAAAAGATTCCGGCGGTGCGTCGCCCCGCCGTCCCTCGCGATGGTGCTTGTCGGCTCAGAAGCGCCTTATTTTAAGGCTTAGCGGGACCGCAGCCAGCCGGTGGTAGCGCTTGACATAGTGAGCGGGTTCAATTAAACGTCTACCCTCATTGACGTGAGCCCATCATAGCGTGGAGTCATGCATGCCCGCGGAAAAATTCACCCTCGGCATCGACTACGGCACGGAGTCCGGACGAGTCGTAGTGGCCAGGGTTCGGAACGGTGAGTTGGTCGGTCAGGCCATCGTGCCCTATCCAGACGGTGTTATCGACGAACGCCTTCCAGGCGGTGGGCCCCGCCTGGAGCCCGACTGGGCGCTGCAGAACCCCCGTGACTACCTGCTGGTGGCTGAGCGCGGAATCCCTCGCGCCTTGAAAGACGCCGGCGTTAGGGGCGAAAGTGTGATCGGCATGGGTACGGACTTCACCGCCTCCTCGCCCCTCCCCACGCGTCGCGATGGGACGCCACTTTGCTTCGAGCCGAAGTACAGGAAGCATCCTCACGCGTGGGTTAAGCTTTGGAAGCACCATGCGGCGCAGGCAGAAGCCAATCGTATCAATGAGGTTGCACGCGAGCGGAACGAGGAGTTTATCCGCATCTATGGAGGGAAGTACTCGTCCGAATGGTTCTTCTCCAAGCTGCTCCAGATCTTCGATGAAGCACCGGCCGTTTATCAGGCAACGGAGCGATTCATCGAGGCCGCCGACTGGATTGTGTGGCAGCTCACGGGCGTCGAGAAGCGGTCCGCCTGCACGGCAGGGTACAAGGCGATGTGGATTAAAGGCCGGGGTTTCCCCTCGCGCGACTTCTTCGCTGCCGTCCGCGAGGGTTTCGACACCGCACTCGACAAGGTCGCCGAGCACTATTTCCCCCTGGGTGAGAAGGCAGGGGGGCTCACTGCGGAATGGGCCCGTAAGACCGGGCTCCCGGCTGGTACGCCGGTTTCCATCGGCAACGTGGACGCTCACGTGGCCGTGCCGGCTTGCACCGTGACCGCGCCGGGATCGATGGTGATGATCATGGGCACCTCGATTTGCCATTTGCTGTTGGGACCGCAGAAGCAGATGGTAGAGGGCATCTGCGGCGTGGTCGAGGACGGCGTGGTGCCAGGGCTTTGGGGTTATGAGGCGGGTCAGTCCGCCGTCGGTGACATTTTTGCTTGGTTTTTCGAACATGGAGTCCCGGAGTATGTGCATCGTGAAGCGCGCAAGACAAGGATACCTTTCACGTCGCTGCTCGAAAGGCGTGCTGCTCGGCTGAAGCCCGGCGCTACTGGGCTCCTCGCACTCGACTGGTGGAATGGCAACCGATCCATCCTGGTGGACGTCGAGCTGACTGGACTCTTGCTGGGGCTGACGCTGGCTACCACCCCCGAGGAAATCTACCGTGCCCTGATTGAGGCGACGGCGTTTGGCACAAGGCAGATCATCGGAGCTTTCGAGTCCAAGGGCGTACGAGTGAACGAGCTGGTAGCATGCGGCGGCCTGCCGGAGCGCAACCAACTGCTGATGCAGATTTATGCCAACGTGACGGGCAGGGAGATCAAGCTTGCTGATCCGCTGCTGACATGTTCGGCCCTGGGCTCGGCGATGCACGCGGCTGTGGCTGCGGGGACCGGAGCTGGCGGCTACGATTCCATTTTCGACGCGGCAAAGAAGATGGCCCGGGTGCAGAAGAAGACCTTCCGGCCCTGTCCTGAACATCACGATATCTACAACCTGATCTTCAAAGAGTACCAGCAGCTCCACGACTACTTCGGCCGGGGAACTAACGACGTCATGAAGCGTCTTAAGGCGCTAAAACGCCAGGTGAGGAGCAATCCTCAAGTAAGGGGCTAGTCAGCAGCAGGGAGCAAACGTGCTGCCTGCCACTGGCTACGAACAGCGCCCGGTTTTCACATGGACAGCCTGAAACGCCTCAAGCAGGAGGTATGGCGCGCAAACGTGGGAATTTATCGTGCCGGTCTGGTCACCATGCACAGCGGCAACGCCAGCGGCATCGACCGGCGATGCGGCCTGGTGGTGATCAAGCCGAGCGGCATGGACTATGACAAGCTGCGGCCCGTGGACCTTGCCGTCACCGACCTCGAGGGAAGGCAGGTCGAAGGAAGATGGAAGCCCTCGGTGGACCTGCCCCACCACCTTTACCTCTACCGGCATTGCCCCGACGTCGGAGGGATCATCCACACCCATTCGAATTATGCCACCGCCTTCGCCTTGCTGGGAAAACCAATTCCTCCGTATTTGACTGCGATTGCAGACGAATTTGGAGGCACGATTCCCTGCGCTCCTTATGCGGACAACCAGGGGAATCATATCGGCGAAGCGATAGTGGCAGCGATCAAATCCAGCCACGGGAGGGTGCCTGCGGTTCTGCTTGCGCACCACGGCGCCTTCGCGTTCGGGCCTACCGTCGAAGCCGCTTTCAAGGCGGCGGTCATGCTTGAGGACGTAGCAAAGACCTGCCACTTGGCGTTGACCCTCGGCAAACCCAAACCCTTGCCCACCTCCGAAGTCGAGAAGTGGTACGAACGCTATCACACAACTTACGGCCAAAAGCAGAAGCCTTCCCGAAGCGGCTGCTGAGTTACCCGGGTACCCCGACGCTCTCGGTGAAGACCCAGCTTTGGTTGCACATCAAGGGCTGACTTCGATAATCCTGACACTCCGCATCACGACGGGTGTTTGCGGGCGGTCGTGGCGGTCGCGAGGCGTGTGAGCGATGCGGTTCGCCACGTCCTGGCCAGCCACCACCTCTCCGAAGATGGTATGCCTGTGGTTAAGCCACGCGGCGGGCGCAACAGTGATGAAGAACTGGCTGCCGTTGGTGTTGGGTCCCGCATTCGCCATCGCCAGCTTGCCTGGCTGGTCGAACACCAGGTCTTGCACAAACTCGTCTTCAAATCGGTAGCCAGGTCCGCCGGTGCCTGTGCCCAGGGGGCAGCCTCCCTGAATCATGAAGTTGGGAATTACACGATGGAAGACCAAACCGTCATAGTAACGGCGCTTTACGCGCTGGCCCGTCTTTGGATCCAGAAACTCGCGGTCGCCGTTGGCCAGACGCACGAAATTTTCGACCGTCTTAGGCGTCTTGTGGGGGAAGAGCCGGCACGTGATCTCTCCCAGCGTGGTATCAATGACGGCATATAAGCCCGGAGCCAAGTCATCCATGCCATCTCCTCCCTCTGCCAGTCCGTCTAGCTCGACAAGGCCAGGCGCTGCTTACACTCCGATCACCTGCACGAGTTCCTTCACGGCCTCCGCCGACCTTCGAAGCGCCGCCAGCTCTTCCGGGGTCAGCTTGATCTCGATGATCTGTTCGATGCCGCGTGACCCCAGCTTCACGGGCACTCCGACAAAGAGGCCATGAATCCCATATTCCCCTTCAAGATAGGCCGAGCAGGGAAGAATCTTCTTGCGGTCGTGAAAGATGGCGTCGATCATCTCCACGACCGCGGCCGATGGAGCGTAGTAGGCGCTGCCGGCCTTGAGCAGATTCACGATCTCGGCCCCGCCATTAGCCGTGCGTCGGATGATGGCCTCGAGTTGGTCCTGGGGAAGGAGCTCGGTGACGGGGATTCCGGCCACCGTGGTGTAGCGCGGTACGGGGACCATCGTGTCGCCGTGGCCGCCCAGCACGAAGCCCTGAACGTTCTGTACGGAGACGTTTAAAGCTTCGGCCAGAAAGGTGCGATAACGCGCTGTGTCGAGCACGCCCGCCATGCCCATCACGCGGTTTTTGGAGAAGCCACTCACTTTATAGGCCGCCTGGGCCATGGCGTCCAGCGGGTTGGTGACCACGATCAGGATGCACTCAGGGGAATATCTCGCCACCTGCTCGACAGCGCCTTTAACGACCTCAAAGTTGGCCTTGAGTAGGTCGTCGCGGCTCATGCCAGGCTTGCGCGGAAAGCCCGCCGTCATCACCACCAAGTCGGAGTTAGCGGTGTCCGCATAACTGTTCGTTCCAGTGATGCGAATGTCGTAGCCTTCAATCGGGCCTGCTTCCAGCAGATCGAGCCCCTTGCCCTGCGGGATGCCCTCCAGGATGTCCATGAGGACAACGTCAGCCAGCTGTCGGTCCGCCAGGCGATGGGCAACCGTCGCACCCACGTTGCCTGATCCCACTATCGTAACCTTTCGACGCATGCCACCTCCGGAAACAGAAAACGGAAACCGAGAGTCAGAAATCAACCTTCTCGAGCGCGCCCACAGCCGGGCGATGCCACGTCGTGAGGGAATCGGTCAGTTCCTCGGGGCGGGCGCGTGTCTACCTTGCAGGTTGGTCACATGTTCTCAATGATGGCATCGGCGAAGGCGCTCGTCCCCAGTTTTTGAACGTTCTCCATGCCTTCAAGCTTCATCAGGCGCTCGAGGTCGTAGGTAACGCGGCGCTGAGCGATGGTCTTGGCCAGCGCCCTTTCGATCAGGTCGCCAGCCTCCGGCCAGCCCATAAATTCGAACATCAGTGCACCCGACCGGATGACGGCTCCCGGGTTGACCACGTCCTGGTCGGCGTACTTGGGTGCGGTGCCGTGAGTGGCTTCAAAAACTCCATGTTCATCGCCAATGTTGCCGCCCGGGGCCATACCCAGGCCGCCAATCTGTGCGGCACAAGCGTCGGAGAGGTAGTCACCGTTCAGATTAGGCGTGCAGATCACCTCGTACTCGTCAGCACGGGTCAGGATCTGCTGAAGCATCGAGTCTGCAATGCGGTCGTTGACCAAAAGTTTTTCCTTCCAACGTCCCCTGCCGTGTGTCGCGTAAATGGATTCGAGGCACATACGCACCTCTGCGCACACCTTGTGCCGGAAATCCTCCGAAGCCATTTCGATTCCTGGTTCCAGTGCGGCCGCGCAGGCCTCAACAGAAGCGTCGGGGTGCTGGTCCTTGTGATTCAGAATCCAGCTTTCCCGCTCGCTCACCACCTGCTGGCGAAATTCATCTTTCGCCAAAGCGTAGCCCCAGTCGCGGAAGGCTCCCTCCGTAAACTTCATGATGTTGCCTTTGTGCACGAGAGTTAGCCGCTTGTGCCCATGCTCCAGTGCGTACCGGAGCGCCCGGCGGACAAGCTGCTTAGTGGCGTGAATCGAAATCGGCTTGATACCCACGCCCGAGTCTTCACGCACCTGTTTGTTCGACTTCTCCTCGCGCAGCAGGTCATTGATGAAGTCGATCACCCGTTTGGCCTGCGGCGTTCCTACCGCCCATTCGATACCCGCATAAACGTCCTCGGTATTTTCGCGAAAGATCACGATGTTCATCCGCTCGGGGTGCTTTACCGGCGAAGGGAGCCCGGGGATGTACTTGACAGGCCTCCAACAGGCGTAGAGGTTCAGCAGTTGGCGCAACGCCACGTTCAGGCTGCGGATGCCACCGCCTACCGGAGTGGTTAGAGGTCCTTTGATCGCCACCCGGAACCGCTGGATCGCCTCCAACGTATCCTGGGGGAGCCATTCACCGAACCGCCTGTAGGCCTTCTCACCGGCAAAGACCTCGTACCAGGCGACGCGCCGCTTGCCGTGGTAGGCGCGCTGCACCGCGGCGTCAAACACGCGGCGCGCTGCTCTCCAGATGTCCCGACCCGTGCCGTCGCCCTCAATGAAGGGCACAATCGGGATGTCCGGCACAGCAAAACGACCGTTCTTAAACTCGATGGCCTCGCCGTCTTCCGGCAAGGGAACTCCGTTATAAGCCGACTTCATAGCAGCACGTCAACTTCCGGCGAATGGTCCCGGCACGACTCCGTGGAACTCAAACGGGTGCGTTTCTCGGAACCCGCGCGGATGGCCGGGAAACGGCGTTAGAGCGCTGGACGGCTCCGGCGGCTCGGCCCTCTTGGCGGGGCTCCAGGCATCCCGCTTTGTAACCAAGGCCTAGCACGGTGGAGAAGACCAGGGCATTGGCGGGGATTTGCAGGTTGAAGTCAAGAATGCTGTGCAGGAGCAGAGCCACCGCCGCGCCGATGCAACCCAGCAGGACCGAGGGCCGGTACTGCCGCGAGTCCCTGAGAAAGGAGACGATCATCCTCCCCACGAAGTAAATAATAGGCAAGAAGAGCAGAACAACGCCCACAAATCCGATATCGCAGGTAAACTCAACGTAGTCGTTGTGTGCGTGATCAAAGAAGAATCTTCCCAGCACAGTTTGGTAGTGACGGTAGACATACCCAAAGGTTCCCAATCCGCTTCCAGTCCACGGGTAGTCGCGCATTATTCCGACGGCGTCCCTCCAGACCGACAATCTCCCCTCGGTCGAGAGATAGCCCGCCTGTTGAAGCATCTCAAAGCGCGCCACCACCGGCTCCAGTCCTGCCCACACCCCGTACCCTAAGGCAACTAGCAGCGCGAACAGAAGGCCTGCAATCCAGGCCCTTCGCCGCAGCTTGACAAAGGCGAGAATACCGACCAGGAAGATAGACACCAACATAGACACAATTCCCGCGCGTGACTGCGAAAAGAAGCTGCTCACCACCAGCACGACCACCAGGAAGCAATAAACCAAGAAGCGGCCCAAGGCAGCCCGCTGCCGGTCGGAGACCACCCCAGCAGGCCCCCGACGCCGCTCCTCAATCCAGATTCGGTAGGAGTAGAAGGCGGTCGCGAGTGCAAAGGGCGCCACCATCTCCAGCAGGCCAGCAAAGTGATTGTGGTTGATGTAAGTGCCTGTTGCCTGTTCCCGGTAGTAAACCTTGGGTGTTCCGAAAATCCTTTGGAAACCAGTTAGGTACTGGAATGAACCGTAAGCCGCTTCCAGCACGCCGACCGCGATTAGCCCAGTCACTAGCACGCTCTTCCGCCGGCGCGAGTCAAACAGGTAGGCAGCTAGGACCAGCGCGCAAACGTACGCCAGGAACTTCATTAATCCCAGCATCGTGGCATGTGGGTAGACACTCAGGACAACCCAGAATTTCGCATTCGCGGGGCCGCCGGGGGCCTGGGGAATTCCCAGCCTGCCGGGTTGCAGGTGGTTCACAAGCGACACGGGCAGCGGTACCAGAGACAGGGCTATCCAGCCGAGAACAAGCACGGAGGCCAGAGGCAACGGGAACCGAATCCTTCCCTCGCGGGCTTGCTTGACCAGCAGGGCCAATGTGGCGGCGAACAGTGCCACCTCCATCAAAGAGTAGGCGAGCGGTCGGACCGCTCCAAACGCCACGACGGCGCCTGCAATGACTAATACGTGGAAGATTTCGAGAAATCGATCCATTCAGCCAAAGACTGGACTGCCCTTTTCGGTGGCAGGCTCCCACGGACCTAATCGACTGGGTTCCGCCAGCTTTGTCCCGATCTCACCTCGACGAGATGTCCTCCTTACCGGGGCAGGTTCTCCTGCTGTTACGCCCGGCCCTCTGGCGCGGCGGAAACGCAAGGGATATCCGAGGGGATATCTCCTATTTACATGGTTGCCGAGGCGAGCGCCGCGTTCCTCTGCAGCAGCTTGATGTCCTCTCTGACCATCATCTCAATGAGCTGTTCAAAACTCACCTCAGGTTTCCAGCCCAGTTCCCTCTCCGCCTTCGAGGCATCACCCCGCAGGTGATGCACCTCGGCTGGGCGCAACAGCGAGGGATCCGTCTCGACGTAGTCCCGCCAGTTGAGTCCCACGCAGTCAAAAGCAAGCTCTACGAGGCGGCGCACCGAATGCGTCTTACCCGTCGCCACGACGTAGTCCTGGGGCGTATCGCGCTGTAACATTAACCACATAGCCCGAACGTAATCGCCGGCAAACCCCCAATCGCGCTCGGCGTCTAGGCTGCCCATCTTGAGTTTATGCTGCAAGCCCAGTTTGATGCGCGCCACACTGTGGCTGACCTTGCGGGTGACGAACTCCAAACCTCGCCGCGGCGACTCGTGGTTGAACAGGATGCCGGAGCAGGCAAACAGGTTATAGCTTTCGCGATAATTTACCGTGATCCAGTGGCCGTAGAGCTTGGCCACACCGTAGGGACTCCGTGGATAAAACTGAGTGTTTTCATTTTGGGGGCTCTCGCGAACCAACCCGAACATTTCGCTAGAAGATGCCTGGTAAAAGCGGATCCGAGGATTCACCACGCGAACCGCCTCGAGCATGCGCGTGACGCCCAAGGCCGTCAGTTCACTGGTCAACACGGGCTGGTTCCATGACGTGGGAACAAAGGACTGCGACGCCAGGTTATACACTTCCACCGGTTCCGCTAGCTTAACGGCACTGATCAGCGAATTTTCATCCAAAAGATCTCCGGGAATAAGCTCAATCCTGTCTAACAAGTGGGTGATCCGGTCCAGATTGACATTACTGCTGCGACGCACGAGTCCGAAGACGCGATAGCCTTTCTCCAGAAGAAATTCCGCCAAGTAAGAGCCATCCTGTCCGGTAATGCCCGTGATCAAGGCTGACTTCTGCAAGTGGATCCTCCCTGTTGTGAGCTAGCGCCACTCCTCCCGCAAGGGCGCTTTGTCCGGTGCTGAGCGCCTGAAGAACCCCAGGAGTGCAGCCTACGGAGTTAAACGGCCGTGGCGATAAACTCCGCCGCCGCGTAGAGGTCCGCAAAGATCCGCCTGCCGAGACCCGCCCGCCCGTCAGCCTGGCCATCCTTCAGTAACAACACCCGGCAGCCTACTCGCTCCCCGGCGAGGCAGTCCGTATGCGTGTCGCCGATCAGATAGGTCTCCTCAAAGAGAAACGCGTGCTCCCTCTGTGCCTCGATGAGCAGACCGGGTTCCGGCTTGCGGCATCCGCAGCCATCTTCCATGCGGTGCGGGCAATAGTATACCCCGTCGATGTGGCCTCCGTGGCGCTCGATTTCGTCAACAAAGTGCCGGGTGATCTCACCGAGCTGCTCCAGCGTGATCAATCCTTTGCCGACACAGGCCTGATTGGAAACGACTAGGCAGGTGTATCCGCACTGCTTCAGCAAGCGCAGCCCATCCAGCGCCCGCGGCAAAAACACGAACTGATCCCACGAGGTCACGTATCCGTTCGGAATACGCTGGTTGATCACGCCGTCGCGGTCGAGCAATACGAACTTCCCAGGCGTAGCCAAGTTTCGTGCTCCTACTTGCGCTTGCCCGATCCCGGGTTCGAGGCACGGGACAGGCTTCGTTCACCAGCTTGCCGCCCGGAATCACGGGGCGGCGCGTTTGGCCGAGGGCCACTCTTGCTGGGCACGCCAATAGCTCTCCAGTGTGCCGATATCACGAATGTAGCCGGGCAAGACCGTTCCCCACACCTTGCCTGCCTGAGCCAATCCCGGCAGCACGTCGTGGCCAAGATCGAGGAAGCGGTCCTTCGGTAAGTAGTCAAAGAGCTCGGAACGTGCTAAGTAGATTCCGGCGTTGGCTAGGTCTGACCTCGGCTTTTGAGGCTTCTCCTCAAAATTCTCCACGCGACCCGCCGCGTCGAGCGCCACAATACCGCAGCGCTCGGGTTCTGGCGCACGGAAGAGTCCCAGTGTCAGCGCCCCGTCATGGGTGCGATGGAATCGCTCGAGAGGTGTCAGGTCAACAGCCACCAGGTTATCGGCATAAAAGATGTAAAAGTCCTCTCCGCTTCGAATGAAATCTCGGTTATCGGCCAGGGTGCCTCCACTGCCCCGCAAGATCGGCTCATGGGATAGGCGAATGCGGACTGGACTTTGTAGGCTCCGAACCCAGGATTGGATCTGATCCGCCAGATGATGCGTATTGATCAGTACTTCTCGCAAGCCCAGCCTCTCGCAGACCTCCAGCCAGATGCTTAGCAAGGGCCGGCCACCGATCGGGACCAGGCATTTGGGCACTCTCTCGGTCAGGGGTCTCAGACGCGTCCCCAACCCGGCAGCCAGCAAAAAGGCTTTAGCAACCTTGAGGCTCACTTTGCGCGGTTCTCGAATAACACCGCATGGAAATCATAGCCGCGGACGCACGCGGTCTGGCGGCTCAATGCTTTGCTCCAGGTCAATCTAGGACCCCGAAACGGGGGCGGCTGCCGTCAGCCGATGAAACCTGGGTCTATTCAAGACTGTAGCCTTGCAAAGACGGCGTGAAAATCCACCGCATGCCGCCCCGCGCATCGGAGTCGAAGAAAGGGTCATTGTATACGACCCGGGTACCACCGAGATCACAGTGAAACCGGAGCTCCTTCAGGCCGAAACCGCGCATCGCCTGGCGCACGGGCTGCTGCTTGTCCTTCGGGCAAAAGAGCAGCAAAAAGCCGCCGCCGCCCGCGCCGGTAATCTTTCCGCCCAGTGCCCCATGCGTCCGGGCCGTCTCGTAGATGGTATCGATACTGGTACTCGAGATCTTGCCGGAGACCCGCTTTTTGACCTCCCAGCTTAAATGCAGGAGATGGCCGAAAGAATCCAGGTCGCCGCTGAGAAGAGCATTGCGCATGGGGAGCACGAGGTCCTTCAGCTCAGCTAGCGCCTCCAGTACGGCGGCGTCGCGCGACTGTACCGATTGATCCTGCGCCTCCAGAATTTGCGAGGAGTTACGCGAGGAGCCGGTGAAAAACAACATGAGGCATTGCTCGAAGTCCATGAGGGACTCCTGGGTGAGCCGTACGGGCTCCACCTCGACCCGGTCGGCCGAAAAGCGTAGAATGTTGATCCCGCCAAAAGCGGCCGCGTACTCGTCCTGTTTGCCTACCGGCCTTCGCAGCATGTGGCGGGCAATCCAGAACGCCTTCTCAGCGAGGTCATGCTCAGAAAACTCGCGGCCCAGGTGCACCGAGATGGTCTTGAGCACATTAACACACACCGCGGCCGACGATCCCAGTCCGGTTCCCGGAGGCACTTCTGAAGCTAAGAAAAGATTCACGCTGACTTCGCTCCCGAGGTATTTGAGCACGGCGAATGGAATTTCGAGATCGGTCCCCTCGAAGTGCATGCGCTCGATCCGGTCAACGGTTTCCAGGGTTTTGAGGTCAGAGGAGATGACCTGAACGCATCCGTCGTCGCGTTCGGTGAGGACGGTGTAAATATACTTGTCGATGCTGCTACTTAGAACCAAACCTCCCCACTCTTCGTAGTAAGAAGGCAGGTCTGTACCTCCGCCGGCGAAGCTGATGCGAACCGGAGTGCGTACGATGAGCATGATACGGGATGCGCACGAAACAAAACGACCGCCCTACTCCGGCCGCACCCATGGCCGTTCGCTCCAAGAGCGCGGGCGCCTCCCTCCGGAACCCGAGAGCATCTCGCGCCCCGAACCCCCGTTCTTGCGCCTCTTTAGCAAAGTTGCGGGCGTCGCGAGTGCCAGCGTAAGGTCCAACAGCGGAGAGAAATTCGCAGCGTATTCCAGATCGTGCTTAGTCTTCTCATCTAAGGAATCCGAATCCCGCAGTCCTTTGACCTGGGCAAGCCCCGTAATTCCCGGCTTCAGGTCCAGACGCCGGCGATGCCACGCTGAGTAGTGCCGGACTTGGTTGGGAGGCTCCGGCCGAGGCCCCACCAGGCTCATGTCGCCCTTCAGAACGTTCCAAAGCTGGGGCAACTCTGAGAAGCTATAGCGCACCAAAAAGCGGCAAAAACGGGCTTTCCAACTGTCCTCCAGGACATTCGCGGAAGAGGGCAGCAAGGCGTTGAAGCGATAAAGCACAAAAGGTTGCCCGCCTTGCCCCACATAGATCTCCCGCCGCAGGGGATGCCCTTTGGTAATGATAGCCAGGACCGCTCCAATTACCACCATCAGCGGCCATCCGAGCATCAGAAGGATAAGAGCGATGGAATAATCCATAGCCGCTTTCACCAAACGGTATTGCACCGGAATGGAGGTCTCTTTCAGTTCCAGCAGGGGTATGCCGTCCACACTGAAGCTCTCCAAGCGGCTGGCGTGCAGTTCGTAGTATTCTGGAATAAATTTAACAGCGATTCCCGCCTTCTGGCATCGCGCGACAAACTCCAGGATTTCGGTGTCGCGCCGAATGGGCAGCGCAAAGATCAACTCATCCACCCGCCGCTGGACTAATTGTTCCAGCATCTCGTCGGAAGCGCCCGATGTCTGCCCACACCGTTCTAGCGACGGCTTACCCGTTGACGGAAAGAGAAAGCCGACCAGCTCGTAATGCAATTCACGATGTTTCTGAATGCGTTCCGCAAGCTCGACCGCCAGCGGGGATTTTCCGACGATAACGACCCGGCGCAATCCTAGACCGTAGCGCCTCAGGGAGGTCAGTATAGCTTGGTAGGCTGCCCGGTTGGCTGCCAGCATCGCCAAGAGGATCACGGCGAAAAATGCCAGCAGCAGGCGCGAATAATAGATTCGCGCGAGGTAGGACGCTGCGAGCATGCAGACGACCAGTAAGGCCTCTGCCGGTACCAGGTGCGAAATAGCAAACGAAAGGGCTCCCCCCTGCAGGCGATCCATTTCAAGGCTGCGAAAGAGCAGCATCCAAAGCGCGATGCCGAAGAGAATCGCCGGCCAGTGGACGCGGAAGGGCTCCCAAACAGGAACGGGGACGAGCCCATCCAGGGCATATCGCAGACCATAGGCGGCGCGAAAAGCGAGAACGATTGCTGCCAAGTCCGCTAGTAAAAGCGCGTAGGTTGTTAGACCCTTCTTCATCGGCTCAGGACTTTCGCCCGCAGAACGAGCAGCCTCTAGCTATCGAGCCTGGAAATGCTCAGCTTGGTGCCTGCGGCCGGGGAGTAGGGATTGGTGTTAGCAATCATGGCGCGAGCCGTAACCGTGCGGATGCTTTCGCTTCCAATTCCAAGCGGATCTCACAATGTACCTTAAGTCCGAATATCGAGGCTGCCACCCCAGTTCCCGACAGATCTTTTCGGGGCTGGCGACAAGTCTTGCAGGATCGCCAGCGCGTCGCGGGCCGACCGTGACATTCATCGGCCGTCGCGTAACCTCTTGAACAGCCTTGACCACCTCCCGTAGGGAATAGCCTCGGCCAAGCCCGACATTGTATACCGCGAAGCCCACTTTCGGAAGCTTTTTCAGGGCCATCACGTGCGCCAGCGCGATGTCCGCCACATGAACGAAATCGCGGACACAGGTGCCGTCCGGCGTCGGGTAGTCGTCGCCGTACAGGATAAAGTCGCGGCCGGTATCGAGCGCGGCGTCCAGGATTCTGGGCAACAAATGAGTCTCCGGCTGGTGGTCTTCTCCGAGTCGTCTAGTTGCGCCGGCCGCATTGAAATAGCGCAGGCAGACGCACTTCAGTCCGTAGGCACGGTGGTACCATTCCGCGGCCCGCTCCACCACCAACTTGGTCTCCCCGTAAGGATTGATGGGAGCCTTCGGGTGATCTTCGGGGATCGGTATCGTTTGAGCCTCTCCATAAACCGCGGCGCTGGACGAAAACACCAAGTTTAGGATGCCGTGCTCCTTCATAACTTCGAGCAGCGTCAGGCTGGCGGCCACATTGTTCCGGTAGAAGACCGCCGGGTCGCGCACCGACTCTTCCACCAGAATATTGGCGGCGAAATGCATCACCGCGTCGATTTTGAACCGGCGAAACGTGCGGGCGAGTGACTGAGCATCAGCCACATCACCTCGAACAAACTGCGCCCCCTTAGGCACGGCCGCACGATGCCCCGCGGACAAATTGTCGTAAACGATGACCCGGTACTTCCGCATCAGGAGCTGCTCAGCACAGACACTGCCAATGTAGCCCGCTCCACCCGTCACCAGAACGTTCATCTGCCACCCCTACTTTGTTGCTCATTTTCCGAGCCAGCGTAGCTCCCGATTTGGCAAGCTACCGACGCGGGGCTAGGCCGTCCGACAATTGTATCAGTGGTAAGCGCCGACCTGGCGAGATCCTCGCCTTGTCACCCTCGGCCGCCCGGCTCGGAACTCAGACAGCCTGGGGGCGGTCGGCTTGCGCCGACCCACCACTCGTATCTGATGCTCCAGACTATTTCGCGATTTCACCCCTCCTCGCCCGGGCGCACCAGACCACAGCCTGGCCGCACGCCGGCACCTGCCTGCAAAGGTCTAACGGTGGTCACTGAACCAGCGGAATCCGCGCCGCTGCTCTCCATCGGCGGCTTTCAGCAAGGCGAGCGTGCGTGACCGCCGGTAGTTGGCCGTTGCCACAATGATAAGGTTCAGCAGTGCCATCGGGGCCACGTATGATCCTGGAAACGACGGGCTTTGGATCGAAGCGTGAAAGCACTCATGGGCAAAGCGATGCAATGGTGAGAGGTAGGTATCCGAAATGCCCACGCAGTAGGCGCCGCGGGCCCGAGCTGCCTGCAGCCCTTCGACCGTCTGGCGAAGGCCACGCCGGAATGTGATGGCCACGACGACATCGGAGCGACCCAGGGTCCGCACGCGGTGGACCACACTACCAGGGCTGACAGCGCTCGAAACGGGTAGGCCCAATATCGTCAGGTTCCACTCCAGAAAGTGGACCAGGCTGGTAGCCATGTCGCCACCCAGAATGAGTATGCGCCGCGCCCGGTACAAGCGGCCCGCAAGCCGGACGATTCTTGGTAAATCGGTACTCTGGCGCAGCAGCTGCAGATTCTTCAAGTCCTGGCCCAACGACGCACGAAGATGAGTCGGAAGGTTGGAGTCACCCGAGTCAGCCTGCATCACCTCCAGGGGCGTCGCCGCAACGATACTCAGCTCATGGAGATACTGGCGGAACGCGGCGTAGCTCTCGAACCCCATCCCCCGAACAATGCGCACCATCGAAGAGGGATCCAATCGCAACCGCCGGCTCAGCCCACGGAGCGTGAGCAGCACATACTCGCGCGGCTGCTCGAGCACCGGACGCATGATTTCCCGCCGCTTCGGGCTGAGGTGTTCGAGCAAGCTATCGAAGCCTTGCCCTGCCACGACCGACGTTTGGCCTGGAACCCCTCTAAGCGTGGAACCCATGCTTCACTAATAGGCCAAAACGGCCCAGATATCAACATTCCCAACAAATGTTGCAATCCGTAAAAGCGGTATACAATCCCGACGCTCCGGGTGACAGGAGCCGCATAAAATGGACTTATCAACGCTAACGCGAAAAGTATCTTGACAAAGCCTGCCGCAGTGCCTAAGGTTTAAGAAATTCCGATGCCTCGATTAATGTCAACGAATGTGCCACAGAGCGGGCACCTTAGAAACCGCATAACAACCCTGACCCTCTGGTATGCGAAAGATGGGGCCGGCATGACCCAGTGTGAGAGGCGGGCGAATCCAGGACAAAAGGAGAAGCCATGAACGGGCTCGGGACTCAACGGGCCTGGCGACTGGGGGCGGTACTACTGCTCATCGCGGCGCCACTTGAGGCACAACTCAACCACAGCGTCATCGAGGGCACAGTGACGGACCCGGCCGGTGCGGCCATTCCAAATGCTTCGGTGACCGTTACGGCGCTCGAGACGGGTGTGTCCTCGCCCACTCGTACGAATAGCACGGGTTACTACCGCGCCGTGGACCTCGTACCGGGCCGCTACAAGGTTCACGTCGACGCGCCGGGATTCGAGCCTCTCGACGTGGTCGAGGTGGTGGTTCCGGCTGGACAAGTGGTGCGGGTGGACGGGCAACTGAAGGTCGGCAGCACGCGGCAGACGGTCGAGGTCCGGGCCGTACAACCTCTGCTTGAGACCGCGCCGGCCAACACCTCCAGCACGGTGGATTCTCAGGTCATCCAGCAGATGCCCCTGCAAGGCAGAGACCTGCAGCAGTTGGTTTATCTGCTCCCCGGCGTTCAGAATGTGGCCGGGCCTCCAGGCAGCAACTTCGGGTTTAACAGCCAGTTCGGCATTTTCCCGGACCCCACGTCGGTCCAGGGGTCGGACGTCTCGGTGAATGGCGGGCAAGGAGGGGCGAATGCCTGGTACCTTGACGGAAATCTCGACGTCTCGACACTATCGGAAAACATCAGCGTCAACCCGTCTCCCGACGCCGTCTCTGAATTCCAGGCCATCACCAGCAACCTTTCCGCGCAATACGGCCGCACGGGCGGCGGCGTCTTCAACGTGGTCCTGAAGTCAGGCACCAACCAGCTTCACGGCACGCTTTACGATTACTTGCGGAACAGCGCCTTGGACGCGCGTAATCCGTTCACCTCCGTCGATGCCAGCGGCAACCTTATTCCCAGCCGCCGCCTGCAGTTTACCGACTTCGGCGGGACTTTGGGAGGTCCCGTCGTTTTGCCGCATCTTTATCACGGACGTGACAAGACGTTCTTCTTCTTCTCGCTCGACAAAACCATTCTTCACTTGACCGGTACCTCTGTGTTCACCGTACCCACCCCACTGATGCGGCAAGGTGATTTCAGTGAGGATCCGAACGCCGCCGCCTATGGCATTTGGAACCCCTGGAGTACCACCGGGCCGAACGCCAGCGGCTTGTTCCAGCGCACGGCGTTGGGGACCCCCGCGCCGGGATTCCCCGACGGCTGCCTGAATACGGTCGTCGAGGCGGCGGCGGCGAAGGGACTTAAGAGCTGCAACTTCAGCACCCAGATTCCCGCGGCCCTGCAGAGCTCCATAGCGCAATTCTTTATCAATTCCTACCCCCTGCCGAATTTCAACGATCCGAACAGCAACTGCCCGCTGGCATCAGGGGGAGCCTACAAGATTTGCGACAACTACCTGGGGACGATCGGCAGCAGCCAGAACCCACTCAACATGTCAATCAAAGTCGACCACCAGTGGAGCGACAAGAGCAAGTACTTCGCCGAGTGGCTGTTCAATCCCGGCCGGTACAACATATTCCATACCCCCTGGACTGGCCCTACCTTCCCTTCGGTTGGCTTTGGCGCCTCCTTTCCGGTGGACTTTGCGAACCAGGTGGCGGGGTTCGGACAGACCTATGTTTTCAACCCCACGTTCATCAACGAATTCCGCGCCAGCTTCAGCCGCCAATACATGAATAGCCACCCATCTAAGGGCGCCTTTCCCGATAGCGTGACGGATCTGCCCGAGGTTCAGAAAGTCATCGCCCCAGCCCAAATCTTTCTTGGGCCCGGTGTGCCTGAGCCGGAGTGGGAGGTCGGGATGGCGGAAGGGCGTTTCTCCACCTTCGGCAATCCTGGATTCCTCAACATGATGAGAGCTGGCGAGGCTTACACCATCCTGGACAATGTCACGAAAATTCTCGGACGACACACCTTGACCACGGGCTTCATGTACCGCGACGAGCGCGATGGTCGGCTGATCTACGACCCGACCCAGGTCAATTTTGATGGCAGGCTGGTGACCGACCCCGTGACGGGTCTGGGTGGCTTTGGTCTGGAGCAATTTCTGATGGGCGCTCCGACACCCGGCAATACGCAGACAGGGCTCACCGGCCAGCCCTACCAAGTGGACCACTACTGGGGATTCTTCGTGCAGGACGATTTCCGTCTGCGGGCCAACCTCACCCTCAACCTAGGGCTGCGCTATGACCTCCCCGGTTACTGGAAGACCCGCCAGCAGCCCATGTCGAACTTCTGCCTGGATTGCGTCGATCCGCAAAGCGGCTTGCCCGGCTCCATGATCTACTCCGGTTCACCCCGGTTACCGGTAGGAGCGAGCATTTATCCCGTCAACAAGAAGGACTTTGGCCCCCGCCTGAACTTCTCCTGGAGTCCCACGCGCGACCGCAAAACCGTGGTGCGTGGAGGCTACGACATGATCTACACCAACGCCACCAATGCCCTAAACAACGACGGCCAGGGCGTGGCGCCCGGACCACTGTGGCAGATCTTCGCCTACTGGGAAGGAAGTTATAATCCCGGCCAGTGCGCCCCTTTCCTGGGTCAGTGTCCCCCCTGGGCGCTGGCCGCTAACAGCACACCCACCGGGCAGCTCACCCAGCCCCCCATTCCCGCTAACCAACTTTCGCCTGCACAGGACCGGTCGCCGGGCTATGGGCAATCGCTGCAGTTTTATGCACCGCCGCCCTCCAGGGATCCCATGGTGCAAATGTAGAAC
>CADDZE010000027.1 GCA_902812465.1 Acidobacteriota bacterium | reverse complement strand
CGACAGGTTCGAAGCCACCAAGTGATTGAAAATACATAGATCGCCTACCCTAGCCACCACCGGAGGCCAGAAAACACAAAACAGAAATTCACAGCTACCAACCCAAAACAACGCACGAGCAAGCAAGGGAGGGCTTCGCGGTTAGCTTCCAAGAGGACGATGGAAAGCCGCAGTCCGCACAGATGGCTGACAGGAGCGGCAGACAAGCCGGCTAACCGGGAAGCCCAGCCCAAGCTTGGGTTTGACGCGCGGGAAGTGTATTTGGCAGGTCGGTGGGTTCGCGAAAGAACAAGAGCACCACGGAGGCCAAGAGCACCGCTCCTGGCCTCCACCGATGCGCTCAGTCGTGACTACTAGAAGTAGAGCTTCAGCCCGAACTGAATCTCGCGCGGGTCAGCGGCGCTGGTCGCTAGTCCGAAGCTGCCATCGCTGAGATTCGCGACGGGCGGATTGAGGTTGGTGCGATTGAAGATATTAAAGAACTCAGCCCGGAACTCGAGGTAGCGGGCCTCGCTGGAGCCGATGGGGATGTGCTTAAACAGCGACATATCCGTCTCGGCAAAGCCCGGTCCTCGGAAGGTGTTGCGCCCGAGATTGCCTACGGTACCCGGAGCTGGGATGGGGAATACCCCCATGCAGCCGGTTGTGTTGGCCGTAGCGCAAGTGGCATTCGGATTGGCGGGGCCCAGAGCTTGCATCACGCTCAATCCCTTGGGGCCGGAGCCCGCCTCGAAATCAGTCGAATTGAAGTACTTGAAGTTACCGAAGCTGGGTGTATTGGGCCGGTCGGACCGAACACCGTCGCCATTGAAGTCTTTCCGAGCGCCAACCGTGAACGGGAAACCAGTCTGGAGGCTGACGGCGGTGTTAATTGTCCAGCCTCCCAGTATGTGTCCGGTCAAACCCCGTTGGGATTTGAGCCATGGAAACTCCCATTGGACATCGCCCACCACGCGGTGGCGGATATCAAACAGGGAACTTGCCCGTTCCAGATAGAGGGCGTTCGGGTCATACGAATAGCCCGACTCGCCCACGGCGTTGGAGTCCGTTGCCGAGCCCCCACTGCTCAAGCCATGCCAAGTGGAGCGCAAGTCAATCGAATGGCTGTAAGTGTAGTTCGTCGTGAAGGCCAGCCCCCGGCTGAACTTGCGCGTAAGGCTAACCTGAAGGCCTTCGTAGCTGGAGTTGACACTCGTCTCCCAGGTGCGAAGATGGCCAAAGCACGGATTGACTTGCGGAGGCGAGCCGCTGGCATACGTGCCAGTGCAAGGATTGAAGACTGTACCGGCGGGCCGCTGTTTTCCGCCCACCACGCGGTTCGGGTCCTCAGCCCAGAACAGGTGGCGCGAGAGCGTGCCCACGCCATTAATCTCCAGCACGGTGGAGGGAGTCAACTCACGCTGAATGCCGAAGAAGAATTGCTCGATGTAGGGAAGCTGATAGGTGGGGCTCGGAATACCCGTGAGCGAGGCGACGTTGGGATTAGCCGAGAGCCATCCCATGATGTTGCCGGCAAACCCCGCTCCCGCAGGCCCTTGTCCGACGTTATCGGGCGGGCCGCTGAACGTGGGGGCTGCCCCCGTTGGAGTGCCATTGGCGCTGGTGGGCCCGTAAGTGGGCAAACCCGGGACGCCGCAGAAGACCGGGCAGGCCTCGTTAAACGCATAGAACGGAAGGTTCCAGCGGGAATTCGACAGAGCATTGTAGAAGCTGGCTTCATAAGAGATGGCCGCTCCGCCACGGATCGCAGTCTTGCCATTCCCGAAGGGATCCCAGGCGAAGCCGAAGCGTGGCGCGAAGTTCTTGTAATGAGCAGGGAAGAGGGACGGTGCGGTGGTGAAGCCACCGTTCGGGGTAAATGTGTCGCCCGCCGGGGCCAGGCAGTTGGAGCCAATGAACGCTTGGCAGTTAATACTGGCGAGCCGGGCTATAGGATTGCTGCCGGGGCCGAAAACGAACCGGGTGGCGTGGTGGTACTTCTCCGTATGGGGGCTGAAGAAGTCCCAGCGCAGTCCCAGGTTCAGAGTGAGGTTCTTCTTCACCTTCCAATCGTCCTGCACGAACCATCCCACCTCATAGTTGCGCCAAGCGCGAATGTTGGTGTCGATATGCGATGCTTTTCCCGAGGTCAGCTCGGGGTTTACCCCCGCTGCCTCCAGGTAGGGCAGGTCGTTGGCGAAAAAGACCGGGTCCGCAAAGCTGTAGCTGGGGCGTCCTACGTCAAACTCGCTGTTTTCATAGTTGCGCTTGAACTCGCCTCCCACTTTGAGGGAGTGCGTACCCTTGACCATGGTCACCATGTCGCGAAAGTTAAAGACATCTTCGTTGAAGAACTGCGGATAGCCGTTATAAGCCCCGAAGCTGGGCTCGCCCGTGTCAAAGCTGATGTTGGGCACACCAAACTGCGATTTGGTGGGCGTGACGGCCGACTGGCCGCGCGTGAAACCAGCGTGAAATGTATTCACCACCGTGGGCGTGAACGAGTGGACAAAGCTATAGGCCGCACCCGGGGAGGAGGACGAAGCCGGAGCGGTGAACCCACGGATGCCGGTGACGGGCGAGACGTTGGGGTTCTTCTGCAGCAGGAAGTAGAAGCGGCCGAACATCCGGGTCTTCTCGCCCTGGTAATCCAGGCGGACGATGTACTGATCGCCGTTGTAGAAGACCCCCTTAGCCCGGGTGGAGCCGGCCGCGTTCACGTACCCGTTCATGATCGCGGAACGCGAAATGGCTCCCGCTTGCACCGGCGGGGCGACGAAGCCAGACCCCGGGCAGCCGGCGGCAATATTGGCCGCAATCTGTGCGTTCTCCGCTGGTGTAACCCCGAACAATTTTGCCGCCTCGTTCGCAAACGCTTGTGGGTTACCCCAGGTCACATTAGGCAGGCTAGGCACGCCCGCGGGGCTGCCGATTCCTACAAAGCTGCTGAGGAAGCAAGGATCGGTGTAACCGAGGTAGGCGTCACTCAGCAGGGTGCCAAGCGCGTAAGGAGCACCGATCGTAGCGCCGATATCGCCGCCACTGACGTTGTTATTGACGATCGTATCGACCGTGCTGAGTTGGCTGACGGGAGCGGGTCCAGGAAAAGTCTTGTAAAGAAGCGCGGCCACGGAATTGGGGTTAGTGGTCTCGACGGCGTTCCGGAACTCCGGACTCTCAGTGAACTGCAGGAAGGGCGCCGCGGTGCGGAAGCGTTCGCCTTCGTAACCGCCGAAGAAGAAGAGCTTGTCCCGCTTGATGGGCCCCCCAAGGGTGCCACCGAATTGGTTCAGCCGCCACTCGGACTTGGTGGCGCCGTCAAAGAAGTTCCGGGCGTTCAACTTGTCGTTGCGGAAGAATTCCCAAAGGTCGCCGTGAAACTCATTGCCGCCGGACTTGCTGCTGACATCGGTGATGGAGCCGGCCGAATTCGAGTACTGGGCGTCAAAGTTGTTGGTTTCGATGCGGAATTCCTGTACGAAATCGGGCGCTGGTTGCGCGTTCGAGCCGCCGCTCAGCCCCTTGTTGGAAACGCCGTCAAACAGGAAGCCATTGAAGTTGGCGCGCGCGCCGTTAATGTTGGTCTGGATACCGCCCGTTCCCGCTTCGAAGTCGACAGAAGTCGAATTGACGGCGCCCGGAACGAGCTGCATCAGTTGGTAAATATTGCGCCCGTTCAGAGGCAGGTTCTTCACCTCGGAGCCGGTGACCAGAGCCGACATTCGGCCTTCCTCCGTGTTCACCAGTGGCGCTGCCGCCTCCACGGTTACGGTCTGCGTCGAGGAACCTACCTCCAGGGTCGCATTGATGCCCAGCACCTGATCCGTCGTCAAGGTGACGCCGCGATTGGCATAGTTGCGAAACCCGGGCGCCGATATTTCGACGGTGTAAATTCCAGGGATCAACGAGGTGACCTCGTAGAGACCGGCTCCGGTGGTCCTCGTCGTCACTTTCGCCCCCGTCGCCTGGTTGGTGACCGTCACCACGGCGTTGGGCACCACAGCTCCCGTGGGATCGGTGACGATGCCTTTAATGGTGCCGCTACCTTGGCTGAAAACGGCAGTGGCACAGAGCACCATGAGACCTAGAGCCCACGCGGTTGACTGGCAGATTCTCCGGCTAATCCCCGTCATGGCGAACGCTCCTTTCGGGAGGGTCAAAAAATTTGGATCGCGAGCCCGATGGCCCGTAAAAGTTATGCCTCGGCTTCCCTCTTCCTATGGCGGCATGGCAAGTGCCCTGAGGCACCGGAGATGCCGCAAAACGCACGGTACAACGTTCCTAGGCAAATTAGCAAGAGTCAGACCAAACTTGAATTAGTATAAATTGCTGAAAAAGCGTCGCTTGTAGTAATTGTAATGGGCCCAATTTAAAGCCATACCGGCAGATTCCAAATTTCATATACACAAAGTGGTAGAAAGTCAACCTTCGTTCTCAACGATTGCGGTCAAGGTTGAGCATGCTCGAAGCTGCGCAGGTCGGCGTCGATGCTGGCCACGAGGCCTGTCTGCCGGCGGGCTGACGCCTCGCGGCGAGCCTCCTCGAGGTAGTAGAAGGCCTTCTGGCGGTTACCGGCGCGCCCGTAAGTGGCTCCCAAGGCATAAAGGTATGCTGGCGTTTGATCATCGACGGGTGAAAGAGTCTTCTGAAATTCCCCGATCGCCTCCGGGTATCGCCCTTGGTTCACCCATATCCTGCCCAAGTTAAAGTGCGCTTGGCGATAGCTGGGCTGGATTTGAAGAGCCTTCTGGAACTCGCTGGTAGCCTCGGCCAGGCGCCCCTGGCGCTCGAGGAGCACGCCCAGGTTGTTATGGGCTTCGGCATAGGAGGGATCGGCCTGGATGGCCCGGCGGAAGGCCTGTTCGGCTTCGGCATAGTGGCGGTTTTGCATGAGCAGCACGCCGTAGTCATAGTGGGCCTTGGGAAACTGCTCCGGATTCAGCTTCAGCACCGCCCGGTAATGCTCCTCGGCTTTGGCCGGCTGCCCGCTTCGCCCATAGAGGGCTATGAGGTTCACGTGGGCCTGCACCAGCGTAGGGTCAAGCTGAAGAGCCCGCTCGTGCTCGGCGATAGCGTCCGGCAAGCGGCCGGCCTGCTCGAGCTGGACACCGCGCTCGAGGTGAGAGGGAGCCGACTGGTCGAGCTCCCGCAGCTCGTCACGCAAAGGATCGTTGACCGGGGGCACCAGACTCTTGTGTTTTTCAGCCAAGGCGAGTTGCTGCGCGGCTTCCGCGCTTCGCCCGAGCTGGCGTTCCGCCTGCGCCAGGGCGTAGTGTGCCGCACCGTAGGAGGGAAAAAGGTCGCACGCCTTGCGGAAGTATTCAGCCGCAGCTTCGGTTTGGCCGCGCGCCACGCTGATGCGTCCCAGCCCGTAATAGGCCTCAGCCGCGTCAGGAAACTGCCTGGCTATGGCGGAGTACTCCACCGCGCTGGCGTCGAGGTCGCCGGCGGCAAGGAGGGCGTCAGCCAGCTTGAGCCGCGCTGGGAGGTAGCCGGGCTGAAGCTGGAGCGCTGCCCGCAGTACGTCTACCGCCGCGCGCCTTCGTTGCCTGGCCAGGAGCGACCCAAGATCGTAAAGCCACCGGAACGAAGCAGGGTCGAGCCGGTGAGCTCGCTCGTAGCACGTCTCGGCGGGGCCGGGGCGGTCGTAGACGTCCATCAACATCGCCAGCTTGCCAACGGCCGCAGCACTGGCGGGATGCTGCTGCGCCGCCTGGTATGCTTCCTGAAGCTGGGCCCGCACTTCGGGACGAAAATCGGCGACATTAATGGTGGGCAGGGCAGGAAGTGGATCGCTCATCGCCTGGCCGCGCTGACTGACAAGGCTCAGACCCCAGACACAGAGGGCGATGGCAGCCAGCTTGCGCATGAGGGTATTTTACGACGCAGGACTTCACCCACGCCGCTCGATGAGCGCAAGCCGCTGCCCAGCGGTCAGCTCATTCTCTCACCGGGCCGGCTTCGTGATGCAGTCATCTGTGCGGGCGGCCAAGCACCGCTCGCCCATCTGAAGCATCGGCGCGTCTGGCAGCGGCAAGTCCGATGGTGGGCGAACGTATCCTTTAGGTTGGGGCGGAAGGATGAAGGATGTAAGATTCTGCAGTAGAGTGCGACTCGCGCAGGTAGAGCCGGGTTTCACGCAGTCTGGGCGCTAAGCTCTCAGTGTGTGCCGGAGGCCTCTGGCCCGCAGTGGGAGGCTGGTCGATTCCGCAATTTTGAGCTCGGCGTGGAGGCGTATTTTCGTGGGCGGCGCGGCCGTTTCGCGCGAGGCGATGCGTTGCATGAGCAGCTTCGCGCCACGATAGCCCATTTCGTAAGCGGGCTGCGCGACCGTGGTCAGGTGCGGCCGAAACCCTTCCGCCCACGGCATGTCATCAAAAGTGGCGATAGCCACATCTCGAGGACATTGGAGGCCCAACTCTTCCACGGCTTTCAAGAGGCCGATCGCCATGAGACCGTTGGAAACGAAGACGGCCGTGGGGCGCCGGGTGCTCGCCAGAAGTTCACGGCCAAGCTGGTAGCCGCTTCTGGTCCGGAAATCGCCCTGCCGCACCAGCCCCGAATCGAACGGGATGCCGGCTTCGGCCAGAGCCTTGCGATACCCTAGCAACCGCTGACGGGCCGTCTCAAGCAGCGGAGAGCCGGTGATGATGCCGATCCGCCGGTGACCCCTCTCCAGCAGGTGCTGCACGCAGCGCCTGGCGGCCGCGACGTTATCGACCGTCACCGAGTCCACTTTGATCCCGGGCGGCACGCGATCAAGGCAAACCACTGGCGTTCGCATCTCGATGGTCTCGTTGACGTGGGCGTAGTCGCTGTTAGGGGCGGGCGCCACCACCAGCAGGATTCCATCCACGCGCCTGGCCCGGAGCACGGCAAGGACCTGCTTCTCGCGATCAACGTGGTCATCAGTATTGAAGGTCAGCAGCAGGTAGTTCGCCTCGAGGGCCGCCTCCTCGGCCCCCCGCACCAGCTGGGAGAAAAAAGGATTGGTGATATCGGACACGATCATCCCGAGCGTCATCGTCTGGCGAAGCTTGAGGCTGCGCGCGATGTGGTTGGGCTGATACCCGAGCTCGCGAATCGCTGCCAGCACGCGCTCGCGGCGGGCACAGCTGACGCGCGCGGCACCGCTTAAGACGTTCGAAACCGTCCCCACCGATACTTCGGCCCGCGCCGCCACTTCCTTCACCGTGGCCATACTGACCGCTCCTGTAGCTAATTGGAGCCTATTATGGCAAAGCATCGTGCGTGCATGCACGTGCTCGGTCGCGGTGCGGCACGGCTATTCCTGCCTAATTGAGCTGCAGCGAAAGCTAAGCAACGTATACGCCACGGGAGGCTGCAGGGCCATGGGCCTGCCGGCGAGGCGCCGAGCCCAATCGCGCTGGCGAGCGTTCTCGCGGTCAGTAAAGCCGGCGCCGCCCTTGTCCGGACGCCAGTGTTTAAAAAAACCTCTTGACAAGCCCGATGCACCGGATGTAAAAGCGTGGAGCCAATTTTGAATCGATTCATTCATTGGGCGGCTGGAAGCTTGTCCATGTATCCCGTGACCCGGTCCCAACCGTCAACGGCACCCCTTGCGGGCCTCCTCCTCGGTGCCGCGCTAGTTGCCACGGCTTCAGCCCAGAATTCGGGAGTATCTGGTAGGATTCAGGCCGAGCAGTCCTACAAGGCCGGCATGGGGCTGGTTCAGGAAGGCCGCCTACAGGCGGCCCTCACCGCCTTCCAGCAGGGTCTTCGCAGCGACCCGTCGAACCGAATTCTGCTCAACGCACTTGGAGCCACTTATAGCCTGATGGGCGATAGCCAGCAGGCTGAGCGGTGTTTTCTTCGGGTGCTTGCCGGCGACCCGAGATTTGTGCCGGCGCGTAAGAACTTGGCGTTGGAGTACTTTAAAACCGGGCGGTTCGATCTGGCACGCCGTGAGTTCGAGCAGCTTGCCCAAGATGGTGCCAGCCAGCCCGTGGCCCACCTGTTCCTTGGCATCCTCTCGGCTCGCCGTCACCAGTATGCGGAGGCAGCAGCCCACTTCGAAAAGTCGGGGGACGTGGTGTTCCACTACCCGCAAGCGATCCTTGCTCTGAGCCAATCGCTGTTGGCGCTCGGCCGTCCCGAAAGGTGCTGGCCAGTGCTCGATCGTTTGAGCGAGGCCCCAGGGGTGGCTGCCGCTGACTACTTGGAGGCGAGTCGGCTTTATGCGGATTGCGGCCATTACTCCAAGGCGCTCGAGATGATCGAGCGCGCCCGCCAGAAGGACCCCGCCCTGCCCAGCCTTGATGAGCAGCGGGCCGTGATCCTGAGCCGCATGGGACGCACTGCTGAGGCGCTGAAGGTGCTCGAGTTGGTGACGGCAAGGGAGCCCCACGCGGACTCCTTGAATCTCCTCGCGCACATGGCCGAGAGAGTCGGGGACCTTGCGCTAGCCGTGCAGTCTCTGCGCCAGGCGGCAGAACTCGCGCCTGAACGAGAAGAAAACTATCTGGATTACAGCACGCTATGCCTTGATTACGGAAATTACCCACTGGCATTGGAAGTTGCTGAGGTTGGCCTCAGTCGCGTCCCTAGGTCCTATCGACTGATGGTCCAGCGGGGTGCGGTGTTAGATAAGCTGGGCCGCAGGGCTGAGGCCGAAAGGGTCTTGCGGCGCGCTGCGGCACTTCAGCCGGAGAACAGCGAGGCCTTGCTGAGCTTGGCCGTCACTCAATCGCATGATGGACACCTTCACGAGGCCATCGAAACGCTCACCGCCGCGCTTGCCCGCTTCCCACAGAACTACTACATGCACTACTACCTAGGAAACTTGATCGTGCAGTTGGGCGAGCGCCAAGGGTTGACGCCTACCCTCTTGGCACGGGCAACCGATGAGCTTGACCGGGCTATCCGGTTGAATCCAGATTTCGCCGACTCATACTTTCAGCTCGCGAAGCTGTATCTGAAGACCGATTCCAAAGCAGCGGAGGAAAACTTGCTCAAGTGCCTGGCGCACGATCCCCGCCACCCCTCCGCCAAGTACGAACTGGGACGGCTTTACCTGAGAACGGGACGAAGAGACCAAGGCCGGCAACTTCTGGAGGAGTTCGCCGCCGAACGCGAAGAGGAAAAGGTAAAGGAGGAGCAGCGGCCCCGTATCGAAGCCCGCCGCTGAGCCTCCCCCGGAGGTGGCTAATGGAACAGAAATCTTGTGGTCCTGGGCTTGGGCAGACCTTTGGCTGGGCGAGGTTGTTGTCCAGCGCTCGCTCCTGGCTTGCGCGGTGGCGCAGCAACTCGGGGTGCTGTCTGCATGAGCTAGGAAGCTTGTTGCGGTCTCCAAGGCTGGCGTTGGCCAGAGGGCGGGCGACCGCTTGGGGAAAGGCCGCCTTGCTGCCGTGCCTGCTGCCGCTGGTGACCCTCATCAGCGCCCGGCCAGCGCGCGCCCAGTTCAACAGCGGATTCACCGGGACGGTGGTCGACCAAAGTGGGTCGGTGGTGCCAGGCGCGAAAGTGGTTGTCACCAACGAGGCGACGAATGTGCGGTGGGAGACGGTGAGCACCGACACCGGCACGTTCCGGGTCACCGCGCTTCCGGAAGGGAATTACACCGTCGAAGTCACGGCGACCGGCTTCAGCTCCTGGGTGCAGAGGAACCTGCAGTTGGAATCGAACCAGGTGATGACCCTGTTCCCCACGCTCACCGTGAGCCACCAGATCACCACGGTGGAGGTCAAGTCGAACGTCGCTGCCGTCGAGACCGAGCAGAGCAATACCTCGCGCGAGATCAACGAGCAAATGATCTCGGAGGCTCCGTTGTTTGGGAGGAACATCTACACCAGCATCCTGGAGCTCGCGCCGGGGGTGACAGGTTCGGGCCGGCCGCGCGGCGGCGCGCTGGGGTCGGGCTCGGCGAACAACGACAGCTTTGAGCAGGAACCTGCCTACGAAATCAACGCCGCCGGCCAGCGCCAGGAAAACAACGAGTACGACGTGGACGGCACCAGTGTGGTGAGCGCGTCGCGGGACGGAGTGGTGAACCTAACGCCCGAGCCCGATTTTGTTCAGGCCATGCGAGTGTCGGCTGCCACGTTTTCCGCATCGAAGGGGCGCTACAGCGGCGCCTACATCCAGGTCTTCACTAAGCCAGGCACCAACCAGCTGCACGGCACCCTTTCTGAGTTTCACACGGATAATGCGCTGGCGAGCCGCACGATCTTCCAAAGCTGTCCGCCCGCTGCCAGTGGGTGCCACGCGGTGCCCGTCTTCCGGCGGAATGAGTTTGGTGGCACGCTGGGCGGCCCGATTATCAAGGATAAAGTGTTTGCTTTCGGTGGCATCTTTTTCTTGAAATCGTCGGTCGCAACCACCCAGGTGGCGACGGTGGAAACGCCGGAATTCGCCCACTTTGTCGAACAGAACTTTCCCAACAATATCTCGACGGTTTTCTTCACGAAGGCGCCTCCCGGCGCAATACCCACGCAAAACATTCTCACCGTGGCCCAGTTGGAGCAGCAGAATCCTGGCCAGTTCCCGGCTACTGCCTTTCCGGCGGACTTACCAGCTGTCGGGGAGGGCTTCTTCAGCCAGAACCCCACCCACAATGCTTACCAGTGGCACGCCCGAGTCGATGTCAACGCGCACAATTACAAGGATCGGCTTTTCTTTGACTTCTTTCACACTCACGTCTTCCAGCTGCAAACCGATCCCCGGCCGATCTACCGGGTTAAGGTTCCCAATCTCGGCTTGTACGGTAAGGTCGATTGGACGCACACCTTCTCTCCCACGCTGCTCAACGAAGCAGGCTTCACGGCGGTGAGGTCTTCCGGCAGTAATCCGGCCACAGCTAATGCCAGGAGCCTTCCGAACGCCTTCATCACCGGTGTTTCAGGCTTCTCCCAGTGGGGTCCGGCGGGCTGGGTTCATGACAATTACAACTGGCATGACGTGCTCACTTGGACGCACGGGAGCCATACGATTGAGACCGGGATCGACGTCGACCGTCACCACGATGACGACCTTTTTACCGCTCCGCTTCTGCGGCCCAACTTCGGTTTTGCCAACTTGCTCGACTTCGCCCAGGACTTGCCCTTCTCACAGACCGGCCCCACGGTGACCGTGGCGAACGGTGCGCTTGCCAGCAACCTTTACCAAGTGCTTCGATGGCTGTACTGGGGAACCTTCGTGCAGGACGACTGGAAGGTGACGCCGCGTTTCACCCTCAACCTCGGCCTGCGCTTCGATTACTTCGGACACTGGGGAACGTATCACAATTCCACGACGCCCTTTCCCTTCTTCACTCCGGGTTCAGGAAGCAGTTTTGCGGAGCAGGTAGCGAACGGGGTCATGTCGGTTCGCGGCGGGCGGAAGGCGTACGTCACTAACAACCGGCCCACTGGCTGGGGTCCGCGAATCGGCTTCGGATGGGATATCTTGGGGGACGGCAGGACGGCACTGCGGGGAGGATACGGCTTGTTCTACAACAACGTTGCCGACGGATCATGGTCGTTCTCGCAGCGGAGCAACCCGCCCACCTGGGCCACTCCTTCGTTCAACATTTTTAACAAGCAAGCTTTTAGCTATGCGCTCGGCGATCCCACTGGATTCATCTGGCCGGTCCCTCCGGGCCTGACCTTCCAAGTCAATCCGGCGGGCGGCTTGGTCGGAATCCCGGTGCGGACTTCGGGCGTGCAGCCGGTGCTGGATCAACCGCGGACGCATACCTGGATGGTCAGCATCCAACGCGAGCTGGGGCATGACCTGATGGCGGAAGCCGATTATAACGGCTCGCATAGCAATCACCTCTTCATCCAAACTGATGTGAACCGCTTCCCAGGAGACCTCATCATCCACCATGGCACCCAGACTCGGCTGAACCCTTACTTCGGTCCCATCATCTTCGGACGCACGATCGGCGTCGCCGATGGGCATTACGCCACCCTGATGCTTGGAAAGCGCTTCAGCCACTTCTGGCAGCTCCGTGGTATCTATACCTTTGGCAAGGCCACCGACGAGCTCAGCAGTAATGACAATGGGACGGACTGGGGGGAAGCGGTGTTTAATCCACTGAACGTTTCGGTACAGCACGGTCGCGCAGATTACGACGTGGGCCAGCGGTTTACGTTGGACAGTGTCGTCAACCTCCCAACTGCGTGGAAATCGGGATTGGCTTCCAAAGTGACGACGGGTTGGCGGATGTCGACAATCGCGGTGCTGCAGAGCGGGCTGCCCTTTACCGTCTTCACCAGCGCGCCTTTCCCACGGGGCGACTTTAATGCCGACGGGTACAACTATGACACGCCCAACACGCCAGCGTTCGGGAATAACCTTCATACCAACCGCAGCTCGTTCATCCGTGGTGTCTTCAAGGCCTCGGATTTCCCGCTGCCTGCTCCGGGGCAGCCGGGCAATCTGGGCCGCAACACCTTCATGGGTCCTGGCCTCGCAAACGTCAACGTGGAGTTCGCCAAGGCGGCCCGGATTCGGTGGTTCACCTCCGAAGGTGCGTCGCTCGAATTGCGTGCCGACATTTTCAACCTGTTCAATCGCGTCAACCTGACGCAGCCCATCAGTGATCTATCGAGCCCGTTGTTTGGTCACTCGATAGACCAGAGCTTGCCGCGCTCTTCGCAATTCGGACTGCGCTTGGAGTTCTGACGCCGTATCCGCGCCATGCCCTGGCTTGCGCTTCCAGGACCGGTGTGTAGCCCGCTCGGCTTCGGTTCTTTCCGAAGGGTTCCGAGGGGAGCGCGCTCATCCAGCCGGGTGACCCAACAGGAGGTGGGGGTAGTAGGATGTTTAGCGTGAATGACTATGCCTAAACTGAAGCTGGCTTGCCACCTGGTGTCGGTATTTCTTTGCTTCACTTGCGTATGGGCCCAGGACACCAAGTATCCCCCGCAGGGCGAGCAGATACCGGGTCCGGCCGTCGAAGGCGATAGCCATTGCTGTTGGAGGGCGGATCAAGACCATCCGACGGCCGAGGCGTTTCGCGAGTGGCTGGCGGACATCACCCACTGGCGGCGAGAGCGGCTGATCCGCATCGGCTACGACGGCTCCGAGTACGGCCGCCCGGAGCTCCGCTGGACGCAATCCAGTTTCATTCAGCCGCAAATGATGATCCATGACCGGTATTTCTATGATCCGCTGGCGGGCCGCTACACTGTGGACCGGTATCTCGACGATCTTGACAAGCGGTACGGCGGTATCGACTCGGTGCTCATTTGGCATACCTACCCGAATATCGGCGTGGACGACCGCAATCAATACGATCTGCTGCACGATATGCCGGGCGGTCTCGCGGGCCTCCGCCAGATGATCGCGGATTTCCACCGCCGTGGCGTGCGGGTGCTCTTTCCGGTGATGGTCTGGGACCAAGGCACCCGCGATCCGGGATTGCCCAACTGGGAGGCGACGGCACAGGCCATGGCGGAAATCGGCGCCGACGGCATCAACGGCGACACACTGGACGGCATCCCGCGCGCCTTTCGCCTGGCTTCGGACCGCACGCGTCATCCCCTCGCCCTTGAGCCAGAGGGCGGCCCGCCGGACGAAGCCGTCGCCTGGAACAACCTGACCTGGGGCTACTGGAAGTATCCGTTCGTGCCCATGATCAGCCGCTACAAGTGGCTCGAAACGCGCCACATGGTGAACGTCTGCGACCGCTGGAATCGCGACAAGACCGACAACCTGCAGTACGCTTTCTTCAATGGTGTCGGCTACGAGAGCTGGGAGAATATCTGGGGCATCTGGAATCCAATCACGCCGCGTGACGCGGAGGCGCTGCGCCGGGTGGCAAAGATCGAGCGGGCGTTTGCCGACCTCCTGGTGAGCTCTGGCTGGGAACCGCACACGCCGACGCTGCGCTACGGGGTGTTTGCCAGCAAATGGCCCGGTGCCACGCAGACGCTCTGGACCATCGTCAACCGCAATGAATTCGCCGTGACGGGTCCCCAGATTCAGGTTTCACATCAGGCGGGCCTTCACTACTACGACGTGTGGCATGGCACCGAGCTGGCCCCAACGATTGAAGGCGGAACAGCTATCCTCCGTTTCGACCTCGAGCCCAAGGGCTTCGGCGCGTTGCTGGCCACACGCACTCTCGGCGCGAAGGAGAAGCAATTGCTAGTAGAGATGCGCGAGTTGGCTAAGACGCCGCTCCAGAGTTTCTCCCACGAATGGCATTTTCTGCCCCAGCGCCTCGTCGAGATGGCTGCGACCAAGCCTGCTCGGGTGGCGCCGCCCGGGATGGTAAAGATTCCCGAAGCAGACTTTCGCTTCCAGGTTTCGGGCGTCGAAATCGAAGGCGGCGACGACGTCGGTGTTGATGTGCAGTACCCGTGGGAGAACTCTCCCCGCCGCCATCACCTGCACGTGATGCGCATCAAGCCCTTTTACATCGACCGCTACCCGGTGACGAACGCCGACTTCAAGCGCTTTATGGACGCAACGCACTACCATCCCAAAGATGATCACAACTTTCTGCGCCATTGGCACAGCGGTTCATATCCTGCGGGGTGGGAGAAGAAGCCAGTGGTCTGGGTGTCACTCGAAGATGCGCGCGCCTATGCAGCTTGGGCGGGCAAGCGGCTGCCGCATGAGTGGGAGTGGCAATATGCGGCACAAGGCACCGACGGCCGGCTGTATCCGTGGGGAAATGCATGGGACGCTTCGGCTGTCCCGGCAGCCGAGACGGGCCGTTCCATGCGCGAGCCGACGGACGTTGACGCGTATCCGAAGGGTGCCAGTCCGTTCGGGGTCATGGATTTAACGGGCAACGTTTGGCAGTGGACCGACGAGTATCAGGACGAACACACGCGCGCGGCCATCGTGCGCGGCGGCGGCTACTACCAACCGCAGGGCTCGGGGTGGTACTTCCCGCAGGCCTACAAGCTGAACGAGCACGGTAAGTACCTGCTGATGGCGCCGAGCATCGACCGCTCCGCCGCCATCGGCTTCCGCTGCGTGGTCGATGCCGAGTAGCGAGTAACGGAATGACTCCGACCTTCCCGTCTATAGCCGCCGGTCACTGGCTTCATAGAGCGGGGCCTCGCCAGGTGGCCGCGTCTTCCACCGCCGATGAACCCACAGCCACTGTTCAGGATGACGTCGCACGTAGGCTTCAATCAACGCCGTGAAGCGAGCCGTATTGGTTGTGACCTCTTCTTCCGGATCGTCGCGGTGGATCCACTCGACCGGCTCGAAGCGCAGCCGGTACTTGCCGAGTTCCCGATCCCAGATGACCAGGCCTAGCACGACGGCCGCTCCCGTCTTGCGCGCCAGCCGTGCCGGGCCAGTGGTGGTGCAGGCGAGGCGTCCAAAGAAAGGAACAAAGACGCCTTCGGAGGGGAGCATGTTGGTATCCATTAGAATGCCCAGCGACTCGCCCTGGCGAAGCACACGCAGCGCCTCGCGCGCCAAATCGTTCTTTTCGATGGCCCGGCCGCCCGTCAGGGTGCGATAGCGATTGATCAGCGCGTCGAGCAGGGGGTTATCAAGGCGGCGGACCGCGAAGCTGAGAGGGTGGCCATAAGCGCCGTGGGCGAACGAGCTGAGTTCCCAGTTGCCAAAGTGAGCTGTCAAGAACAGGACGCCTTTCCCCTGCTCCCGAGCGCGAGCGAAATGCTCAAAGCCGTCATAAACAACGATCCGCTCCATATTCGCGCGGGCCCACCGGGGAAAATGCGCGAAGTCAGCCAGCATCCGCCCCAGGTTCTGAAAGCTGGCAAAAAGGACCCGGCGGCGCTGTCGTTCGCTCCAGTCGGGGTAAGCAAGCCGGAGGTTTACCAGCCCTACGCGGCGCAACCGCGGCCACAGGCGGTAGCTCAGCGCGGCCAGCACGGCGCACAGCGCGCGCGATGCGCGGTGCGGCAGCCACCCCAGAAGCTCCAGGATGGAGCGGACGGCCAGATATTCAACCCGGTAGCGCAGGGTGATGCGCGCCGGCGTGGAAACCTCCTTGGCGGATGCTGCAACCTCAAGACCCATGGGGAACGGCCGCTTTTCCCGGTGCGGATGAGGCCGGGTGCCTGCGTGAGCCGGAGGACACCAGGATTATATCGGATAAACCGGAGAAGGAGTTCCCACCGATTCGTTTTGGACTATACTCGTGGCTCGCTGGATTTGCGCCGCCGGGAGATCCCTTTGCCCGCGGAAATTGTAGATATCCGCCAGTTCGATGCCTCCGACTTTGCCTCTCTACTGAAGGCCGAATGCGAGGTCTGGAACCGAAATCTGCACTGGGACTACGCCCCTTCAGCCCGCCTCATCGCCTCCTGCCTGGCCGAAAAGCGCCTGACGGGCTACGCCCTGGTAAGTGGCAAGGCCATTCATGGATACAGCTTCTTCCTCCACGAAGGCGAGAAGGGGATGATTGGCAACTTGTTCCTTGAGCCAGGAGATAGCGTGGCGGAGTCTGCGTGCCGTTTGCTCGAACCGGTGCTTGAAACTCTCATGGCCACCCCCGGCATTTCCCGCATCGAAGCGCAATTGCCGCACTTCCAGCCGGAACAGCTTGCGCCCGTCTTCACGGCCCGGGATTTCGAGATCTTTGAGCGGAAGTTCATGGTGCTTGGCCTGGGCGGCGGGTCGAGGAACTTTGAAGGTCCGCGCGCCAAACAAGCGGCACGCGAGTTCGTGCTGGAACCCTGGAGCCGTCAGCACGATGCCCAGGCAGCGCGGCTGCTGTACTCGACGTATCGCGGCCATGTCGATGCTGCGGTCAATGATCAGTACCGGTCGGTAAGTGGCGCCGCACGCCTGCTCGAAAACATCCTGCATTTGCGCGGATGCGGCGAGTCCCTGACGGAAGCCTCGGTGGTGGCAATCGAACGCGCCACCCGCAGGCTGGCCGGCCTCCTGGCCCTCACCATGGTGCGCCCTGACACAGCCCACATCCCGCAGATCGCTGTCGCCCCGGAGTTTCAAGGGCGGGGAGCTGGCGGCCTGATGCTCGCCCACGCCTTCACCACGCTGGCAAAACAAGGATTCGGGGAAGTGTCCCTGACCGTGACCAGCGCCAATCGCGGCGCCGTCCGCCTATACGAACGTCTGGGCTTTGCCACGCTGCGGACCTTTGGTGCATATGCTTGGCATCACCCGGATGCCCGCTTCGCGCCTACCGATGACGCCGCGGAGCCGTGAAGCGGGAGAAAAGGTAGTAACCGAGGAAGCTTGCTAGGGTGCCGGCGTAAAAGCCCGCCAGGAAGAGTAACCAGCTGCGCATGTCTCTTTTGCGAGAGCCTCCCCTAGCTTATCGGCAGGGAGGCGGGGCGAATGGAGCCCCACGGGGGCAGCCTTGCTTCGGCGCCGCCTTGTCTGCTCTGCTGCAGGTCGTGGAGGCTTGAAAGGCAGCTGCTAGTTCCTAATCGGCAGCGGCGGGTTGTTCCGCAAGGCGATGTAGGCGGGGTCCTTGCTGATCTTGAGGAAGTCGGGATCTTCGTCGAGCTTCTTGACGTCCTTGAAGCCGTCTTCGAACGCGCGGCGGAGGTAGCGGATGGACTCGGGAATACGCCCCAACGAAGCGAACACCTTGGCCATGTAGAAGTAGTATTCCACGTCGCCGCCGCGGGCGGCATCTAGCACCGTTCCGACCGACGAGTGCTCGTTCAGGATATTGGGATCCAGCACCAGCGCCTGCCGGTATTCCTCCACTGCCTTCTGGGGCTTCTTCAAACGGTAGTAGGCAGTCCCGAGATTCATGTGGAAGCAAGCGGATTGGGGATTCAATTGAATCGCGTGCCGGTAGTACTTCAGCGAGCGCTTGGGCTTTTGGCCTAAGTAATATATAGTTCCCAGATTGTTCCAGGCCTCGGCGAAGTCGCGCCGCTCATGAATCGCCCGCTCGTAGGCCTTGCGCGCGGCGGCGAAGTCCAACTGCTGCTGATAAGCGATACCCAGCTTGTTCCACAAACGGGCTTCGTCCTTCCGCTCCAGAGCGCGGTGGTAGTAATCGACCGCGTCGGCGTAGTTCTTGCGTGCCATAAAGATGTCCCCACGCTCTTCGGGCGAAAGCGTCTTGGAAGGTGGTGAAGTAGAGAGGGGGCTGATCTGCGGCACCGGCGTGGAGGAGCTGCCTTCAACGGCAAGGCTGGCACAACGGAGCGAGAGATTCTTTACCAGGAGCATACAGACCACGGCGATCAGCACGGTGCGAGGATGAGCGTTCATGTTTCACCCCCCAGATGGACGATGGGTTGCTTGCTGGTTGAGCAGCGCCACCTTCACCAGGTGCCTCCCCCTGATCCGCAATCGTCCATCGTTCAATCGACAACTTTCAATCCTTCGGGGGACTCGCATCCTTCGAGCTCCCCTTCTTGAAGATGGAAAGGAACTTCTTAATCACTCCCCGTTTCTTCGGCGGTGCCGGATCCGGCGACTCTGACGCAGGGGAAGAAGTGCCGGCCGCATTCGGCGAACCTGGCAGGCTTGAGGCAGGGGACGGCGTGGTCGGCGGTCCCGCCGCGTGTACTTCCGGATTGGCCTCGCCCAGGGGCAGAATCTTGCGCAACACTCCCGCTAATCGTTCGCCTAAACCCTCGGGGGAAGGTTCGGTGCCAGCAATAAAGACCTCTTGGCCGGTGGTCATCTTGTCCCAGGAGAGTGAAACGTTGGCGAAGGTGACCGGCACCGTGACAATACCAGGTGGCTCCGCGAAGTCCTGCGTGCGATGGTAAGGCGGAAGGCTGACAGCGCGCTTCATGAAGTCCGTCCATATCGGCAGAGCCGAGGCCGATCCGGAGAGGCCTAGCTCTCGGTCATCGTCGTAGCCGATCCAGACCACCGCTAGCAAGTTGGAAGTGAAGCCGGCGAACCAGCCATCGTGGGAGGTCCCCGTCTTGCCCGCGGCGGGAGCGCTGAAGCCTCGCGCGCGCACGCCGAAGGCCGTGCCATGATCGATGACGCTCTGCATCAGGTTCACCATGAGATAGTCGACGCGCGGATCGAGCACCTGCCGCTCCGTCACCGGGCTCTGGTAGAGCACACGACCCGTTGAGTCCTTGACTGCCTGGATGAGCCACGGCGATTCGTACTTTCCTTTATTGGCAAAGACGGTGTAGGCGCCAGCCATTTCCATGGGGGTCGCCACGTAAGCGCCTAGGGCAAGGGCAGGCGTGGCGAGTAAGTCGTGATTGATGCCTGCCCGAATGGCGAGCTGGCGGATGCGCTCGTAGCCGACCATTTCGGCCAGACGCACAGTAGCGTTGTTCAAGGAATAAGCAAGCGCCTGGCGCAGAGTCACGTCGCCGTGGTATTCCTGCTTGTAATTGCGGGGCTCGTAGGTCTTGCCCTCGTATTCAAAGGTAGTGGGCTCGTCGGAGAGCACCGTCGCTGTGGTGAGGGGTGGCGCGCCCGGACTCAGAGGATTGACCGCCGTATCCAGGGCTGCTGCATAAACAAAGGGCTTGAAAATAGATCCCGGCTGGCGGCGCGCCAGCACATGGTTGAGCTGGCTCTCCCCATAATCCCGCCCGCCCACCAGCGCGCGGACGGCTCCGGTGTGCGGATCGAGGGCGATTAAAGCCACTTGAGGCTGGTTGGGGTCAGGCGGCGCGGCTTCTTTGCGCCTGCCGCGACGCTTCGCCAGCACTTCATCCACTTCCTTCATACCGGTCCGCACCGACTCCGTGGCCGCCGCTTGCAGGTCCAGGTCCAGGGTGGTGTAGATGCGGTAGCTTTGGGATAGCAAATCGCGCTCGGAGAATTTAGAAAGCAGCTCATCCTTCACCAGATCGACGAAGTACGGCGCGTCGCTGCCCCCGCCTTCGCGGTGGGCGAGCGTCAGCGGGGCCTGGGCGGCCTGGCGCTCCTGCTCCCGGGTAATGAAGCCTGTTTCCGCCATGCGGCGCAACACTAGGTTGCGCCTCTCCACTGCCCGGGCTGGATGCTTATAGGGAGAGTAGAGGTTAGGACCGCGAATCAGCGCCGCCAGCAAAGCCGCTTCTGGGAGGGTTATGCTGCGCACGTCCTTGCCGAAATAGGCGTCCGCTGCCTCCCCAAAACCATGAATAGCGAAGGTATCATGCTGGCCTAGGTAGACCTGGTTGGCGTACAGGGCGAAGATCTCCTCTTTGCTCAGCCGCTGCTCGAGCAGGAAGGCAAGGAAGATCTCCTCCAGCTTGCGGCGCGGGGTACGCTGCGGCGTCAGGAAAAAGCTGCGCGCCAGCTGCATGGTCAGCGTGCTCCCACCCTGCAGGCCGCGGTCGCCGCGCAGGTCGGTGATGGCCGCCCCAATCAGGCGGTAGAAGTTCACGCCATGATGGCTGAAGAACCGATGGTCTTCGGCGGCCAGCACGGCGTCCACTAGTGTCTTGGGCAGGTCCTCATAGTGCACCAGGCGCCGCTTGGTCCGGCTCTGGTCGAACAGCGTAGTGATGACCTGGGGTTCGATCCAGTAATGGTCCAAGGGCTGGCCGTCAGAAAGGCGGGTGATGGAAGCGAGCTTGCCGTTGTCGAATTGGAGCGCCGCTGGTTCTTCGGTGATGGGCCCATCGTGGAAGTAGGAGTCGGGGCCGGGGTAAATTTCGAGACGTGCATCGCGAAGGCTGTACTCCCCGACGCCGGAGGCGGCACTGCCTTCCCGGTACTCGGCCCGGCGCAAACGGGTGATGAGGGCCTGTGGTGTCCATGCGTCACCGGGATAAAGCTCCTCGGGCGCGGACAGGATGACAGAGGCGTGGTCAAACACTTCCCCGCCCAGTCGCGCGTCGATCATGGCGGAAAAGACGGTGTAGTAATGAAGGAAAACTCCGGCAGCCACCCCGGCCGCGGCGAATGCGGCGGCGACTAGTGCTTTCTGCCAAGCCGGCATACGGCGCAGCCGCCAGCGAAAAGAGCCTTTCCGAGCGGGCGCCAACCGCCGCGGACCTGTCGGGGATACGGATTGGGCAACGTAAAGCACACGCTATAAGGCCCGGTTTTCTGCCGCGGGCGTAAAGTGCAGGAACAGGGTATAAAACTTCAGGTCAATGGGGACCCGGTAATCCAGTTCGATCTTAACCATGCCGCCGGTGGATGTAACCTTGACGTCCGCTGCCGTCACAGGCAATCCCAGGTTATGGGCGTATTCCAGCACATCCTGCGTCACACTGTCGCCGGACATCCGCTCCACTGTAGCACGGACGGCGAGGTCGCGCAGGTGGTCGGTCAGCTCATAATTCTCCACGTAAGGGGGCACGGCTTTGATGGCTATGTAGGCTATCCCCGCCACGATCGCGAGGGCAAAGATCGCCTTGCCGTAGCCTTCTCCGGAGTCGGACCGCCTCATGCCTCCCGACCTCCCAAGAGCCGTTCCCCTTCAGGCAGTCCCTGGTTTCTCCGCCCCCTGTAACTAGCTGAGAAACCGCGGGTTCATTGCCCTCCTCCAACCGACTTCAGCTTAGCACTGCCCCTTTTCATTGTCGAGGCGAGTGAAGCTTGTTGGCTCGGCAGGCCAACATCGCCTTTGGCTCAACGAAACCCTGACTGCCAACAGCTTGCCCGCTGGCAGCCTTCCAGCCCTCACTGCTGGACGCGGTCAGTACGCCTTACCGAAGAGGGCTCGCTCCTGCGATGGCCGACGACAAACCACGCAATGACCGGAGGCTTCTACCTGCACCAGAGGGATGCAGCGCATTGTCGCCTTGGTTTCCTCTTTGATCCGGGCCTCGCACTCGCCCCCGCCACACCAGAAGGCCAGCGCGAAGCCGGTCTCGACGGCGCTCCGAAGCTCTTCGTAAGTCGGCGTCTCGCGAGTACGAGAATCGCGAAAGTGGAGGGCGCGTTCATAGAGCGACTGCTGAATTTCCTCCAGCATTCGTGAAATGGCACCCGTCATGCCGTCAAGCGGAACAGAACTCTTGCCCCGTTTGCCCGGGCGGTCACGCCGCGCAACGACGCAGGACTGCCGGGCCAAATCCTTGGGACCGAGCTCAACGCGAAGCGGCACACCCCGCATCTCCCAGTCGTTGAACTTCCAGCCAGGGCTCACGCCCTCGCGGTCGTCCAGCTTCACGCGGATGCCGGCGGCCGCCAGCGCTGCCCTTAACCGGTCTGCTGCCGCCAGGACGGCTGCCTTCTCCTCGTCGTTCCGGAAAATGGGCACTATTACCGCCTGGATGGGGGCGAGCCGCGGCGGCAGGATCAGTCCCTGATCGTCGCCGTGGACCATGATGATGGCGCCGATGAAGCGCGTTGAAAGCCCCCAGGAGGTAGTCCAGCAGTACTGCAATTGGCCCTTGGGGTCGAGGTATTGAATCTCGAACGCGCGGGAAAAATTCTGCCCGAGGAAATGGGAGGTAGCCGCCTGTAAGGCCTTGCCGTCACCCATCATCGCCTCGATGGAGTAGGTCGTTTCCGCGCCCGCAAATTTTTCCGCTTCCGATTTGCGCCCAGGGATCACCGGGATCGCCGCGTCGGTGACGGCAAAATCGGCGTAAATATCGAGCATTTGGCGGGTCTCGCGTTCCGCCTCCTCCCGGGTGGCGTGCGCCGTGTGGCCTTCCTGCCAGTAGAACTCAAGGGTGCGCAGGAAGAGCTTGGTGCGAAGCTCCCAGCGCACGACGTTGTTCCACAAATTCATGAGCACGGGCAGGTCGCGGTAGGACTGGATCCACTTGGACCACATGTGCCCGATGATGGTCTCCGACGTCGGACGCAGCACCAGCGGTTCCGCCAGGGTCTCGCCGCCGCCGATCGTGACCACCGCCAGCTCGGGCGAAAAGCCTTCTACGTGGCGGCGCTCCTTCTCAATGAAGCTGCGCGGAATCAGCATGGGAAAGGCGGCATTCTGATGGCCGGTGGCTTTAAAGCGGCGGTCGAGGGCCGCCTGGATGTTCTCCCACAGCGCCCAGCCGTACGGACGCACCACCATGCAGCCACGCACGGGGGCGTAATCGGCAAGCTCAGCCCTCAACACCAGTTGGTTGTACCACTCGGAGAAATCTTCGGAACGCGCTGGCAACTTCTCATCCGCCATGCAAGCCTCTTTTCAGGCACCGTCATGCAGTAGAGGGGGGGCACTCTGACACAAGCGCTCGAGCCTATTCTAAGCCTCGGTCAGGTGTCAATTTCATAGGCTGGGCTCAAGGTTTCACGCACCCTGCCGTTTAGAGGATCAGCATGCAGTCGCCGTAACTATAGAATCGATATCGCTGTGCGACCGCGTGGCCGTAGGCGCGCAGCGTCAGATCCCGCCCCGCGAACGCGCACACCAACATCAGCAGCGTCGATTTCGGTAGGTGGAAATTGGTCAGCAGGCCGCCCACCACTTGAAAATTGAAGCTCGGATAGATAAACAGGCTCGTCTCGCCACGCCCGGCAACGATCCTGCCGGAATGGGCAGCGGCGACATGCTCGAGCGTGCGGACGCTGGTGGTGCCTACGGCTATTACCCGCCGCCTCTCGGCGAGGGCGCGGTTCACCGCCTCCGCTGCCTCGGCCGTGATCTGGTAACATTCGGCCTCCATCCGGTGCTCCTCGACGCGCTGGGCGTGGACGGGCCGGAACGTGCCCGCGCCCACGTGCAGCGTTATTTCGCAGCGCTCGATACCGCGCGCGTCGAGCGCCTCCAGGATGCGCCGAGTGAAATGCAATCCCGCGGTGGGGGCGGCTACCGCCCCGGGCACCTTGGCGTAAATGGTTTGGTAGGTGTGGCGATCCTCAGCGCTATCCGGACGGCGAATGTAGGGCGGCAAAGGCACGTGGCCGAGACGCTCGATGGCTTCGGCGACGGTGCCGCCTTGGGCCGTCAGCCGCACGCGCCGGACGCCATAGGGTCCGCGGCCCAGCACCTCCGCTTCGAGCGTGACACCTGACTCCGGCGGGCTGGGGCGGAAGCCCAGCACCTCACCGGTGCGAACCTTCCGGCCGGGGCGCACCAGGGCCTGCCACGTGTTTTCCTCTTCCTGACGCAAAAGGAGTAATTCGACTTCGGCGGTGAGGTAGTCGCGCCGGGCGGGGTTGCGCTTGCCAATAGGCTGCGCTCGCGTGCCGCGCCGCTGGCCGAGCAGGCGGGCGGGAAGGACTTTGGTGTTGTTGAACACCACCAGATCGCCGGGCTGCAACAGCCTGGGGAGGTCACGGAACTGGTGGTCGGAGAAGGTCCCGCTGCGGCGGTTGAGTAGCATCAGGCGCGACGCATCGCGCTCCGCCAAGGCGTATTGCGCGATTAGCTCGGGCGGCAGGTGATAATCGAATTCGTTAACCTCCATGAAGCCATTGTAGGACAAGAGCCGGAGGCGGTTTGTGGGCGGGCGGGAGCCGGGGTGGGGAGCGGGGATGTCGGTTGTATCCAAGCTGGTTCGCGGGCTGGGTCCAGCTGCTTGTCCTAACTCTTTCCGCGGCAATTGGTTAGCATGTCACAATTTTGTCATATTAATGCAAGAAACGCTCCATTGCAGTAACTCTCGTGCGATCATAAGTTGGGGCGCGTCGGGCTACCGGATTGCCCGGTAGCCGCACAAAGGAAGGGGCCCCGCCGAGCTCTTCAACCGCAGACGACGTGTGGCTTGAGACGAACCTAACAGAGACATGGATGACACAACTTAAGGAGGGGAACACCGTATGACAACCCAATTGAGAAACACCGAACCCCGCGGATGGCGGGGCGCGAACGGAGCTAAGGCAGGACGATGGACCAGAAGGCTCCTTCGTGCTTCGGCGGTGATCGTCGCATGTGCCGTTGTGCCAACCTTGGCATGGGTAGCCCAAGAGGATCGCCCCGACCCAGCCAGGACGCCAACAGCAGTCCCGCAAGCGCAGGCAGAGTCTGCACCTAATGAAAGCCAGGCTCAGGCCGTGAAGCCGGAGGGCCGGGTAGTCGTTCCAGAAAGCAGTGTAGTGCGCCCCGAGGACGCTGGCGTGCGCGCTCACACTAACCATCTAATCTTTGTCCCAGCCGGGCGACAGGCGTCGACGGCTAATCCGGACTATACGTTCGCGGAGACACCGGCATCCCTGGGCTGCGTTTATAGGGTGGGGCCTATCTACGCCGGGTGTAATCCGGCCGCGGGTGGCACCAGGCACCCTTCAGGTGGCTGGGGAGCGATCGCCCTGGTGGACGCCTATGATAACCCCAAGGCGGCGTCCGACCTGGCGGCGTTCTCAGCCAACTTTGGGCTGCCGGCAGCTAACTTCACGAAGGTCTACGCCAATGGCAACGGCCACTGCACGGTTCCTCCCGCCGACGTGGGCTGGGGTTTGGAAGAAGACCTAGATATCGAGTGGGCTCATGCGATGGCGCCGGCTGCCCGCATCTATTTGGTCGAGGCATGCTCCAACAGCTACGACGACCTGCTCTACGCTGAATACGTCGCAGGCCAGTTGGTGAGCGCAGCAGGCGGCGGTGATATATCCAATAGCTGGGGAAGCGGGGAGTTCGCCAACGAGGTGAATGACGACGGGTACTTTTTCTGGAACTACTGGAAGCAAATCGTCTACTTTGCTTCCGCAGGTGACTCCGGATTAGGCGCGGCCTATCCGAGCTCTTCGCCATGGGTGGTGTCGGCAGGGGGCACGACGGTGAACCGGGATGCCAATGGCAATTTCCTGAACGAGAGCTGCTGGTCGGGTTCCGGAGGGGGCGTCAGTCAGTATGAGCTGTGGCAGAATCCCCCGCAGTTTTCCAACGGCATGGGGCCCTGGGCTCCCTTCCAGTATCCACAGTTCGGGCAGACGGCCCGGCAGACTCCTGACCTTTCATTCGACGCCGATCCGGCTAGCGGCGTGTACGTCTACGATTCCTTCGGATACGGCGGCTGGGTCATCGTGGGAGGCACCAGTGTAGCCTCGCCAGCTCTCGCCGGTATCGTCAACGCTTCGAACAACCGGCTGGGAACGGCTCCCAACACCGGCGGATACTATACGACGGAAGAGAATAACCTCATCTACGACCAACTCTTTTCTAAGACCGCCTACTCGTCTAACTTCTACGACGTCACGACGGGGTCGAATGGCGCCAATGCGGGTCCGCTCTGGGACCAGTGCACTGGCGTCGGAACCCCGCGTGGCCGGCTTGGAAAATAACAGTGGAAGCGACTCGAAGCATTTCGCCTCATCTAGACTTCAGCGGCCGTGCCAGGCTCGCCCTGGCACGGCCTGTTCGGTGTGACGTATCGCAGACTCGGCGGGGGTGCTGACTCCTGCCGAGCGCCCTTGCAAATACTCATCGTGTCTGACTCGTCAGACATGTCTACTTTGTCTGAGCCGTGTGCCAGCTCGCGCCGCTCTGCTGTGCGAACAGGATATTTGACGAAACGAACCGTATAGGTTCTTGAAAAATCGAGGCCCGCGTTTCTGACGCCGTGCTTCCTGGGCCCACATGAGCATCGAATCGCCCCCCTACCGCTGTCAGCGGCCTCGCACTTTCTGGTCTGGTAAGATGGAAGCGGCATGTTCGCTCCTCGAGGCGTAGCGCTGCTGGCTGCCTTCCTAGTGCTCGGCTTGTCTCCCCCGCAGTCGGGCCAAAAGGCGAGTGGAAGCCGCCGCACCCTCGATTCCAGGTTTCAGTCGGCACTAGCGCATTTCAACTTGGGGCAATACGCCGCGGCGGAGCAAGAGCTGGAAGGGCTCGCCAAGGTTTTACCGGACAGCTTTGAGGTGCAGGAGCTGCTGGGACTGGTTTATTCGGCCGAGGGCAAGGAGGACAAGGCCACCGCACCTTTCGAGCGGGCGGTGCGGTTGCGGCCGGACTCCGGGCCCGCCCGTAACAACCTAGCCACGAACCTAGCGCGGCGGGGCCAGACGGCACTCGCCGAAAAGCAATTCCAGAAGGTCATCGAGCTCGAGCCAGACAACTTCGACGCCAATCGCAACCTGGGTTCGTTGTACCTGAAGACGGGGCACATCCCAGCCGCCATTCCGTATCTCGAAAAGGCCGAGAAGCTCAACCCAGCCTCTTACGACAACGGGTACGATCTGGCGCTCGCTTACAACTACGAAGGACGCTTGGAACAGGCACGACGGCTCATTCAAGTGCTGGTAAAGCAGCAGGACACGGCCGAACTCCACAACCTGCTAGCTGGGATCGAGGAGAAGGCTGGCGATTATGTAGCCGCCGTCAACGAGTACGAGAAGGCGGCGCACATGGACCCCAGCGAATCCAACCTCTTCGATTGGGGCTGCGAACTCCTCGTCCACCACACCGCCGGCCCCGCAGCCGAAGTGTTCGGCGAAGGGCTTAAACGTTATCCTAATTCTCCCCGCCTGGCCGTGGGACTCGGCTTAGCGCTCTTCCTGCGCGGCAGCTACGATGACGCGGTCAAGGCGCTTATGCGAGCTACCGACCTCAATCCCTCTGACCCGCGCGCTTACTATTTTCTGAGCGCTGCTTATGACCTCTCTCCCAGCCTGGTCAACGAGGTGGTGGAACGCTTCCGCCGCTTGGCTGATCTCCGGCCCCGCGACCCGCAGGCCCTCTTCTATTACGCGGTGAGCCTTTGGAAGGGGAACCGCAGTGACCTGTCGGGCGCGAAACTGGACCAAGTCGAATCCCTGCTAAGGAGGGCCATCGAGCTTGCTCCAGCCTACGCCGAGGCCCATCTCCAGTTGGCGAACCTTTATTCGGCAGGCCACCAGTATGAAAGAGCCGTCCAGGAATATCAGCAAGCCGTACGCCTCTCGCCCAATCTCCCGGACGCCCACTTCCGGCTCGGCCAGGCTTACGTTCACCTGGGAAAGAAGGAGCTGGCGGAAAAGGAGTTTCAGCTCCACAAGCAGCTCTACGATCAACACTTGGCAGAGGTGGACCAGCGCCGGCTCGAGATCAAGCAGTTTGTTTACTCCATGAAGAGTGTGTCGGGTGGACTACCGCATTGAGGGTGGGGGCTTCGTCGGCGTCGCCGCAGGCGCAGGCTGGGCGGGGAAGGCGGCCGATCCGGTTCCGTTCAGGCTGCTCCTCCCATCTCCCCCCAAAGGCAGCGCGCTTGACGCCCATTTCAATACACTCGAATAATGACTCGAGCCTGACCGCAGGGGTAGCAGGCCCGGAGCTTTGAACCTTTGCAGAGGTCCTAGCATGTGCTTCCATCATTGCCGCGTTTGGAGCGGCTGGCAGCGCGTTGGGTACGGCCGTTCTGTCGGGAGGGGATTCATCGGCTGCATGGGGGTGCTGTTCCTGGCCACTAGGGCGTTGAACGCAGAGCAGGCTATCCCTCGAGCGGAGCCGGTGCGCTTCCTTCCCGCCCTGAAACTTTGGGTGCTCACCACGGACCACACCTCCTACGTTATGGGCCTGAACGAAAGAAATGAGCTGCAGGCTGCCTACTGGGGCGAGCGCCTGGAGGGCGATGAAGGTTTGGCACCGCTCCATGCCGCTCCGGAGCATGCGTCTTTCGATTCGAGCGAGACGATGACCAACCTCGAATACCCGGGCTGGGGCGGTCGCTACTACAACGAACCAGCACTCAAGGTCATCCTGGCCAACGGAGTCCGCGACCTGGTGCTAAAGTATGTGTCCCACGAGATCCGCGACGACACGCTGGTAATCCGTCTCAAGGACATCCAGTACGACTTGTTCGTTGACCTGACGTACCGGGTGTTTCCCAAGGAGGATATCATTCGCAAGCAAGCCCGCCTGGAGAACCGGACTCCGGACTCCATTACCCTTGAGAGCGTCCAAGCGGGCGTGTGGTACGCTCCCCCCGGCGAGGGCTATCGCTTGACCTACTTGACGGGACGCTGGGCGGGCGAGACCCAGCTTACCCGCACGCCCATCCATCCCGGCAAGATCGTACTCGAGAGCCGCCGCGGCAACACCAGCCACCAGCTCAATCCGTGGTTTGCGATCGACGCCGGCCAGGCCGATGAGGAGCATGGCCGCGTCTGGTTCGGTGCCGTTGGCTGGAGCGGAAACTGGAAGCTAGTCATCGAGGATACACCGCCGGCTCACCAGGTGCGAGTGACGGGCGGCTACAACGATTTTGACTTTTCCTGGCTCCTGAAGCCGGGCGAGACCTTTGAGACGCCGCCTTATTACGGAGGCTATAGCGCCCGCGGATTCGGTGGCGCCTCGCGGCTGATGCACCGCTTCGAGCGCGACGAAATTCTGCCGGATCATGACCGGCCCCACGTCCGCCCAGTGCTTTACAACTCCTGGGAAGCGACCACGTTCAACGTCAGCGAGGAAGGCCAGAAGGCGCTGGCCGAAAAGGCGGCACGGATCGGCGTCGAGCTGTTTGTGGTAGATGACGGCTGGTTTGGCCAGCGCAACGATGACCACGCCGGCCTGGGCGACTGGTACGTAAATCCCCAGAAGTTCCCCCACGGCCTGCAGTCCCTCATCCGCTACGTCAACCAACTGGGTATGGAATTTGGCCTCTGGTTCGAGCCCGAGATGGTGAACCCCAACAGCGACCTCTACCGCCGCCACCCTGACTGGGTGCTTAACTTCCCGGGGCGCCCGCGCAGCGAGGCGCGCAACCAGCTGGTGCTCAACATGGCGCGGGACGACGTGAAGGAATACATCTTGGGCGCCCTCGACAAGATCCTTTCCGAGAACAACATCCGCTACATCAAGTGGGATATGAACCGCCACTTGTCTGAGCCCGGCTGGCCGGAGGCGCCCCTGGCAGAACAGAAAGAGGTGTGGGTGAAGTACGTACGCCATGTCTATGAGATCATGGACCGGCTGCGGGCCCGACACCCGGGGCTGGAGATCGAATCGTGCTCGGGCGGAGGAGGGCGCGTGGACCTGGGGGTGCTGGAGCGCGCCAACGTCGTCTGGACCTCCGACAATACAGAGGCCTTCGACCGGCTGCGCATCCAGGAAGGCTTTACGTTCGCCTACGCGCCCAAGGTCATGTCGAGCTGGGTCACGGATGTGCCGAACCTCAACGGCCGCTCGACGCCGCTCAAATTCCGCTTTTTGGTGGCGATGCAGGGCGCGCTGGGGATTGGCGCCAATCTGAACAAGTGGTCCGACGAAGATTTTAGTCTGGCAAAACAGATGGTGGCTTACTACAAGAGCGTGCGCGAGACCGTCCAGAGCGGGGACCTCTACCGCCTTTTCTCTCCCCGCGAAGGCGAGTTGACCGCCAACGAGTACGTCGCCCGCGACGGCCAGCAGGTAGTGCTCTTCGCCTTTCTGCATTCGCAGCAATTCCTGCGGCCCGCGCCCACCATCTTCCTGCGCGGGCTCGACGAGCAGGCCCAGTACCGGGTGAAGACGACGGACGACCGCTTGGTGGAGAAAGCGGAAGTGATGAGCGGCTCGTTCCTGATGCATCACGGCCTGAACTTTAGCTTGCGCGGCGACTACGATAGCACCCTGGTGGTGTTGACGAAGGCGCATTAGCCCCGCGAAGCACCACGGAGTTTTGTCTCCGACCGACCATGCTCCATGCTGCCATCGCCGGCCTGGATGCCTCCCAGGTCTGGATCAGCCTGGGGAAGATTCTCGTAGCCTATCTGCTGACCCTGCCCGTCGGCTGGGAGCGGGAACGGGAGGCCCACGGCGTCGGCGTGCGAACATTTCCCATCGTCGCCATGGCGAGCTGCGGCTACCTGCTCCTCGTGACCACCCTGGACGCCGCAGCCCAGTCGCGGGTCTTGCAGGGCCTGATCGCCGGCATCGGCTTCCTGGGAGGCGGAGCCATTCTCCGAGACGGCGCAACCGTGCGCGGTACGGCGACGGCGGCAAGCATCTGGAGTACTGCGGTGGTCGGCGCCGCCGTCGCCATGGGACGCTATGAAGTCGCACTGATCTTGAGCGCCTTGAACCTGATTACTCTGAAAGCGCTGTGGCGCCTCAAGGTAAGGCTGGACCAGGATCGGGAGCAGGGAACCCCGGGCGCCCCGCAAAACCCAGCTCAACACTGAATCTTCGCTTGATCGGAGCGAGGCCTGCCTGCGAAGTTGGAGAAGTGAAGCTGAATGGGTAAGCTGGATCCGCCAGCGCGCGGTGCCGGGCCGCGGCCTCGTGACGCTGGGAATAGGCGACGACGCGTCGCTGGTTCGCGTGGCGCCCGGCTGTGAGTTGGTGCTCACTGCCGACCTGCTGCTGGAAGGCGTCCACTTCGATTTTGCCCTCCATCCCGCGGAAAGCGCCGGCCACCGCGCCCTGGCACGTTCCCTGAGCGATGTGGCAGCCATGGGCGGAACGCCGCGCTTCGCCCTCCTCTCTCTCGCCGTCTCGCCTCGCGCCGGCCGCGCCTGGGCCGAGGCCTTCTATCGTGGATTCTTTCGCTTGGCGCGCCGTTTCCGGACTACTCTGGTGGGCGGCGACACGGCGGTCTCCCGCACCCGCATGTTCATTGATGTCGTGGCGGCTGGCGAGGTGGAGCGCGGGCACGCCCTGCGCCGTTGTGGCGCGCGCCCTGGCGATGCCATCTTTGTCAGCGGCCAGTTAGGGTTGGCGGCCCTGGGGCTGCGTTGGCTCCAGCGGCCACGAGGCCTGGCTCCACGCGGGCACGTGAGACCACCAGGCCGCAACCTAGCTCTCGCGCTTCATAAGCATCTCTATCCGGAGCCGCGGTGCGCCCTCGGCCGCTTCCTCTCTCGCCGCAAATTAGCTTCCGCCGCCATCGACCTAAGTGACGGCCTGGCGAGCGACCTCGCTCGTCTCTGCCAAGCGAGCGGCGTAGGCGCCACCATCGATGCCCGGCTGATTCCCTTTCCCGGAGTTCTGGTGCGGCCAACGGAAGCCCTCCGGCTGGCACTTGAGGGAGGCGAGGATTACGAGTTGCTCTTCACGGTTCCGTCGCGCCAAGCCAAACGGATCCCGCCAAAATACCAGGGTGTGCCACTGACCCAGATCGGAGTGATCACCCTAAAGAAGCAACGGTGGCTGATAGGCCTCGATGGCCGAGCCAAACCTCTCGCGGCCGCTGGCTACGATCACTTTGCGCGCGCGTCCTCGCGCCGCGCGCCTTAAGGGTAAGGCCCCGCAAGATGCTTCGCTCTGCCACCGAAGGTCTGGCGCCTATTGCGCGAGCTGCGACCGCAGCTGCTTGGCGAGCTTCTGTATCCGCTTGAGCTGCTCGTCCAAGTCCTTCGGCAGGACATTCTTGGACACTTGGTCGATCTCGCTGGGAATTTTGCTGGCGAGGTCGGCTAGCTCCCGGGCCTGCTGGCGGGCTTTCGCTGCATTAAAGGGTGGTCTCTGCAGCCTAGCCTCTGGTTGTGGCGGTTCGTCAGGGAACCGAGCGGCACTGGGTGGCCTGGTAGGCCGGATCATCACCGGCTCGGTGGGCTGGCCCGGCGTTGCCGGAAAAGAGGGAGCGGGATTTTGCTGTTCCTGGCCAGCCAAAAAAAGAGTCGGACCCGCGGCGGCAGAAGAAGCGGTCCACGTCGAGCCGCCGAGGAAGACCACCAAAGCGATGAGCGTTCTCATGGGACCTCCGGGCAAAGCAAGAAGTTGCTTTCATTCTAACACTCCCGGAATCGCAAGGTTCCCCGGCCGTTACCATGCGTGCGTTTGCGACAAAAATGACGATTGGCTGAACTCCGGCCTTCGCCCCTTATACTGCTCCCGCTGCACCTGTAGACCGCGCCCTCGGCTTTCTATTCACGGTGCGCTTTGTATGCAAAGTGCGGTTTGTAACAGTCTATCCGAGCTCGCACCTGAGCGAGCGGTGCAGCGCTCAATGCCCGCAAACGCAGCCGGTTTTTGCCAAAACGAACCGGATATGTGATTGAAAACACGAGAGGACACTTTCCGGAGGTGCCGGCGAGACTCGGTTTCGCCTGTTCCTGCGCATCCTGAGCGCCGGCTTCGCTGCCCGATGTGCCTGCTGCAGGGCGGACGGTCGGCTGAGGAGCCTTGTGCCTAGCGCATGGGTGGTGCACGAGAGATGCATTTGACGAAACGAACCGGAAATCCGGTTGAAAACACAGGACCGAGGCGCCGGCAAGGATCGCTCAAAGCGCACTCGGCTGGGTCGGGCCGGGGTGGAAGCGGCTCAGCAACCGCGGACAGAAATCTGCGTAGGAGCTTGCTGGCAAGGAAGGAGGACCGCAGAGGGGACTTGACCGGACCGACCGACCGGTAGGACAATCAGAGCTCCAGACCCCGAGAGCCGCTAACAAACGGAGTGGACAATGCCAGAAAAGGTTTACATTTTTGACACTACGTTGCGCGACGGCGAGCAGTCCCCCGGCTGCAGCATGAATCTCGAGGAGAAGCTCGAGATGGCTCGCCAGCTTGACCGCCTGGGTGTCGACATCCTTGAAGCCGGTTTCCCTGTTGCTTCCCAGGGCGACTTCGAAGCAGTGCAAGCGATCGCGGCGGAAATCCGCCGCCCCGTAATCGCGGCCCTCGCTCGCGCCAGCCAGCTTGACATCGACCGCGCGTGGCAAGCCCTGAAGGGCGCCGCGCGTCCACGCATTCATACCTTTCTCGCCACCTCGGACGTCCACCTGCGTTACAAGCTGCGCAAGACGCGTGAGGAAGTGCTGAAGCAGATTAGTTGGGCGGTGGGCTATGCCAAGTCTTACTGCGCGGACGTCGAGTTTTCCCCCGAGGATGCGGGCCGCACCGATCGCGCCTACCTCATCGAGTGCTGCCATGCTGCGGTCGAGGCTGGCGCCACTGTGCTAAATCTGCCGGACACAGTTGGTTATTGCCTGGAGCCCGAATACGAACAGATGTTTGCCGACGTGAAGGCCAAAGTGCCTGGCATGGACCGTGTGATGCTCAGCACCCACACCCACAACGACCTGGGGCTGGCGGTGGCTAATACGCTGGCCGGCATACGGGGCGGGGCCCGGCAAGTGGAGTGCACCATCAACGGCATTGGTGAGCGCGCGGGCAACGCGGCGCTGGAAGAGGTCGTGATGGCCATCTACGTCCGTCGCGACGCCTTGCCGGTCTACACCGAAATTCGTACCGAAGAGCTGTATGCGTCGAGCCAGCTCCTCACGCGCCTCACCGGCGTGGAAGTGCAGCGGAACAAAGCCATCGTGGGACGCAACGCGTTTGCCCACGAAGCGGGCATCCACCAGGATGGCGTCCTGAAGAATGCCATCACTTACGAGATTATCACTCCGCAGACGGTGGGAATGTCTTCGAATGAAATTGTGCTAGGCAAGCACTCGGGCCGGCACGCGCTAGCCAAGCGGTTCGAGGAACTCGGCTATAGTCTCAGCAAGCCGGAACTGGATCGCGCCTACCAGCAGTTTTGCCGTTTAGCTGACCGGAAAAAGCAGGTTTACGACGAGGACCTGATCGCGATCGTGCGCGAAGGCTTCGATCACCTGCCGGAAACCTACAGCCTGCGCTCCTTCCAGACCGTCGCGTCGACCGAAGGTCCTTCCACCGCTACCATCGAGCTCGAGCGCGATGGCCAGGTCTACCACGATTCCGCCACCGCCCAAGGACCCTGCGACGCCGCTTTCCGCGCGATTGACCGCATCATCGGCATCCCAGGAACAATCGTTGATTTCTCTGTGCACACGGTGGGTTCCGGGACGGATGGAGTGGCCGAGGTGGTGGTCCGGGCGCGCTTTGAGGGCCGCGAATTCAGCGGCCAGGCGAGCAGCCACAACGTGGTCGAGGCTGCCGCCCGGTCCTACCTTCAGGCGGCGAACAAGGCGGTGTACGAATTACAAGCTCAACAGGCTCGAAGAGCGGCAGCGGCAGGCGTCCATGCCGACGAGCGCGTAAATCAACTCTTTCCAGCGGGTTATTAACCCCTAGGCATAGCCCTCGTTTATCACATAAGTGGCGTAGAATCAAAAGGTTAGATGCAAGTACCGAGCAAAGGGAGAATGCTCGTATTTCCTTAGACTTAGACGTAGCCCCGCGCTCGAGATAAGACTTGGCTGACCCCAACTTCTAGGTTCTCTTGCATTTCCAGGTCCATACCGCTATAGTTATGGCAAGACTATGCAGGGACTTTTCCGGGTCGCCGTTCTACCAGGTGACGGCATTGGCCCCGAGGTCGTAGCTGAGGCGGTAAAGGTCCTGAAGGCGGTTGAAGAGGTACAGGGCCCGCTCTTCCTATTTCAGGAAGGGCTGATAGGTGGCTGCGCCGTGGATGCAACGGCCGTTCCGCTGCCTGCCGAAACCATCTCCATTTGCAACAACTCCCACGCGATCCTTCTTGGCGCCGTAGGGGGCCCGCAGTGGGACAATAAGCGCCCGGAAGTGCGTCCGGAGCAGGGCCTGCTGCAACTCCGTCAAAGGCTGGGGCTTTACGTTAACCTTCGGCCGGCCAAGGTGTTGGACTCGCTGGTTGGCATCTCAAGCTTGAAGCCGGACATCGTGCGGGGCACGGACCTGGTGATAGTGCGGGAGTTGCTGGGCGGTATCTATTTTGGCAACCCGCGCGGTATCTTCGCGCGCGATGGGGAACGCATTGGCATCAACACGGAAGTCTACCGCGAGCACGAGATTGAACGAGTGGCCCACCGAGCCTTTCAGCTCGCGCGCGTGCGGCGCAACCATGTGACCTCCGTGGACAAAGCCAACGTGCTCGAGTCCTCGCGCTTGTGGCGCGAAGTGGTGACGCGCATCGGCCGTTCCTACCCGGACGTGCAACTCGACCACCTGTACGTCGACAACTGCGCCATGCAGCTCATCGAAAAGCCGACGCGCTTCGACGTGATACTCACCAGCAACATGTTTGGTGACATCCTCAGTGACGAATCCGCGGTGCTCTCGGGCTCGATTGGGCTTTTGCCGTCGGCCAGCCTGGGCGAGCGCTACGCCCTTTACGAGCCGATCCACGGCTCCGCTCCGGACATTGCTGGGCGCAAGCGCGCCAACCCGGTGGCAGCCATCGCCTGCGGTGCCATGATGCTGAGGTATTCCTGTCGCATGGAAGCGGCGGCCCAAGCCATCGAAGCCGCCATCGAAAGAGTGCTCAAGCGCGGTGTTCGCACCGCGGATTTTCCCGGACGCAGCCGCCCCGTTTCCACTTCGCGCATGGGTGACCTGATCGCCATCGAGGTGAAGCGGATTCTCAAGTCCGGCCAGCAGGCGACGCACCCTCGCAAGAAGAGGTAGTCCGAGAGTCCAGCGTCGAGTAACTTCGAGACCTTTTCCGTCCGACATCCAGACATTTATGACTTACTTTTCCCACGCCCTCCTGGCAGTTCCCTTGCTCATCATGGCATTTGTTGTGACCACGCCGGCCGAATTGCCGCGGGGAGCCGACGTCATTTTGCTCCACGGCAAAATTTGGACGGGTGAACCCTATGCAGGTCCGGGCCAGAAGACTGCACCCGGAAGCTTTGTCGAAGCGGTGGCAGCCGCCAACGGGCGGATCCTGGCGGTGGGCGACGACGAACAGATTCGGATGTATATCGGCCCCAATACGAGGGTGCTGGACCTGCAAGGCCGCTTCGCCATGCCGGGATTCATTGACGACCACGTCCACTTTGTCGATGGCAGTTTCCAGCTTCTGGAGATCGACCTCAAGCGCACCCGCGATGAACAAGACTTCGTGCAGCGGATCGCCGAAAAGGCGAAATCGATGAAGCCGGGGCGATGGATGCTGGGCGGCAGCTGGGACGAAGAGGCGTGGCCGGACGCCCGACTGCCCACGCGCTGGATGATCGACGCGGTCACGCCTTCGAATCCCGTGTATCTCAGCCGCTACGATGGCCATGCGGGCTTAGCTAATTCGCTGGCCTTGAAGCTTGCCGGCATTAGCCGCGATATGAGAGATCCGGTGGGGGGCGTGATCGTCCGCGATCCGAAGACGGGCGAGCCGACGGGCATCCTGAAGGACGCGGCCCAGGCGCTGGTCGAGCGGGTGATTCCCAATCCGAGCCGCGAAGAGTTTGAGGACGCGGTCCGTGCGGGGCTGGCCGAAGCGCGGCGCGTCGGCGTGACGTCCGTGCAGGACATGAACCTGGGCGGGAATACGCCGGACGGCGAGTTCACGGGAGAGATCGAGCTTTTGCGGCGCGCCGAGCGGGAGGGTTGGCTCACCTGCCGCTTCTACGAACTGGTCCCCATCGTCGAGTGGAAGCGACTGGCCGAGGCCGGGCTTTCCGAGGATATGGGCAGCGATTTCATTCAACTGGGAGCCGTCAAGGGTTTTGCTGACGGATCACTCGGCTCGCGTACCGCCTGGATGGATGCTCCTTACGTAGACGACCCCCAGAACCGCGGCTTGCCCCTGCCTTTGATGAATCCTCCTTCGAAGATGGAAGCCTATGTGCGCGACGCCGACCGAGCACACATCCAGATAGCCATTCATGCCATCGGCACGCGGGCCAACGCCGAAATGCTGGACATCTTTGCCCGTGTGGGCGGTGATCATCCGGCGGCGCACCGCTTTCGCATCGAGCATGCGCAGCACGTCCGCCCCGAGGACTTCGCGCGGTTCGCCAGGCTGGGCGTTATCGCCTCCATGCAGCCTTACCATGCCATTGACGACGGTCGCTGGGCGGAAAAGCGCATCGGACGCGAGCGGGCGCGCTGGAGCTACGCCTGGCGCTCCATGCTCGACGCGGGTGCTCCGCTGGCCTTCGGCACGGACTGGCCGGTGGCTCCGCTGAATCCGCTGCTGGGTGTCTACGCGGCAGTCACACGAGCAACGCTCGACGGTAAGCATCCGGAAGGCTGGTTCCCCGAGCAGAAGCTGACCCTCGACCAGGCCTTGCGCGCCTACACGCAGGGCAGCGCCTACGCGGCCTTCCAGGAAAAAGACAAAGGAACCATTGCCCCCGGCAAGCTCGCCGACCTCATTGTCCTTTCGGATGACCTCTTCGCCGTTCCGCCGGAAAAGATCAAGGATGCTTCCGTGGTGATGACCATCGTGGGTGGCAAAGTGGTCTATGAAGCGCGATGAGAATTCGGTATGCAGGTCCTTCGAGCCCAGGCGAGGGCCAGGATGGAACCAGGCGACTGGGGCCCGAGTGCGAGAATTCTCCCGCGGGTTGTGGCATGCCTTGCGGTCAGGTCACCGCGGCCTCCCGGTACTCTCCGAAGACCCGCCGCAAGGCATCGGCGATCTCACCCACAGTAGCGTAAGCCCTGACGGCCTCGAGGATGGCCGGCATCAAGTTGGCCTCGGAGCGAGCGGCTTCCTCCACCTGGGCCAGCGCGCGGGCGACGCGTGACGGATCACGGCGGGCTCGTAGTTGCCGCAGTCGCTCGACCTGGGCTCGCTCGATGGCGGGGTCAATGCGCAGGATGGGCAGCGACGGGCTGGCGGAGTCCTTATAGCGGTTGACGCCCACCACTACCTGGTCGCCGCGTTCGATGGCACGCTGATACTCGTAAGCCGCCTGTTGGATCTCCCGCTGGATGTATCCGCTTTCGATGGCGGGCAGCATCCCGCCCATAGCGTCAATCTTGCACAAGTACTCTTCGGCTCCCCTCTCCATCTCGTTGGTGAGGCTTTCGATGCAATACGAGCCGCCGAGCGGATCGACCGTGTTCGCTACGCCACTCTCATGCGCGATAATCTGCTGCGTGCGCAGCGCGATGAGCGCCGAGGCTTGGGTGGGCAAGCCCAGAGCTTCGTCCCGGGCGTTCGTATGCAGGGACTGCGTGCCGCCCAGGACCGCTGCCAGCGCCTGCAGCGTGACTCGTACCAGGTTGACGTCGGGCTGTTGAGCGGTCAGCGTGCTCCCTCCGGTTTGGGTGTGAAAGCGGAACATCCAGGAACGGGGATTTCTGGCTTTAAACCGCTCGCGCATAATCCGGGCCCAAAGGCGGCGCGCAGCCCGAAACTTAGCCACTTCCTCCAGGAAGCCGTTATGGGAGTTCAGGAAGAAAGAGAGGCGAGGGGCGAAGTCGTCGACCGCCAGCCCGCGATCGACGGCTGCCTGAACGTAAGCGATCGCGTTGCCGAGGGTGAAGGCGAGCTCCTGCACCGCGGTCGAACCTGCTTCACGGATGTGGTACCCGCTGATCGAAATGGTGTTCCACAGCGGGGCATGCTCGTGGCAAAAGGAGAAGATGTCCGTCACAATCCGCAGCGCCGGCTTGAGGGGATAGATATAAGTCCCACGCGCGATATATTCTTTGAGGATATCGTTTTGCACCGTGCCCGACAGCTTTGCGAGCGGGACGCCTTGCTGCTCCGCCACCGCGAAGTAGAGCGCTAGCAGGATGGCGGCCGTGGAATTAATGGTCATGGAGGTGGACACGCGGTCCAAAGGAATACCTTCGAAGAGCGCCTCCATGTCCGCCAGTGAGTCGATGGCCACACCGACTCTGCCGACCTCCCCCTGGGCCAGGGGATGGTCGGAATCGAGGCCGATCTGCGTGGGAAGGTCGAAGGCCACAGAGAGCCCGGTGCTGCCTTGCGCGAGCAGGTAACGGTAGCGCGCATTGGACTCGGCGGCGGTGCCGTAACCTGCGTACTGCCGCATCGTCCACAGGCGGTCGCGGTAGAGGTTAGGGTAGATGCCCCGCGTGAAGGGGTATTCCCCGGGAGAACCGAGGTCGCGCTCGAAGTCCCAGTCGCGAAGGTCCTCCGGACGGTAGAAATACTTTGGCTCCGCCGGACCGGTGACCGTCTCGGCGGCACCCTGAGCTTGGTCATCTTTCATGAATGACCTCACACTGCTGGATTTCGCAGGTGCGAACCTCGTGACAGTGCTCCGGACCACTGGGGGTACGGCCTATTCCGCGTTTGTGCTCGACAGAACCTCACCTGGTTTGCTTTGGTTGGTCAGCCGGTGTCGCTCAAAGACTCGAGACACACTCGCCGCGGCGGCGGAGACGGGTTGGGCTCTCGAGTTCAATGAAGCTCAGGCCAGATCCTTCTGGCGAACGGTCTGGGTGGCCTACCGCTCGCGAACGCCGCGAGCTTTAAGAAAAGAATAAAGGCCCAGAATCACCAGCATCACGGTGAAGCCCACCAGGATTCCGAACCTCCACACGCCGGCCGACGGCGTGCGCAGATAATCCCGCCACTCGCCGAACGACACCCAGGCGCCCGCAACCGCCAGCGCCAGGAAGGTCAAGCCCACCAGCACATGAAAAAGTCGCTGGGCATGACGGTACCATCGCCTGAGTTCGTTTCCAAATCGGGTTCCTGCCATCATCCCGGGCCTTCCGCCGTTCTCTTGCTGTTCCTGAAGCCCGCTGAGAAGCAGGCCCGCACGAAAGCACTGATGAATTTGCCATCGACAGCCGGGGCGATGGGGTTGGCATCGACTCCGTGAGCGGCGAGAAACTGACGGGAGTCGTCCCCGACCCCGTAGACCCGCGTGGGCTCAATTCGAGGCTCGAAACCGGCGGCAGCTAGCTTGGCCCCGATACTCTGATTCTTCTAAAGCACCGGCCACGCACCCCACCCACAACTCGATGCTCTTGCAGATTTGCGGCGGCACGCGGCCGCGTACCACCACGTCGGAAAGGGTGGCCTCCCTGTATTTCGTCTTCACAACTTCCTTAATGTTCTCTGAGGGCGGTTCTACACTCACGAGTTCTCCTGTTTCGTAGTGCTCGCGTTCTTCCATTCCCGTCTTCGGGCCATCCAAGGGTGCCACTCTTTGCTCGTACTGCGCAACGAGCGCGACCTCATGGCAGCACGGTTATAATGGATAGTCTACCGTACATCGAGGCAGAGGGAGTCCCCTACCAGTGCATGTGGAGTCGGGCGGCGGTTGCTTTGCCCACTTCGGTCGGCAGCAGTCCTGGGCCCAAGGCCAATGCCCTCTTGCCGAAAGGCGGTCGGTTTGAGTATGATTTGTTCTTAGCGAGCTTTTGAAAGAATGACGAGGGGTTTTTAAGCCTTCCAGAACACCGCAGAAGCATGGCGATGTGAAGTCGCCGGTCCGTTTGGCAACGCGGTTTTTTGGCTAGTTGCCTTCAGGAAGTCGTAAGGAGAAAGAGAGAAATTTTTTAGGAGGTGTGCGCATGAGGATCGCCCAAGTTGCGCCGCTCTATGAGAGTGTTCCCCCAAAGCTCTACGGCGGTACCGAGCGTGTCGTTTCCTATCTCACTGAGGAGCTGGTCCGCCAGGGCCATGACGTCACTTTGTTTGCCAGCCGCGATTCGGTGACCTCGGCTCGCCTGGTTCCCCAGTGCCCGCAGGCCCTGAGGCTGGATTCCCGCTGCATCGACCAGTTGGCTCATCACGTCCTCATGCTGGAACAGGTGATGCAACGCGCGGAAGACTTCGACATTATTCATTATCACGTCGACTACTTGCACTTCCCTTTGAGCCGCCGCCAGCGCGTCCCGCACGTGACCACTCTGCACGGGCGCTTGGATATTCCCGATTTGGTGCCTCTTTACCGGGAGTTCGGCGACGTGCCGGTGGTTTCAATTTCTGATGCCCAGCGCCGGCCGCTGCCTTGGCTGAACTGGCAGGCGACTGTTTATCACGGACTACCGGTGGACCTCTATCGGCCTAGCCTTCGGCCGGGTGATTACTTGGCTTTTTTGGGGCGGATCTCTCCGGAGAAGGGTGTCGACCGAGCCATCGAGATTGCTCGCCGCACCGGCATCAAGCTGCGGATTGCTGCCAAGGTCGACCGCGCCGACGGCGAGTATTTTCGCGAGGTCATCCGACCGCTGCTGGATCAGCCCTTCGTCGAGTTCATTGGCGAGATCGGAGAGCGGGAGAAAGAGGAATTTCTAGGGAAGGCGCTGGCCTTGCTCATGCCGCTGGACTGGCCAGAGCCCTTCGGACTGGTGATGATTGAAGCTATGGCTTGCGGAACCCCGGTGATTGCCTTCCGCCGCGGCTCAGTGCCCGAGGTGGTAAGTGATGGCGTCACGGGCTACATCGTTGACAATGTGGAGGAGGCGGTGGTCGCGGTCCGGTACGTGTCGCAATTGGACCGCCAGCGTTGCCGCCGCGTTTTCGAGAGCCGATTCACCGCAGAACGCATGGCCCTCGACTACCTGCGCGTCTACGGGCGGGTGCGCGAACAAGCGGTGGTCAGGCCAGCGTGCAAAGCCAAAGTCGCGAGCCTGGCGCGCCGGACATTCGACCATTCTGGACCTCTTCCGGCCGTTGCTGGAGCGTCACCTCTGGCCTCGTTGGGGAATGACGGCGGGAGGCGTCCGTTTCACCTGCGATCGCTTTCCGGGGTCAGTGAGAACAACTAGCCATGCGCGGCTATAGCCCCGCCGCCTGGCGAAGAGGTGCAGCCTTTCTGTGGTGGGGTGGGGAGCCTCTGCATCTGGCGTGTTCCGGAGCAGACTTTGAGCGTCACCGTCTCTGTGGGCTTGGGAAGCGGCGTTCTGGGCACTCCGGCCGTCAAAACCAGGGAAAGGTTTCAATGGGTGCGCCACGCTAGATCTTGGAGTCGTATCGGTTTTTGCCGAATCGATAGACTAAATGCGGGGGGTTCAACTTGCTCGCGGCCCAGGGGAGATTCGGCATGCCAGCTGGCAATACCGTCAAAGAAGTCATCCGCGTCAGGGACCACTTCTATATCCTGGCAACGTCCTCGCTTGCTGATAGTCGCACCCAGGTTCTGAAGCACGGCGAAAGCTTCGCCGTGTTTGACCGCCACGGGGACATCGAGCCGATCGGGCAGGGCACACAGGGCTTGTATCATGAGGGGACGCGCTTCCTTTCCCGCCTGGTACTCAAACTCAACGGCGAGCGCCCCATGCTGCTTAGCTCCTCCGTTAAGGAAGACAACGCCCTGCTGGCAGTCGACCTTACTAATTCCGACATCCTCACGGACGGCAACGTGGTCCTGCCGCGTGGCACTCTGCATCTCGCGCGCGAAAAGTTCCTCTGGAATGCGGTCTGCTACGAACGGATCATCATTACCAGCTATAGCTTGTCGCCCGTTGCCGTCTCTCTCTCCGTTCAGCTGCAGTCGGACTTTGCCGATGTCTTCGAGGTTCGTGGGATCCGGCGAGAGCGGCGGGGCAATCCACTGGGTGTGGAGACTAAAGGCGGCGAAGTGGTGGTCGCCTATAAGGGGCTCGACCGCGCGCTTCGCCGAACCCGCGTGCGGTGCTCCCCGCCTCCAGCTCGCATTCAGCCTGGGGAGTTGCATTTCAATCTCCACTTGCAGCCCCGCGGACGCGAGGTGTTCTACCTTACCGCTGCTTGCGAGCCCGAGTCCTCTTCGGCACCTCAAGTCTTGGCCTTCGAAACAGCCTTCGAGCAGGCCGGCCGAGCGTTGGAAACAGCTCGGAGGCGGGTACCGCAGGTTCACACGTCCAACGAGCAGTTTAACGACTGGGTGAACCGTGCTGCGGCCGACCTGCACATGCTTATCACCGATACGCCCCACGGACCCTATCCTTACGCCGGCGTTCCCTGGTTCAGCACCGCCTTCGGACGCGACGGCATTATCACGGCGTTCGAGACCCTCTGGATCCAACCGGAGCTGGCACGCAGCGTGCTCACTTATCTGGCGGCCACACAAGCCACCGAAACCAACCCGGCTGCGGATGCCGAGCCTGGCAAGATTCTCCATGAGACGCGCAAGGGCGAAATGGCGGCCTTGGGAGAAGTCCCTTTCGGGCGCTATTATGGCAGCGTGGACGCCACGCCCTTGTTCGTCATGCTCGCTGGGGCTTATTTTGAGCGCACAGGTGATCGCGCGCTGATTGAGCGCATCTGGCCCAATATCGAGCTGGCCCTGCGCTGGATAGACGAGCACGGCGACGTGGACGGCGACGGATTTGTCGAGTACGCGCGGCGTTCCCCCAAGGGGCTCGAGCATCAAGGCTGGAAGGACTCGCGCGACGCTATCTTCCACGCGGACGGCACGCTGGCCGAAGGGCCCATCGCCTTGTGCGAGGTGCAGGGATACGTTTACGCCGCCCGCCAGTGGGCAGCCGCGCTGGCCGAAGCCCTGGGCCGGCACGAGCACGCGTCGGTACTGCGAATACAAACAGCGCAACTGCGGGCAAGATTCGAGAAGGCGTTCTGGTGTGACGCCATCTCCTCCTATGCCTTGGCTCTGGACGGCAGAAAAAGGCCCTGTCAGGTGCGAACCTCGAACGCGGGTCACACCCTCTTCACGGGAATCGCCAGCCCGGAGCGCGCCCGCCTTGTGGCCCGCGGGCTGCTAGAAGAAGACATGTTTACTGGCTGGGGTATCCGCACCGTCAGCTCCCGGGCGGTGCGTTACAATCCTATGTCCTACCACAACGGTTCTGTCTGGCCGCACGACAACGCCTTGATTGCGTCTGGAATGGCACGGTATGGTCTAAGCGAGCCCGTCTTGCGCGTGTTTACCGGACTCTTTGACGCGGCGATTTTCCTTGAGCTGCACCGTCTGCCTGAGCTGTTTTGCGGATTCACGCGGCGCCCAGGCGAGGGGCCGACGCTCTACCCGGTGGCGTGTTCGCCGCAGGCATGGTCAGCGGCCGCGGTTTTCATGTTACTGGGTGCTTGCCTGGGAATTTCCATTACGGCCTCGCCGCCCCAGGTCCGCTTTATTCATGCCTTCCTGCCCGAGTCGGTTCCAGACATCCAGATTAGAGGCCTGCAAGTTGCGAGCGGCTCGGTGGACCTCTCCATCTCACGCTTTAAAGAGAATGTGAGCGTTAACATCCTGCGTCGCGAGGGCGACGTGGAGATTGTGTCATTCAATTGACATGCGCCTCGCGTGCCGGCGCGGAAGCGGTTTGCAGTGAGTGGTGGCAAGAATGTTAGCGAAGGGTAACCAAGGGACTTCCAGGCAAGTTGCCAGGAGTCAACGTTCTGCCTCCAGAGAACGGTAGCTGTAGCAGGTGCGGGCACGATCGCGGTGGCGCTCGAGGGCAAGTTCGATGAGCCGGTCGATGAGCTGCGAATACGACAGACCAGTTGCCTCCCAGAGCTTTGGATACATACTGATCTTGGTGAATCCCGGAATAGTGTTGATCTCGTTTACATAGATCCGTCCGCTGCTGCGGCTCATCAGGAAGTCGACACGTCCCATGCCCGCAGCATCAATGGCGCGAAAGGCGCGCACGGCCAGGTCACGAACGCGATGCCTCTGCCTCGCTGTTAGGGGAGCGGGAATGAGCAGTTTTGATCCCTCTTTCAGGTACTTTGCTTCGTAGTCGTAGAACTCATTGACCGGGATTACTTCGCCCGGCACGCTCGCCTGGGGCTGATCGTTCCCAAGGACGGAGCATTCGATCTCGCGCGCATCCTCAACCGCCTTTTCCACGACAATCTTGCGGTCATACTGAGCGGCCAGATCGATGGCCGGGGCCAATTGCCGTCGGCCCGATACTTTGCTGATTCCCACCGATGAACCTAGGTTGGCCGGCTTGACGAAGAGCGGATAACGCAAGCGCCGCTCGATGGAGTGGCGGATGGGTGCGCGCTCTCTCTCCCATTCGCTGCGCAGGATGGTGACCCAGGGTACGGCGGGCAGCCCAGCATCCCGAAAGAGGCGCTTCATCACGTCCTTGTCCATGCCGACCGCCGAGCCGAGCACGCCCGTCCCGACGTAGGGGATGCCGGCTAGGTCCAGCAAACCCTGAACGGTTCCGTCCTCACCGAACGTTCCATGGAGGACAGGGAAAATGACGTCGACGCGCGGCACACCCTGTGGGCGAGCCTCGCCACGGCGGAGAGCGGCGGAGCTAACGGGAACCAGCTGCGGCCCGGTTGGATCGACAGAAGGGGTGACGGGGATACCGTGCTTCAGGACATCCGGCAGCAGCTTCTCGGGAGCGGAAAGAAGCTGGGTGGCCATCGGGCCCACCAGCCAGCGGCCCTGTTTGGTAATGCCAATCGGCACCACTTCGTACTTGTGCGGGTCAATGGCGCGAAGGACGGACACAGCCGACCGGAGCGAGACTTCGTGCTCGCCGGAGCGGCCGCCGAAGAGGATGCCCAGGCGGAGGCGTGGGCGTTCAGTCACAAGCTTTGAACCCTCCTCCCCAGCCTTCAGTCTCGGCTCTTTCCAAATCGTCCATCCCCCATGGCTAGAGGATCTTCTTCCCCAGCGCGGAAGTCACCAGGCCGACGCCAAGGATCGCTGTCTTATTATGCACGTCGATGATGGGATTGATCTCCACCACCTCCATGGAAACCATCTTGCCGCTGTCAGCGATCATCTCCATGGCCAGATGCGCTTCGCGGAAGGTAATGCCGCCACGCACCGGCGTACCGACACCGGGCGCTTCTTCCGGATCGACCACGTCCATATCCAGGGATACTACAAAGCCGGCCGTGTCTTGGGTGGCCAGGGCCAAGCTCTTTTCGATGACCGACCGCATCCCTTGCTCATCGATCTCGCGCATGGTGAAAACGTGGATGCCAGACTCCTTGATTTGCCGCCGCTCCCGCGTGTCGAGATCGCGAGCGCCTATCAGGACACAATGCCTCGCCGATAGTTTCGGCGCGAACCCGTAAATCTTCGTCAAAGAGTCAGGCCCCATGCCCAAACATACAGCGAAAGGCATACCGTGAATGTTACCGCTTGGGCTGGTCTCCGGCGTGTTCATGTCGCCGTGCGCATCGATCCACAGGCAGCCGATGGTCTGACCGCGATCACGGAAGTACTTGGACACGCCGGCGATCGTCCCGATAGCAATCGAGTGGTCGCCCCCGAGTGTGAGGGGGAACAGTCCACCTTCCAGGGTCTGGCAGACGCGCACGGCGAGTTCTGCACACGTCTCAGCGATCTCATTTAGGTACTTTGCTCGCTTCTCCCCGAAGTGCTGTTCTTCGGCTATCTTCACAGGCACATTGCCGGCGTCCTCTACCTGGTGGCCTAGGCTTTTCAAAGCGGCGTTCAGACCAGCGGCTCGGACTGCCGATGGCCCCATATCCACCCCGCGGCGCTCCTGGCCGAGGTCGAGTGGCACGCCTAGAATACGGATCCTCACAGCGAAGTCCTTTTGAGCTTGCCGAGAGTCAAACGGCGCACAGTCAGCTGACCAGTCACGTACAAGCTTTTAAAGCACGAGCGCTAAGGATAGAGACCGCGTGCAGCACAGGAACCGAGGCCGCGCTCCAATAACTTCAGACCGCCGTATTCGTTGCCTGCTGCCCCGGCCCGTTTGAGCGCCCCGCAAAATCACGGTTTTAGCCGATACAACATACGCGGGAACGGGATCGTTTCGCGCACATGATCGAGACCGCATATCCATGCCACCACACGCTCGATGCCCATGCCGAAACCCGCGTGCGGAACGGTGCCGTAGCGGCGGAGGTCGAGATACCACTCGAAAGCTTCGCGTGGCAGGCGGTTTTCCTCGATTCTCCTCAGGAGAAGGTCGTAGTCCGCGATGCGCTCCCCTCCTCCGATAATTTCTCCGTACCCTTCCGGCGCCAGCATGTCGACGCAGAGCGCCAGCTCTGGGCGCTGAGGGTCCGGCGCCATGTAGAAGGCCTTCACCTGGCCGGGGTAGTGGGTGACGACCACCGGCTTGTTAAATTGTTGGGAAAGAATCGTCTCATCCGTGCCGCCAAAGTCGCTGCCCCACTGGATGCCGCTTCCCTTGGTCTGCAGGATCTTCACGGCTTCATCATAGGTGATACGCGGGAAGGGCAGAATGCATGCTTCCAGCTTGGACGCATCGCGCCCCAGCGTCTTCAGTTCGGCACGCCGCCGGTCGAGCACGCGCCCAACTACAAATGCCACGAGTTCTTCCGCGAGAGCGCAGATGTCGTCGAGATGAGCAAAGGCCACTTCCGGCTCGATCATCCAGAATTCGGTCAAATGCCGACGTGTCTTCGACTTTTCGGCACGAAATGTAGGACCGAAGCAGTAAGTCTTGCCGACCGCTGCTGCCGCCGCTTCGTTGTAAAGCTGGCCGGACTGCGTGAGGTAGGCCTTATCGTCAAAGTATTTCACCTCGAAGAGGGTCGTTGTTCCCTCGCAGGCGGCCGGCGTGAAGATAGGTGCATCGACCAGGGTAAATCCGCGGTCATCGAAAAAGTCGCGGCATGCTTTGATAATCTCGTGGCGGACCCCCAGGATAGCGCGCTGCCGCGAGGACCGCAGCCAGAGGTGGCGGTGGTCCATGAGGAATTCGATGCCGTGCTCCTTGGGGGTAATGGGGTAGGGGCGGTCAGGAGGAATGCGCTGGATTACGTCCACTTCCGAGATGTCCAGCTCAAAACCTCCAGGCGCACGAGCGTCGGCACGCACCCTTCCGGTGGCGCGCAGGGAGGACTCCTGTGTAAGGTCACGCACTCGTTCAAACGTCTCAGGTGACACGGCGCCTTTCGAGACCACTCCCTGCATGATCCCGGTGCCATCCCGGATAAGTGGGAAGAGCAGCTTGCCGCTCTCGCGCAGATTATAGAGCCAACCCTGCACGGTTACTTCCTCTCCAGCGTGCTCCGAAGCTTGGCGGATCTCGATGACGGGCAAGCGAGTCCCTCTCCGTTGTGGTCAGTTATCTGTCGGTGTTCCGCTCTTCCAGCGAATCGAGCCTGACTATAGCCTGGTGGACGCGCGAAAGGCTGGGGGCTTCGGAGCCTTGCAAATGCGGCTCCAGCAGAATAGGAAAAGTGCACTCCTTCCCTCCGGCGGCCCACCAGGACCGCACATCGCGGAAGGTTTGAGCCCAGTCAATCTCCCCTTCAAAGGGAAGCAGATGTTCGTCTTCCTGACGATGATTGTCGTGAATCTCGATGGACGCCAAGTACGGCTTCACGATTTCAAAAGCGGAATGCACTCCTCCCGACATATGAGCATGCCCGGCATCGAAGCAGATCTTCAGATCAAGCCGGGTGTATTGGATGAACTGAATCAGTCGCTCCGCAGTGCCCAAATCGCAGGGCGTGTTTTCCAAGAGTAATTCCGTACCACGCTCTTTGCCGAACACCTTGAGGTGTTCGAGGGAGGTGAAAGCGGCGTCAAAGCGGCGAGGGTCGTACTCGTCTTCCGGCAGGCCGAGGTGCAGCACCAGGTAGCGGAAAGGCAGACGCTCAGCGACGTCCATAGCTCGCTTAATTTCATCCATCGAGTCTATTCTCAGGCGTTTCTCCAAGTAGGCCACCGAAACGGGCAGGCCGCCGCTGCGTCCCCAGTCGAAATCCGTGAACAAGGGGGCATGGAGGGAGTGAAGGGTGACGCCATGGTCGGAAAACCACTGAGCCACGTCGCGCACGTGGTTCGAGTCGTAGTAGTCGAGGTGTTGGCGTGCGGCAAAGATCTCGATCTGGCGAATTCCGGTAGCCAGGATCTGGTCCAGTATGTGCGAGGTCAAACGCTGTTCGACAAGCAGGCGTGTGGAAAGGGCGTATTCCATCAGTAACCCACTGCCTCGCCATCCCCGCGGGGATCAGCGGCCCCGAAGCGCCATCCGGTTTCGGGAGCAACGGCAATCGCCTGACACTCACCGATCAAGCCCCGCATCTCCAGCTTATAGCCGGCCTCCCGAAGCTTCTGCTGGGTGTCTGCCGAAAATCCCCAAGGCTCGAGAAAAAGCTTGTCCGGCATCCACTGATGATGGAAGCGGGGAGCGGTGACCGCCTCCCTCACGTCCATGTTGAAGACCAGTACATTGAGCAGCACCTGGAGAACGGTACTGATGATCGTGCCGCCCCCGGGGGAGCCCAGGACGAGGCGCAAAGGGCTGGCCCAGTGGGGTCCGAGGTTGCCTGCAGCATCTGTGGTGGGCTCCCTCAGCACGATCGTCGGCGTCATGGAGGAGAGCGGGCGTTTGTGCGGCGCGATGACGTTCGCTTCCCCTTGAATTAGGCCAAACATGTTGGGCGTCCCGGGTTTGGCAGTGAAATCGTCCATTTCGTCGTTAAGCAGGAAGCCGGCGCCCTCGACGGTGACGCCGCTTCCGTAAGCGCCGTTCAAAGTGTAGGTGTTAGCGACCGCATTGCCCTCGGCATCGACCACCGAGTAGTGCGTGGTCTCGCCGGACTCGAAGGCATGGGGCCTTCCCGCTGTCACGGGTGCCTCCGGCTTCGACGATAGAATCTCGTCCCTCAGCTTCGCTGCGTAACTGCGGCTCGTCAGCCCCGCCACCGGCACAGAGACAAAGTCAGCATCGCCGCCGTAGGCGGCGCGGTCTGCGTAAGCGCGGCGCATAGTTTCCGCCATCAGGTGAATCGAGTGAAAGGAATTAGGAACACCGAGGTCCAGCGGCTCGAGCACGTTCAGCATTTCGATCAGCGCGATCCCTCCGGAACTGGGCGGCGGTGCAGTGAGGATGGTATAACCACGAAAGCGGCCTACCAGTGGCTGGCGAACCTTCACCTCGTATTGCGCAAGGTCTTCCGTAGTGATGAGGCCACCGTAGTCACGCATGGTGTCAGCGATGGCCTGCGCAATCGAGCCCTTGTAGAAAACATCCGGCCCTTCCCGGGCAACCAGCTTCAGCGTGCGAGCCAGGTCTGGCTGCCTGAAAATTTCGCCGGGCTGGTACGGGTTTCCGTCGCGCAGGAAGATATGCCGGGTCTCCGGGAATTTGGAAAGCAGCCTCTCCTTCTCGCGCAGCGATTGGCTCAGTGAGTAGCTGACTGGAAAGCCGTCTTCAGCCAGAACAATCGCGGGAAGCATGACGCGCCCCAGCCCCAGCTTGCCGTAACGCTTCTCGGCCAGCGCTAGTCCCGCTGCGGTGCCAGGGATGCCGACCGCTTTCGCGCCAACGATGCTGGCCTGCGGTATTACCTGCCCATGCGGGTCGAGGTACATGTCACGGGAGGCCGTAGCCGGGGCTTCTTCGCGGTAGTCGATGAACGCGGTCTCTCCGTTGTTCATGCGGATCAGCATGAAGCCGCCGCCGCCGATGTTGCCCGCCGCAGGATGCGTGACCGCGAGAGCGAATCCCACGGCCACAGCGGCATCGACGGCGTTGCCGCCAGACTGCAGAATTTCGATCCCGGCCCGCGAGGCGTGCGCCTCGCTCGAAACGACCATGCCGTGCCGGGCGGCGACTGGTGTGAACGCCTGGCCCGAGGAAGAGCAAGCCACGAACGAGGCCAGCAGGAGTTGGAGAGTAGTGCACCGCATAACGTGACTGGGGATCAGGTGTCCGCTCCGGGACCGAGCCAGGCGACCGAGGCTAGCGCTTGGGAGAAAGTGTCAGCATCAGGCGAGGCGAGATTAAGGAACCGCCTCCTCAAGGGTGCGCCCGGCGTGCGCGCGGGCCAGCTCGGGAGGCGGCACGAACTCAACGTGCTCTTCCACGGCCTCGACCTCCTCGACCTTTCCGGCCCCTCGTTTCTGAAGGTATGCCACGACTTGCTGGACCAGATACTCAGGAGCTGACGCGCCCGCCGTGACTCCCACACACGCAGCGCCTTCCAGCCACGCCGGATCGATTTCCGCGACATCATCGATCAGAAAAGCCCGGGCACCAGCCGCCTCTGCCACCTCGCGCAGGCGCCGCGAGTTCGAGCTATTGTGTGACCCCAGGACAAGAACGACTGCTGCCCGCTGGGCAATGAGCTTCACGGCATTCTGGCGGTTCTGGGTGGCGTAGCAGATGTCCTCGCTCGGTGGGGTCACGAGCTTGGGAAAGCGCCGCCGCAGAACGTTCAAAATGACCTTGGCATCATCGACCCCCAGGGTAGTCTGAGTGGTGACGGCAACTCGTTCCGGATCGGGTACCTGGACCGCCTCGGCCTCTTCCACCGTCCCCACTAACTTCACGCAGCCGGGAGCCTCGCCCATGGTGCCTATTACTTCTTCGTGGCCTTGGTGTCCGATGAGAATGATGGAGCGCCCCTCGCGGGCGAACCGTTGCACCTCCAGATGGACCTTGGTCACCAGCGGACAGGTGGCGTCGATCACCTTCAAGTTCCTCGCTGCCGCCTGCCGCCGGACCTCGGGAGAAACGCCGTGTGCGCTGAAGATGGCCACCGCTCCGTCGGGAACTTCGTCCAGTTCGCTTACAAACACGACACCTCTCTGTACGAAGGACTCGATTACATGGCGGTTGTGGACAATCTCCTTGCGCACGTAAATAGGACGGGGGTATAGGTCCAGTGCCATGTTCACGACGGCGATGGCCCGGTCCACCCCCGCACAGAACCCTCGCGGTTTCGCCAGCAAGATCGTGCTAGGATTCATGGGCAACTTCTCTCTGGTGCAGAATTTCCATCCTACCAGAGGCTCGAAGCTTGGGTCAAAACGACCCGCCACCTCGCTGCACGGCGAGTGCGCTTGATGCACGGCGACCCTGAGCTCGCATCTGTTCTTAGCACGGGACGATGTCCGGTTTTTATAGCCCATGATCTGTTCGGTTTTGGTTTTTCTTTGCCGCTAGCCGAAGGAGCCCGTAGGGCGACTGAGGTTAGCGGCAACGCGGCCCTTCCGAGCCGCCCGCCTGGGGTGGC
>CADDZE010000026.1 GCA_902812465.1 Acidobacteriota bacterium | reverse complement strand
TCAAAGATGCGGACAGTTCCGTCCCCGCCGTTGGCCACGAAAATGCAATTGGATTTTCGCGCGTAGCTCACGCCCTGCGGCTCGCTGAGGCCGTGAATCGTGCGAATGAGGCTGTTCGAGCTCAGATTGAAAACCTCAAGCGTGTTGTTGCCGAGAGCAGACATGAAAAGCCGCTGGCCCGCGATATCTACATCGAAGTGATCGATGCGGCCTTCGACCCCAGGCACGGGTATGGTGTGAAGCAATCGCAGCGGCGCCGACGGCTGGGAGGGCGCTGTGAGCGCCGCCAAGCCGATGGCGAAACTAAGAAGAAAGATTTTCTTGATCACATTCCCTCCATTGCTCACTCGATGCGCCAAAGTGAAAACCAACGTGCCAGCCAGCGCGGTGCTCACTGGTCGGATTTCTCGCCGTGTGGCAGGAAATGCAGGGGGTTCGGAATTCCATACTTTTCAGTTATGACCGGCGTGAAGTTGCGCTGTTTCCAGATGCTGCCGTAAACAAACGCGATGTCAGCTTTTGTAAAGGCCACAAAAGAGGGAGCGTTCAAGAGACCCGCCAGGCGGTCCGATGGCAGGCGTTCACATCGCTCGACAGTACCGCGTCGATGGCTATCTCGCCGAGACGCCCCGCTTGCACCTGCGCGTGACGTTTGATCGCCCGGTTGCAGGACCGATTGCAGTCGGACGGGGTCGTCACGTTGGCTTCGGGCTCCTATGGCCCGTAGGCGAATAGCAGTCAATCCGCGGTTCGCCAGAAAAATCGGGCTCCCCACAAAGCCGCATATCACTTCGCCTTCGGAGGAAAAGGTGTATTCTGTGCCGGGCGTTGCGGCCAGCTCCTGATCATTCGTCATCGAGAGGTAGTCGGCCCAATAGACCGGGCTTCCCGCTTCCCAGCCTCCGCCGCCCCCCAAAGGTATTGTACACCTGCGGCTTGTGAGTCGTGCTGTGGCACTCGTTTGCCGGCTGGGCAGGCTGAGTGGGGCAGGTTCCGCTCGGCAAACTCAGCGTCCCCGGGCGCGGGTGGGTTGGCCGCTGCGCAGGAAGGCTTGGCGCGATAGGCCACGAACACAACCAAACAGATCACAACGCCCGTGGAGAAAGTCGAAAGGGAAGCGGCGTGGCGACTGATGCATCGGCCACGATGCAGAAGCTGGAACGAATATGCACCTCAATCGTGAGCCAAAAACGATGTCGCGTAAGCGGCAGTCCGCAAAGACGAAACTGGCAGGCGTGGAGGGATTCGAACCCCCGACCCTCGGATTAGAAATCCGATGCTCTATCCAGCTGAGCTACACGCCCTAAAGGACTTACTGGACGGAAATTTTCGTCGTGCTAGTTTTGGTGCTAGTTTCGCCCCTCAAAAGACCACCTTCCCGAACCCCGAAGGAACTCCGTTGCTCGACCGCCAAAACGGAGCGGTTTTGATTCGAGGCCGATGCTGATGCCGCTTGCGGCTCCGTGAGCGTCCGCGTGGGCAGCACCGCTCGGCCAAAACGACTAGATGGCCGCACACTGGACCCTGTTGTTCTTCCACTGATCATCGGCCCGTCTTTGGCAGCTCCTCAACCAGGCGCCGGCCGCCTGGCTGGTCACCCGCCGTCCCTTAAAATCAGAGTAAGCTCTCAAGATCGTCATGGCAATGCCGAACCTCGATCATGCACAGGTCGCGACCTTCCAGAACTAAGGGAGGCCGCTGCCAACGCCTCAATCTCCTTTGCCAAGCGCTCTACGGCCCTCACTCGCAGCTCAGCCCCTTATCCTTTGGCGGATGGCTGCTGCGGTCAAGGCAGCCTGCTGGCGGATGCGCTCGCTCATCCCGCCTGCGCCCTGAGCAATGCGATCTACCTCCGCAAGGTCGTCGCGAGTGCCGACCAGGTAGAGAGCCCGCAGAGCCTCCCATACCTGCGATTCATCCGGAGCAACCACCGCAATCTGGTCGCCTGCCTGGACGATGCCAGCCTCCTTTCCCCGAAGCCGCTCCAGCTGACCCCCCACGGCTGACCGGACTTCTGTTGTGACCGAGCCTTCTTCAATGCGTGCGACTACCTCGCCAGTCTTCACCGACTCATGCTCTTTGAGGCGAAAGGTCAATGTGCCGGAGGCGGGTGCAGCCAAAGGCCAAGGGCGGAGCATCGCGCGCAGCTCCGGCCTGCCACTCGCATCTCCGAAGCGCACCAGGGCTAAGGCGGCGTTCCGCCGCACCATCTCTGCCGGATCGCCCAGAAGCTTACGGAGCTCGGTGTGGAACAGCCGGTTGGTGTTGTCCTGGCCCATCACCCACGCCGCCATCAGGCGAAACTGCGGCTCAGGGCTGTCGGCGAGCGCAAGGAGCTGCGGATACCAGCGGCGGGCACTCGGGTCCCCGCGCTTCATTTCGTCCGCCAGCACGGACAAGGCGTGCTGAGTCCGGTGGGGCACGGAAACGTCACCGAGATATTGCGCCATCTCGCGGTCCGTGAGCGGCGTTCCAAACCACGTCTGCCGCCAAAAAAGGTAGGTCACCAGTACCAGCAAGGCCGGCACCAGGGCGACCATCATGTTCGGTGTGCGGGATCCCCGGTGACCAGAGGCTCGACCCGGCGCGGGGCGACCGGAGAATGGAGATGGCTTGATCATGGCCGCGACGCTCCTGCTTCCGCTCGCAATTTCGCCACGGCTGCCCGCAAGGCGGCCTGCACCTGGCGAGCCGCGGCCTCGTCGGGGTATTTCTGCCGCGGCCAGAAGAAGCCGCGCAGCCCGTCCTTCCTGCGTCTGGGAACGATATGGATATGGAAATGGGGAACACTCTGGCTGACGCGGTTGTTCACCGCGACGAAGGAGCCTTCGGCACCCAGTCCCTCTTCCATGGCGCGCGCCAGAAGCTGCGCATGTGCGAACAGGCGCACCAAAACAGCCGCTGGCAGGTCAGCCATGGTTTCGAAATGCGCGCGCGGAACCAAGAGAGTGTGCCCCGGAAACAGCGGCCGGTGGTCCAGAAAGCCCAGTGAAATGTCGTCCTCCAGCACGGCGTACGCCTGGACCTCACCCCTCACAAGCTGGCAGAAGCGGCAGTCCACTTCGCCCTCGCAGCAAGGCACGGCGCAGCGGCGCGCGCCGCAACTGCTCTCAGATTAACATAGACTGGAGCTAAGCCTTCTTCTACGATCAAACGCAGGAAGAAGACAGGGGCGGCGCGGTTGGGGCCGCGTGTGTAGCGGTGTGCGTCCCTTCGCTCGGGGCAGAATCTCACTGGGACTGAGGAAGCAAAGGCTGTACACCCAAGGCCAAGAACCCACGGCGGGTAGCATAGCCGTCCCACAGCAGGACGCTGGTCAAGTATGCTAGGGCGCAGGCGGCAGGCATTTCCGGCTCCTGCCTCACCGATGGTAGAGCATCCAATAGACCACGACACCCGTTACCGACACATAGAGCCAGAGGGGAAGCGTCCAGCGGGCAATGCGGCGATGCCGGTCAAAGGTGCGCTGCAAGGCACGGTAAAGCGTGACGAGGACGAGCGGCACAATCGCGCCCGCCAGCACCGTGTGGGAGCCGAGCAGGATGAAGTAGGCTGTCCGAACCATACCCTGTTTCTGAAAATGCGTGACCCCATGATGAGCGTGGTACCAGAGGTAGCAGATCAGGAAAAGGGTGGAGGTGGTGAAGGCCGACAACATGCACACCTTGTGGGCGGCCACACTGCGGCGCCGAATGCAGACGTAACCCAGGGTGAGCAGCACCGCACTGGTTGCATTCAGCGCCGCATCGATGGCGGGAAAAACGGAAAGGGGAATCAAGCCTGAACCAACACCATCAACGGTGAATCGGGCGTGGGGCTTCATGAAGGGCCGCCAACACCCATTCACCATTTAGCCTTCAGATTTCGTTTCCGGATCACTGGCGGAGGCGTTCGCCTTCGGTTGCCTCGCTGCCTTCAACAGAGATTGCAGTTCGCCCTTGCGCACTGACCAGAAGATGTTGAAGCCAAAGAAAGCGGCGATGGTGAGGCTGATGAGCGTGAGTGCGATTCCGTCCATATAGGCAATGCGGCCTGTCGCCACTTCCCAGACCGCTACCGCCAAGAAGACCAATGCGATCGCTGCACTGATGGCCAGCTCAATCAGCCCTTCGCGCATAGCTGGCTCCGGACCGAGGACCTCCATGCGATCATCTGGCATAAAGGTTTAGGGACGAAGGGCAGCGGCTGAATCGGGTGATCGAAGGATGGCGCGCCCGGGAGATCGGATGGCCGGGTCATCTATGACTCAATGGTCCGATTCATTCCCTGCCCCTTCATGCTTTTGATCTGCTCACTTCTTGTTCGCCATCATCAGCACGAACAGGAGCGGCAAATAGGCGACACTGGCCAGAACTACTTTACGCGCGGCTGGACGTGTGCGCGCAACAGCCAGGCGCACGCCGTAATACAAAAAGGCCGCACCGAGCAGCAGCCCGCCGGCAAAGTAGACCCAGCCCGTCTGCCCCAGCCAAACCGGAACGAGGCTCACAGGAACCAGGGCCATGGAGGCAACCAGCACCTGACACGCCATTGAGCGACCCAGATGGTCCTCGGGCGGCAGCATCCGGTATCCCGCACGGGCGTAATCGTCCCGGTAGACCCAAGCGATACCGAGGAAGTGCGGGAACTGCCAAAGGAAGACAATGGCATAAAGTACCCACGCGGAGGCACCCAAACTGCCACGCGCGGCGGCCCAGCCAATGAGAGGCGGCACCGCCCCAGGAAAAGCTCCGATCAAGGTGCAGAGCGGCGTCTTGCGCTTCAGCGGCGTGTAAAGCAGCAGGTAGGCGAGGAGGGTGGCGGCCGCCAGAAAGCTGGCCAGCGCATTGACTGCCAGCCAAAGGTAGACGGCACCAGCAAAGGCCAGTAGCAACCCAAAGCCCAAGGCTTGCACCGGTGCAATCCGTCCGGAAGGCAGCGGCCGTCGCGCCGTACGCCGCATGAGTGCATCGAACTCGCGCTCCATAAACTCATTCAAAGTAGCTGTACCGCTGGCCACCAGGAAGGTCCCGAGAAGCGTGTGAAGGAGGCGCGTCCCCCTCAGCGGCATTGGAGAGCCCAGGTAATAACCCACCAGGGTGCTGATGACGACGAGCAGGTTCACTTCCGGCTTGGTCAGCGCCCAGTAATCAGGCAGGCGGGCGAGCCAGGTAGTGGCCGCCCTTGGCCTGGCGGCAGCCACGGCCGGTTGGTTCAGCCGGGTTGGTGTGGCGAGCGCTTTCATGCCGTCACCTTCGGGATGGGCGAACTCAGCTTCGCTTCTGGCAAACGCTCGCCAGCCGATGCGCGGTGTGGGGCGGTGCGGCGAAAGGCTTGGAGCGCCACCACGACACTGGTGGCGAGGACGAGCGCTCCCACGGCCACGTGGGCCGTGGTCACATTCACCACCGGCGGAAGCGGTTGAGGTGCGTTCCGCGCCGACAACTTCAGCACATAGGACGCAACGCCCAGCGCCAGCTGCAGCACTAGAAGCCCGCCGAGCAGCGTCGCCGGACGCTTCAGGCGCGGTTCCTGCCACGGCGACGAAAGCACGCGAGCCCAAAGCCACAAAATCGCAACGGTCACCAGGGCCGCGCCGATGAGGTGGGGGACGATTCCCAGGCCGTTGTGCCGGAAAGCGGCTCCGAGGATGAGCTGAAGAAAAACCAGCGCCACGGTGGCGGTCGCCAGCTGGCGCAGCGACGGACGGCGCCCATCCTCGATGCTCGGCTCATCCCATCGCCAGTCAGGATGCGTGAAAAACGCCAGGCTGACGGCGATGCAGAAGGAGAGCTGGCCCAAGCAAGCATGGCCGACCGAGACCACCACCGGCAGCTCCAGCAGTACGGTCACGCCACCGAGGATCGCCTGGGCCACGATGGCGAGGACCGCCACGGCACCCATTCGGCGTACCCAGCGCCGCGGCTCGGCACGCCACAACCATGACGCCAGAAGAAGCGTCAGCACCGTGACCGTGCCCGCTACCGCTCGATGGCCCAGCTCGTACTTGCCACCGGGCCCCATCGCCGCCGGCCAGTGTAGCGGCGTAGGCCACGAGGGAACAGAGAGCGCTGCATCATTCGAGGTGACTAGGGCCCCGGCGATGATCAAAAGGAAGGTCGCACAGGCGACAAAAATGGCGTAGCGATGCAGCCAGGCTCTTTCGGATTGGGATGCTCTCGCGAACCGCTCCCCTTCCATCCGCTTTCCCTTCTTGCTCATGCCGCCTGGTTGTCCGCCTGCGGCCAGTTATCGAGCGCCGCCTGGTCGCGCCGGTTGCGGTGAAACGCCAGCACGAAGATGCCGGCAAACATGACCAGTGGGGGGATCAGCAGCACTAACACGCCGCTGCGCAGCGCATGGACCGCCCCAGCCTTGGATACCGCCGCGGCGTTGTAGCACAGGGGACAGGTTTGGGCAAGCGCCGGGCTGCTTGAAGCCAGGCTGATGATAAGGCCCGTTACCAGTGCCGCCACGCGCAGCGTCCGCACCGGTGCTTGCCTGCCGTTCAAGGGGTGCGCCTCAGATTTCGTATCGAATTGTATCGCCAAGCTGACTCTAACCTCTCCCGGGAAATCCGCACGGCCGAGCCTAAGCAAGGGGTGGCGCGCACGCCGCACCGGCGTGCGCCCTTCGCTTCCCCCGCGTCGTCTTTCATTGCGTGCTCATCCACAGCAGCCGCAAGCTGTCAGGAAACACCACGAACAGCATCGCAATTACGAAGACCATCGCTGGCATCAGCACGAGTGCCAGGCTGCGCCGCTCATACCGCAGGTGCATGAAGTAGGCAATGATCAGCGAGGCCTTGACGATGGATAGCGTCATGAGCAGAACCAGCATAACTTTAATCTCGAGACTTTGATAGGCCAGCAACACCTCCACGCCCGTCAGCGCCAGCAGGAATCCCCAAACAATCAGAAAGATGCGCTTGGGCTCCACGTGTTCAGCCGGATGCTCGACCGTAGCATGCATGGGCTGCTCCCTCTCTTGTTTTGAACTCGAGTCTGCTCCTTCTGCTTTCTGGCCTCACGCAAACTTCGCTGACATCAGGTAGACCAGCGGGAAGATAAACATCCATACCAGGTCGACGAAGTGCCAATAGAGCCCGCTGACCTCCACATCCTCGGCGGTGTATTTGCCGCGCTTTGTGCCGATGGCAATGACCCCCAGGTAGACGACACCCACCGTAACGTGCGTCATGTGCAGTCCCGTCAGGGTGAAAAACGCCGCCCCGAACTGAGGCGTGCCCCAGGGATTCTTGAACAGGCGGACACCTTCCTCGATCAGGCCCACCCACTCACGGAGGTGCAATACATCAAACAGGATGCCGCCGAGCATGGTTGCCGCCAACCATCCCGCTACGGCACTTCGGTTACCCAGCTTTGCCTGGCGCACGGCCATGACCACCGTGATGCTGCTGGTGAGCAAGATCAGCGTCATCACTGTGGCATTGGCGATGCTCGCGGACTCAAACGGCCGCGGCCAGCTCGGGCTGGCCACGCGCACGAAGCTGTAAGCGATGAGCAGGGCGGAAAAGGTGATGGCGTCCGAGACGATGAACAGCCACATGCCCAGCTTCTTCGAGCCGACGGCGAAGGGCGAGCGTCCTCCTGCCCACATCGACTCGGTTTCATGCAACCCTAGAGTGACCGCCTCATGGCTGGCCATCGGCGCTTAGCCCTCCCCAAATGAAACGTCGACTTTGTAGACAAGCGTCTCCGTGCACCGGTGTGCTTCCTTGACGGCACGGCCGAGAATCCGGAACCAGCGGCCGGGTTGGCGAGCACTCGCGGAACGCCCTCTCGTGTTTTCAATCATTTGGTGGCTTCGTTCCTTCAATTTTTGATTGGGGCACCGCCGCGCCTGGGCTGTCCTGACCTGGAAACTCTGTTCGCTTTGTGCAGAACGTATGGATTGTATCCATCGTCAGAATCTCGCCGTTAACAGCACCAGGATGTAAACCCACAGTCCTGTCATGAAGTGCCAGTAAATAGCCGTGACATCGACGGCCGTCCTTCGAGAGCTGTTGAATCCCGCGACACGCCAGCACAGGTACGCCAAGGCTGCGATCCCGCCCAGCAAGTGGACGCCGTGGGCAGCGGTCAGCAGATAAAAGAACGAGCTGCTGGGGTTGGTGGCCAAGTAGACACCGCGCGCCGCTAGCTGGTGCCAGGCGGTCAACTGCCCGGCGACGAAAGCGATGCCAAGCCCAGCCGTGGCGTACAGCCAGCGCGAGAACTGGGTGGCAAGGTCCGCGGTAAGAGCGCGGCGTCCCAGCTCGAGAGTGAGACTGCTGGCCGCCAAAATCACTGTATTGAGGTAGAGGATGCGCGGCAGAGCTGTCGGAACCCAGTCGTTCGATATCCCCCGGCGCACCACCAGGGCGCTGGTGAAGGCCGCAAAGAGCATAACGATAGCGCCCAGCGCCAGCCACATGCCGGTGCGGTAGGCGCGTGCCGGAACGCTCCATCCACCGCCGGGCCCACCGCTGAAGCCGTGGCCATCGCCCCAGCCGAAGCCATCACCGCTGCGCCCTGGCTTGCCCAAACGGGTGCCGCGGGGAGGCTTGGTCTTCGGTGGTGTCAGCGTTGTCGAACCCATATCTCACAGAGGCTGATTGGCTGCCCACGCCGCCCGGTTAATGCGCCGCAACCGGTTCAGGCGCATCTTGCATGACGTAGTCCTTCGGCGCCCCCGGCACGCTGAACTCGTACGGGCCGCGGTAGACCACCGGGTGCCTTCCGGCAAAGTTATCAAACGGCGGAGGCGACGGAACGGTCCATTCAAGCGACGTGGCCTCCCAGGGATTCTCGGTGGCTTTCTCACCCTTGAACATGCTCCAGAACAAGTTGAAGAGGAAGATAAACTGCGCCCCTGCGGTCACAAAAGCGGCGATGGTCATGAACTTGTGCAGCGGAATCAGCGGCACCAGGAAGTTGACATCGGTAAAGCGCGAGTAGCGGCGAATGTTGCCCTCGAGGCCAAGAAAATGCATGGGCATGAAGATGCAGTAGACGCCCACAAACGTGATCCAGAAATGAATCTTGCCCAGCGTCTCGTTCATCATGCGGCCGAACATCTTGGGAAACCAGAAGAAGGTTCCGGCGAACATACCGAAGATGGCGGCGACCCCCATCACCAGGTGGAAGTGGCCAACGACGAAATACGTGGCATGCAGGTTGGTGTCCACCGGGGGCTGAGCCAGGAAGAGGCCGCTCAATCCGCCGCTAACAAACAGGGAGACGAAGCCGATGGCGAACAGCATGGCGGTGTTCAGCCGCAGCTTGCCGCCCCACAAGGTCCCCAGCCAGTTGAAGGTCTTAATGGCGGAGGGCACGCCAATAGCCATGGTAAAGACGGAGAAAGCAAAGCCGACGTAGGGACTCATGCCGCTGACGAACATGTGGTGGCCCCACACCATGAACCCCAGAAAGCCGATGGCCATCATGGCATAGACCATGGCGCGGTAGCCGAAAATCGGCTTACGAGAGAACGTCGAGAGCACGTGCGAGGTAATGCCCATGCCCGGCAGGATGGCGATGTACACCTCAGGATGGCCGAAGAACCAGAAGAGGTGCTGCCAGAGCAAGGGCGAGCCGCCGCTGTGAGCGATCCTCTGGTCGCTCACCACCAGGCCGGCCGGGACGAAGAAGCTGGTGCCGCCCACGCGGTCCAGGAGCAGCAGGACCCCGGCCGCAAACAGCACGGCAAACGAAAGCAAGGCCAGAACGGCGGTGATAAACCAGGCCCAGCAAGTGAGCGGCAAGCGCATCAGCGTGAGGCCGCGAGTACGAAGATCGAGTGTAGTAGTGATAAAGTTCAAGGCTCCCAGCAGTGACCCGACGCAGAACAGGGCAATCGAGATCACCCACAGCGTCTGACCAGTGCCCTCGCCGGGGCCCGCCACGCTTCCCACCGCGCTGAGTGGCGTATACGCTGTCCAGCCGGAAAGCGGCGGTCCATCACCCACAAAGAAACTGGAAAGGAGGACCACCAGCCCGGCGAACGTCACCCAGAAGGAAAGCATGTTGAGCCGCGGGAAAGCCATATCCTCGGCGCCGATCTGGATGGGGAGGAGAAAATTGCCAAAGCCGCTCTGGGGTGCCGTGGTCAGGACAAAGAAGACCATCAGCGTGCCATGCATGGTCAGCAGCGACAGGTAGTACTCTGGGGTCATGATCCCGCCGGGTGCGCCGGTTGGGGAAAGCTTGTCGAGGAGGGGTATCCGGGCATCCGGCCAAACCAAGTGCCATCGCATCAGCACCGAGAGGAGGATGCCCACCACCACGGAAAACAAGGCGAGGAAGTAGTACTGCTTGCCGATCACCTTGTGGTCGAGGCTGAAAATGTATTTGCGAATGAAGCCGGTGGGGGCCGCGTGGGCGTGCGTGGCTACCGCGTGTGCTTCCATGAGTCCTCCGACGAGGCAGAATCCAACAGCGAGAAGCTGCGGGCTATCTCACCCGGCTGGGAGGATCTTGAATCCTGCGCCTGACGCCGGGCGTCAGAACTCGCCGCTCTTATTGCTGTTCTTCTGCCTGTTGTTTCAGCCACTTGTCGAAATCTTCCTGCGTCATCACCTGCAGGAAGGCTCGCATCTTGTAATGGCCCAAGCCGCAGAGCTGCGTGCAAACAATCTCGTAACGGCCGCCGTTATAATTCAAAGCATCCTCGCTGGCAGTAAAGTGAATGGGAATGGCCATGCCCGGGACTAGGTCCTGGTGGACGCGAAGCTCTCGCACGTAAAACGAGTGCCCCACATCCTTCGAATGTAAGATCAGCTCCACCTCGCGATTGACAGGGATCGCCAACGTGGCGGTGACGATATCATCCTTCGATGCGGGATCATTGTCCCGGTCGAGCCCCAGAGCGTTACCCGTCGCATCGTTCATCAGGTTGACGTGGGTCGGTCCAAACTGGCCGTCGGGACCGGGATAACGGAAGTAAAACTGGAACTGTTCTCCCCAAACCTCGACGCGCAAGGCGTCCGCGGCGGCGGGCGTGAAGCGCATGCTGGCCCAGCTCCGATAGCCGAGAAGGTTCAGCCCCACGAAGACGATGAAGGCAGCCGTTGTCCATGTAATCTCGAGGGCGTTGTTGCCATGCGAATACTTGGCCGGCCGGCGGTCGCCGCGGTCACGATACTTCCAGACGAAGTAAGCTAGCCCGAGCTGGGCCAGCACGAACACGATGCCCGTCATGATGAGGGTCATCATGAACTGGTGGTCGATGCTGGCGCCGTGCGTCGAGACGTCCACCGGCAGCCACCAGACGTGCGCCCAGAAGACGTAGACGGAGATGACCGTGATGACTGCAATGACCAGCGCGATGGCTAAAGCCATGCCTCCGCTCCTTCCGGTCCCCGGTTCGCTGCGTGCTGGTTCTGGCCCTTACGTCCCGGCGCCCGGCTTAAACGTGAAGTCGGCGGTCGCTGTACCCTTGGGCGAAACCGCCACCTTCTGATCCTGAGTGCCCCAAGTAGCTGTCCACGCTTCCACAGTGTAGTCACCCGGAGGGACACCCTTGATAGTAAACGTGCCATCCTCACCAGTAACCGCATAAAGCGGATTCTTGACGACGCCGATGTACGCCCGCATCCAGGGGTGCTGGTTGCACTTGACGGGAATCATCACTTCTGGCCGAGCAAATTTCTTATCGATCGGTGGCGCCCCGGGCGCCTGCGACTGATTCCACTCCGGGTTGTTTTTAGGCAAGGGGTGAATGTTGTGCGTCGTGGGATCGCTCGAGATGATATGCAGCGTCTGCCCCACCATGATCCCCAGCACATGGGGTTTGTACAGGCATCCGTTCTGGTCGAGCGTCACCGCCTCCGTCGGCGCCGGAAACGTATACTTGTCAGCGCCCTCCTTCACGTAAACGAACGCGTTGGGCACCGTACCGTTGCCATTCACTTCGCCGTCTTCGGCATAGACCGGCGAGCTGTGCTTCTGCACACACACCGGGTCCTGATCCATGTGAAGGACGGCTAGCTTCGGCTTGGGCCCATTGAAGGTCACCTTCCCAGTGATTTCACCCGCGGTCGCTGGATCCACCGGGGTACCGCCGGCTGGCTGCTCAGAGGGAACAGCGCTCGTTTCCTCAGCGGTCTCCTGCTTTTTACTACAGCCGGCGAGCAGCAGCGTTACCGCCATGCCGGCCACCCATAACGCTCTAGGTATCTTCATTGTCACCTTCCGTCACCTGGGCGTTCAGAGTGCCGCTACACTCTGCCTTTCTCTTTAAGGTTGCCGCCGGCGAAGGCTGGGGTCAAGCCCCGTCGAGCAGCGGCCATTGGAGATCTCCACAAGTCTAACGCCTCCGTGGCCGAGTAAGCCACCGCCACGCTAGCGTCCGGCAGCTCTTCCCCTAACCGCAGGCCTGAGTTGCGCCTTGGCCGCCGTCGCATTCATGCCGGCGCCCGTCATACGGATCAACTGCTGCTGCTCAGCCGGCGTGAGTTCAAACAAGTAGCGCATCAAAAGATCGGCATGGTCGCCCTCGTAACCCTGGAAGACGGGCGGCGTGGGACCGTTGAACACCCAGCGGCCACCCTCCTGCCGGAACAGCCCCGAAGGCATGGCGGTGCCCGGGTCGATCATGGCCGGGTCGAGAATCCAGTGTTTTACCCAGTCCGGCTTCAGGCGGTCGGCAGCGAGCAAGAAGTTGGGGGCCGTGGCGTATTGGTCGTGGGCGGGCAGCCCCACCGCGTGGCACTTCAGGCAAGGCGCACCCTTGCTGGTGAACAGGGCCCTCGCCATGGCAATCTCCCGGCTGGTCAGCGGCTCGAGCTTCTGCGGGATATAAGGCATGGGCTGCTGGGACATTGCCTGGAAGAAGCGAACCAGCTTCCGGACTTCGATGGGAGAAAAGTAGAAAGTCGGCATCCTCAACTTGAGATAGGAGCGCACGCCGTCACGGTCGGTATCCTTTTCGCTCAGCGCGGGATTGGCGAGGAAGCGAGCCAGCCATTCCGGATTCACCCGCGCGCCCTCCGTCACCAACCGGGGCGGCAACTGGCCCTTGCCGTCCGGCGTCTGGTATTGCGGCAAAGTCATCAGCACCGAGTCCTGATCCAGAGTGAACTGGTGGCACCCCATGCAGTTGTACTTCTTGACGATCCACCATCCGTCCTGAATGTCCTTGCGTTGGTCCTCGGGCAGATCGAAGTAGCGTGCGGGGTACTGGGAGCTAACACTGCCTAAAAGGAACGTGGTCAGCTGGGCGATCTGCTCGCGGGATTCCGGCGGCAGGTCCTGAAGTCCCCACTTCTTGGTGAGATCGCCGTTTTGCGGCTCAAAGAAGTTGGGCATTTTGAGCTCTTCGCCCTCGGCTTTCACCATGCCGTCGTCAAACATTTCTGGTCGGGCGAGCTTGTGTTCGAAGAAGCCTCGGTGGCTCCACCACCCCTCTCGCTTGGCCTGTCCAATGTACAGGGCGAAGTCGAGCTGCTCGAGCGGCTTGCTGCCTTCGGTGGTCAGCTCAGTGCCAATCCTCCCTTCGTCCTCGAACCCCGCGATTTCGTGGCAGCCAGCGCAGCCGTAACGGCGCACGATCTCTTCACCTTTGGCCTTCAGCTGGGGATCATTGAGATAAGGCGCTGGCGGGTAGGAGGCCGGATCCTTCTGCTTCAGCGTCATGAGGTAAGCGGCGATGTCACGCGACTCTTGCCAGGAGAGGCGCAGATTGGGCATCACCGTCATCTGCTCGACCACCAATTCGTGGCCGTCGTTTGGGCATTTCGAGTGGTCGAGATCGAAGACGTAGGGCAAGCCGTGCTTCTGGTAGTCGGCCGGCGTCAAGTCGCGCTTTTCGAACGGGCAATAGGGCGCGGACCGCTCGCGCGGGTTGTGGATCCAGCGCACCAGGTAGTCGTAGTCCACCTTCTCGCCGATGCGAGTGAGGTTCGCGCCGAACCATCCGCCGACAGCGTTGGCACCCTCCCCGATTGCGTGGCAGGCTTGGCAGCCGCGCGATTCGAAGCTCGCCTTGCCCTTCACCGGATCGCCCATCGGTTGCGAAGGCAGTTTCACGTCCAAGGCACTCTGCCAGATAAACGCCGCGACCGCCGGCAGCTCGTCTTCATCCAGGCGGAAACGAGGCATGCGGGTGGTGGGGCGGAAAGCGTGCGGATTCTTGAGCCACACCGGAATCCATTCTGGGCGGAGCTTGGCACGAACTTCCTTCAGGTCCGGCCCCACTTTCTTGCGGTCCATCTGAAGAAACTTAATCCGGGTATTGAGCTGGTCCGTCTGAAGATCGATATTGGTGACCGCCAGCCGGTATTCGTTAGCCTGAGCGTAGAACTGGCGGGCGGTTTCGTTGTCCGGTGCATTGTCACCCGCCTGGGTGGCCTTGGCGATATTGGCGACGTCCTCGGCACGCTGCTGCGCGAGCTGCTGGAGCTTCTGCTGCGCTGCCGTAAGCTCTTCCGGCTCGGGGTCATAATTCTGATAGCGGTGGCAACCCACGCAGCCGCGCCACTGGAAAAGATCCTTGCCCGCCGTGAGGACGGGAGCATGGGCCAGAACCATGTCATTGGTGTGGCACTGCTGGCAACCCGCTTCCATATAGGCCCCTGCCGACTTGGCGCGGGGGTCTGCCTTATGGTACAGCGGTGTCAACCAATGCTCGTATTCACCGTGGGCTTGTTTCACGCTGTCCACCTGCATCCCGTTCCCGTTATGGCAGGGGGTGCAGCCGAACTTTTCCGGGTCGTGGATCTTGAGGAGTTCGGGGTCGGGGTGGCTGACGAAGACGCGGCGGCCACCCATGTCGCGGGCGGTGATCTCAATAGGCTCGCGGATGCCGAGGTGGCAAGATTCGCAGCGATCCACAATACCCGCGTCGGGGTTGTTGATCTGCTTGATCGCGATATCCATGGCCTGTGTCTTGTCGATCAGCCCCTGGATTTGGGCCGCCGTAAGCCCCGTCATGTGTTCCTTGAAGTAGGCATCCAACTTGGCCTTCAGCTCCGAAACCGGGCGAAGGAGTTCGCCCTTTCGCACCAGCAACTCGCCCTTCTTGGCCTGCAACGACTTGAACTCGCTTTCGAGGCGGTCGTAATCAACGCTCTCCGTCCTCACCCGGCCATCTTCCAGGGAAACCGCCTCGAAGCGGAAGGGCCCCTTTTTGAACTTGTCCAGATCGGCTTGCCAGGATCGCTTCGAGCTGCCAGAGTTGTGCTCCACCTCCCAGATCATGTAGGTGACGCGGGCGTGGGCGTCGGTGTACTTGCCGGTGATGGCGGCCAGGCGCTGGTCGATCAGGGCGGACTGCTCATCGAGCTTTCGCAGTTCGGGCTCGACCGACTTCTGTAGTGCGTCGACCTGCTGCTGCAAGGCCTGATACTCAGGCGAGGCCTTGATGGCCCGCTCGGCCGCCTCTTGCTTCGGCTTCTGCCGCCTGAGAAACGCGGTATACCGGACGACGAAATCGCGCTGGTAGTCCTTCCAAGGCCGCAGCCCATAGAACTCGTCGTAGAGTGCCCAGCCGAGCGTCAGCACCAGGAGAAGCGCACTGATCAGCAGCAGACCAGAAAGCGACTGCGAAGTGACGGGGTCGCGCTCCGGAGATTCGGGAGGCATAGGCAAGAGACTTCAGCGAACGAATCCCTTCAAGATTCGGTGATCAGCCCTCAGTCGCATAAAGCAAGCAGTCGCTGGCTGAAACGCCGGCGGCTGATCGCTGGCAGCTTTTCTTCAAACGTTGAACCACGGGGTGATCCACACGTACTTGATGTTGAACAGCAGCCGGATCGCGATCTTGATGGGCAGTGCGATCATGGTGATGAGAAAGAACTGCATCACCAGGTATTGGATCAGACTCATCCGCTCATAGATTTTGCGGTTAAATCCCTTGCGGGTAATCAGCCGATGCAACAAATACCCCATAACCAGGAAATAGAGGCCCACCACAAGGGCGCCAAAAATCGCCTTGCCGGTCATTGAGGTGATGTGGAAAATGTCGGGCAAGTCACGGTTCACGGCGTACGGCTGGTAGGTGGGATCCCAGGTCCGGCCGAACCGGAACAGCACCCACCCTGGTCCCCGCAGGAAGGTGCCAATGAATACCATCACGATCCACAACACGATGAAGCCAAAGCAGAACGTGGCGATGGCCCACTTGCGCTGTTTCAGGGTGTAATAGCCCGAACCCAGGGGATTGGCGTCGATATAGGGAATGGCCATCAGGCCGACAATGATCAGTGTCGGGAAGACAACACCGGCCAGCCAAGGATCAAAGTAGACCAGCATCTCCTGCAGCCCCAGAAAGTACCAGGGAGCCTTGGCCGGATTCATGGTGAGGTTGGGATTCGAAAGTTCCTCCAGAGGCGCATTCAGGGTAATCGACCAGATGGTCAGGATGACCGTGACAATGAGCGCCGCCAGAAACTCCATCCGCATCAGGTAGGGCCAGGTGTGCACTTCCTTCAGCCAGCCCGGCTTCCACGGATAAGTCTTGCGATGATGCGTCTTGGCGAGCTGCGGATCGGCTTCGAGCTGCGCAATCAACCGGTCATTGGCGCGTGCCTGGCGAAAAGCCAGCCACGAATAGAATGGCACCAGAAAAGCGATCGCAACGATCGGAATGTTATCCGGGGCCGACAGGATCGCCCAAAGTTGATGCCAGTCCATAAATCCCCCTGCTTCGAGATTCCAAACCTAAAACTGGAAAGTCGAAGCTCAGCAAACCCGCCGGCTTCGCGCTCAATGCGCGCGTTTGGCCGCTGCGTTAGAATTTTCGCTCCGGCTTCATCTCTGACTCCAGTTGCACAGGAGCCGGTCCCGAGATCCCACCGTCCTTTCTCACCCGCCAGAAGTGCACCGCCAGCAGGATGCTGAGGATGACAGGGATGGCGATGCAATGCCAAATGTACGCCCGCAGCAGGGCATTCGAATCCACAATCGAGCCGCCCAGCAGGGCGAAGTGTACGTCGTTGTATGGCGTAACGCCCACCTGGGGCCCCAGGGGGCCTTCGGCGCCCAAAAGCGGCGTCGCACGCGCCATGTTGGTCCCTACGGTGACCGCCCAAAACCCCAGCTGGTCATCTGGCAGCAAATAACCGGTGAAGGACAGCAGCAGCGTGAAAACCAGCAGCAGCACGCCCACGCACCAGTTGAATTCGCGCGGCTTCTTGTACGACCCCGTCAAGAACACCCGGAACATGTGCAGCCAGACGGTAATTACCATCAGGTGTGCGGCCCACCGGTGCATATTGCGCAGCAGCTTCCCGAAGGGGACGTCGCTCATCAGATAAATGATGTCGCGATAGGCCTGGCCCTTGGTGGGGTGGTAATAAAACATCAGCAGAATGCCGGTAAAGGTGAGGACGATGAACAGGTAGAAGCTGATGCCGCCCATGCCCCACGTGTAGCTGTAGCGCACGGCGTCGCGGTTGACCTTGGCCGGGTGGAGGTGGAAAAAGACGTTGGTTAGCACGCTGAGGGCGCGGCTGCGTTCGCTCTCGTCGTGCTTCACCCGAAACATCGACTTGAAGAGCTGCGTCTTTTCCGGCTTCTTCAGCGCCTCCAGGTCTTCCTTCGCCTTCTCCCGCAGAACATTGAGCTCTTCCCTCACCCTCGGCGGCAGAATGCCTTGCTCGGGCTTTTCCGGAGTGACTGGTGTCTGCGCTCCCATCGAAACGCCTCGCCGATGGCCCTCGCGGCGGGTTCAACCCGCCATCCAAACGCTATCCGAAAGAAGGGTACGCAACAGCGTCAAGCCGCTGTCTCGTGCTAGACCGGGATGTACGCGCCCGGATCGTTAAACTCGTCACGCCCGCCCTTGGAGCGGTCCCACGTATAGAGGCGGCTGGTATCCACCACAATCGCCCCGGTGGGGTCGAGCTCGACGTGCGCGCGGTCCATGGGACGCGGCGCCGGACCCTCAAAGTTAATTCCTTCCGGCGTATAACCGCTCCCGTGGCAGGGGCACTTGAACTTGTTCTCGTTAGGCTTCCAGTCCGGCGTACATCCTAGGTGCGTGCAACGCGCAAAGATCACAAACAGGCGATCTGGCTCCTTCACCACCCAAATGCGGTACGCTTGTTTGAACTTTTCGTTCACGCCCAGCGCGAAGTCCGACGGGTACCCGATGTTGTGCACGGTGCTCGGCTCGAACAGCGCCCGGGGAAAGAAGAAGCGGAGAAACATCAAGAAATTCGCCGCGAGGTAGGCCCAAACGGCGCTCCAGATCAGCCGCCGCCGGACTCTGCCGGGTTCTGGCTTTTTCTCTTCCGTTGTGATGGGTGGTTTGGCCGCAGCGCTGGCAGGCCGAGCAGGTGCGGGCTTGTCCGCAGGCTTAACTACCGTTGTGGCCGGGTTCTCCGCAGACGGGTTCGCGGAAGTTATTGCCGGGGAATCGTCCATTTTTCCCTCGAAGCGCGGGAATAGGTCTTCGGACTTCCTGCAGCGATCCCGAACTGGCCCAGGCGCGTGACTATAGTGGAACGCACCGTGCGTGTCAAGAATATTTATGACATTCCTAGGGCCAAGTGTCTGCCCTTTTCAGGCCAGCCCCAACCTTAACCTCCAAGATAGGAAAACCCACGCCCGCCTCCGACCCTCACGGTTCAACCCGGTGACCGCTAGGTGGCCGGCGGTGCAGCTGCAGCGGGCGTCTCGGTTTCACTCTCCACCTTCACTTTAATGGTGGCCGTCACTTCGCGATGCAGCTTCACCGGTACCTCATACTCGCCGAGGACCTTCAGCGGGTTTGGCAGCTGGATCTTACGGCGATCCAGGGTGTAGCCCTGGGCCGCCAAACCCTCGGCTACGTCCATCGCCGTGACTGAGCCAAACAGAGTCCCCTGCTCGCCCGCCTTACGTTTCACGGTGACCGTCACACCGGCAAGCAGCTGGGCAAGCTCCTCGGCTTCGGCTTTCTCCTTAGCTTCCATCTTCAGAAACTTTAGCCGCTGCTGCTCCACCCACTTGCGATTCTGAGGCGTGGCAGCAATGGCAATCTTCTTCGGCAGTAGGTGATTGCGGCCGTAGCCGTCAGCGACCTTCACCACCTGACCGCGCCTTCCCAGTTTGTCAACGTCCTGAAGCAGTATCACTTCCATAGAAGGTTCTCCGCCTTTGGGCAGGGCGAAACCTGCCTTTCGAGTCGTCTATCGTTTCTCGTTCCGCGCCTGGCGCACCATGCGACCCCCAAAGGGTGGGGGCCATAGGAGCTGCGCAGCCGGAGCGCCGCCTTCATCCTCAGAGCTCGGCGGCGAACGGAAGGAATGCTATGTTGCGTGCCCGCTTGATAGCCAGCGTCAGCAAGCGCTGGTGCGGGGAGCAAGTCCCCGTCAGGCGCCGCGGCAAAATCTTGCCGCGCTCGGAGACGAATTGCTGGATGGTCTTGACATCCTTGTAGTCGATCACATCGATCTTCTCGTCGCAGAACTTGCAGACCTTCCGGCGGCGGAAATACTGCTTTCGACCTGCGGTTGGGGTACTGGATGGTTTGGCAGGCCGCTCGGCGTTGCGAGCTGAGTTTTTGGCTGGCGGCATGTTCCTTACTCCTTAGCTGGCAGTACCTCGGCGGACGGAGCAGCCGCGGCTTTGCCCTTCGGCCTCCGCGCCGCTTCTTCAGCACGTAAGGCCTTGAGCTTGGCAGCCCGCTTCTCCTCCTCGTCGATTCGCACGGTCAGGTATTTGATCACGGCGTCGGTGACTTTTAAACGGCGCTCAAACTCCTTGACCGTCTCCCCGCCCCCTTCCAACACGAAGAGCACGTAGATACCCTCGCGGTGCCGGCGGACACGATAGGCCAGCTTGCGCCGTCCCATGCGGTCGACGCGTTCCACCCGGCCGCCCGTCCCGCTCACAACACCCTCCATCTGATGGACGATCTTGTCCACTTCCTCCTCTGGGGCGTCGGGGCGGATAACAAAAATAATCTCGTACTTACGCATGAGACCTCACACCGTCATTGGGTTGTCAGCCGCTGGTTGTATCGGCTCATCGCTTTCTGCGGACCCTCGCGCAGCAGGACTTCGATCGCTTCGGTGGCGCGGCCAATCATATCGGCCACCGTCTCCAGCTCTTCCTCACGAAACGGGCTCAGCACATAATCAGCGAGGTCGCCGCTAACCCGCTCGCCCCGAATCCCCAGCCGCACGCGCACGAAATCGTCCGACTGCAAGCTGCCGATGACTGACTTCAGACCGTTGTGTCCGCCCGCGCTGCCTCGCGTCCGGATGCGCAAGGTGCCAAGCGGAAGGTTCACCTCATCGAGCACGACGACGAGATCGTTCACCGGAAGGCCGTATCGCTCCAGGAGACGACTGACAGCCAGCCCGCTCAGGTTCATGTAGGTCTGAGGCTTGGCCAGAACCACCGGCGTGCCGGCCACCTTCGCCGTCGCCGTCAGCGCCTGGGCCTCCGGACGGCTGATCTCGACGCCGGCCGCTTCGGCCAGGCGGTCCACCACGGCAAAGCCGAGGTTATGCCGCGTGAAGGCATATTCGTGGCCGGGGTTGCCGAGACCGACGATCAGCTTCAACGCCACCGTGATCTATGGCCCAACAGCGCGACGCTTCACTTCTCGCTGCCCTTCTTAGCTTCCTTCTTCTCACTCTTGTCCGCTTCCTCGGCGCTCTCTTCTGTCTTACCCTTGCGAATGACCTCCGGCTCGGTGGGTGCCGCCTCGGCCACTTCAGCCTCCGCCGCCGGCTTTTCCTCAGCCTTCAGCGCCACCACGTGCGCCACTACACGCGAAGGATCGGTGAGCAGCTTCACCTCCGGGCTCAGGGGCAGATCGGAAACGCGGAGGGTGCGGCCAATGACCAAGTCGGTGACGTCGATCGTGACGCTCTCGGGAATCGCCTCGGGGAGGCATTCCACCTCGACCTCGCGCAGCACAAACTCGAAGATACCACCTTGCACCTTGACCCCCTTAGCCTCGCCAGTCACGTGGATGGGCACCCGCACCCGCACCTTGGTGTCCTTCGTCACACGCACCAAGTCGACGTGCAGCAAAGCTCCGTGCACGGGCTCTACCTGCCAGTCCCGCAACATAACTCGAGCCGGTGCCTTGCCGCCGATGACAAGCGTGAAGACGGTGTTGCGGCTCGCCTCGGAGTGGAGCAGCGGAGCCAGCTTGCGCGGCTCGAGGCTCAGTGCAACGGGCGGAGCGTCACCGCCGTAGACCACTGCGGGTATGCGGCCGGCGGCCCGCAGTCGACGCGCCGCGTTCTTGCCGAACTCCTCGCGCTGAGTAGCTTCGATCGTAAGGGGGTCCACCATCGAGCATTCTCCTGAATTGCGGCTCCTCGCAGTCAGATGAACAGCCGACTGACCGAGGTCTCTTCGTGAATCGAGCCAATTGCTTCCGCCAGCAGCTTGGCCACGCTCAAGACCCTCACCCGCGCACAGGCGTGGCCTTCCGGCGGGAGGGGAATTGAATTGGTTGTCACCACCTGTTCGAGGTCCGAATCACAGATCTTCGCCAGCGCATTCTGGGCGAAGACGCCGTGCACGCAGCAGGCAAATACCTTGGCCGCGCCCTTCTCTTTGAGCGTCTTGGCACCGCGAATCAGCGTGCCGCCCGTATCGACCATGTCGTCGACGATCAGGCAAATGCGCCCTTCCACTTCGCCGATGACGTTCATCACTTCCACTGTATTGGCGTCCTCGCGGCGCTTGTCAATGATAGCCAGCGGGGCCTGCAGTTTCTTGGCGAAGGCTCGCGCCCGTTCGACGCCCCCGGTGTCCGGAGAAACGACGGTCAGATTCTTCAGATGAAGGCGGCGAAAGTAGTTCACCGTCACCGGAGTGGCAAAAAGGTGGTCCACCGGAATGTTGAAATAGCCCTGAATTTGCCCCGCGTGCAAGTCCAAAGCTAAAACCCGGTGCGCCCCGGCGGAAGTGATCAGGTCTGCCACCAGCTTGGCCGAGATGGGCACGCGCGGGCGATCCTTGCGGTCTTGGCGGGCATAGCCATAGTACGGCATCACGGCGGTAATCCGCTTAGCGGAGGCGCGCCGCAGAGAGTCGAGCATGATGAGCAGTTCCATCAAATTGTCGTTTACCGGCTTGCAGGTGGGCTGGATGACAAAGACATCCGCGCCGCGCACGTTTTCCCCCAGCTGCACCCGCACCTCGCCATCAGGAAAACGGCCGATATCCGCGGCACCCAAAGGCACACCGAGATGGCGGCAAATCTCCTTGGCCAGCTCCGGGTGGGCATTGCCGGTGAAGACCTTCAAGTTCCGCTCTTTAGCCCGCGCGGCCATGCTTTCTGGCTCCTAACGCTGCGTACTGACGTCCCCAGGGTTGGCTGGGAGGCCTGGATTCGAACCAGGGTTCCATGCTCCAAAGGCATGTGTCCTACCACTGGACGACCTCCCATCACAGGCATCGGTGGACGGTGACAAGAAGCCATCAAAACGGCCGATGGCTGGCTCGGCGCCGCTGGTCACGTCCCGCCGCAACCAGTCGTTTCCAGTATTCCGCGCGCGAAAGCGTCCGGGTAGGATAAGCATGCCACGCCCGGGGAACCAGCTTGAGAGCGCGATCTAAGTTGCTGGCGGAGTCGAAGAGGGCAAAGAGGGCCGAACCGCTACCTGTCAAGGACGCGACTTCGGCTCCGGCCCGGATGAACCGGCGCTTCAAACGCGCCAGTTCCGGCCACTTAGCAAAGACGACTCGCTCAAAGTCGTTCTCGGCCGGTCCCCAGCCTTCCAAGGGGAGTAGTGGCCGCACACCGAAGTTATTACTTTTACGCGTTTTGCCGGTCCCTGTCAACCGGCGTCCTGGCAGGCAATCGAGGCAACGATAGGCTTCCGCGGTCGGAAAGCCGGTGCCTGGAAAGACAACCAGGCACTGCCACTTCCCTGGGTCGGGAAGCGGGTAGACTTCCTCGCCCCGCCCGCAGGCGAGCACGCGTCCACCCCAAAGAAACAGTGGCACGTCCGATCCGAGCGCGGCCGCCAGGCGCCACCGCTGATCAATGGTTAATCGGTCGCCTGTCAGCCGCTCCAGCCCCAAAAGCGTAACCGCCGCGTCGGAGCTGGCTCCTCCTAAGCCGCTACCGACGGGGATTCGCTTTTCCAGACGAATCCGGATGGAGCCGTGGAATTGCCGCGCTCGCCGCCAGAGGCTGCCAGCCTGGTAAACCAGGTTGTCCGGTCCGGCGGGCACTTGCGGATGCTCGCAGAGGATTTCGATTTGCCTCCCGGCACTGAGCAGAACAACCTCAAGGCGGTCGTGGAGAGCCAGGGTCTGACAGACGGTGCGCAACTCGTGGTATCCGTCAGGCCGGCGGCCCAGGACTCGCAGCCCGAGGTTGATCTTAGCGAAGGCTCGTAGGGAAATGGATCGGCTCAAATCGGCAGGCCTATTCGTCTTCCACCCCGCTCCCGCGCCGTCCCCCACCGGCTGGCGCGCCGACCTCAAGCGAACTTCACTTGGACGTCCTGGCGATCCTCTTCACTTACCTTGAAGAGGTCCCTGGGCTGCAAATTCATGACCCGGGCGATGAAGACGTCCGGAAGTTGCTGGATACGGATGTTGTAAGTATTGACGTCGTCGTTGAAGAACTCGCGGCGGTCCGCAATTTTCTCCTCGAGCTCGGAGATACGGTTCTGGAGCGCCATGAAATTGTTATTTGCCTTTAGTTCGGGATAATTCTCCACCAGCGCAAACAAGTTCTTGAGGGCCCCGCTGATCAGGTTGTCGGCCTGGGCCTTTTCCGCGACGGTGGAGGCTTTCTGGTAGGCATTGCGCGCCTCGACAATGCTCTGAAACGCGTGCTGCTCGTACTGCATGTACCCTTTGCAGGTCTCGATCAACTTGGGGAGCTCGTCATGGCGCTGCTTGAGCAGCACGTCGATATTTGACCAGGCCTTGTCAATGTCGTTCTTCAGCCGGATCAGTGCATTGTAGATGGTCAGAAGGTAGACCGCGATGCCCACTACCACGAGAACAAACACTAGACCGAGTAGAATCGCCAGTCCCATAGTCAACCCGCCCCCTTCCTCTTTCTGAAGTCGACCGCGCCCAGCCCGCGGCTGGCCGTCGCCTCAAAACAACCCGAACCGTACCAGTAGAAACCCCAGGCAGGCCACGGCCAGACCTGCTCCGCCGAAGATTTGCCATGCGGCCCGCTTCCGCAAGCTCGCGTCGACCTGCTGTTGCTTTCCCCCGCAAATCAGGAAGGTCGGCTCGTTCTGGCCCTTGGTGATCAGATTCCGATCGTGCTCATCTTGGGGATGAGGATTCTCGATGCAGGTGCCCGTGATGTCGTACTCCTGGCCGGCCTGCAAGCAATACTCGACGAGACGGAACCTCCCTGAGGCCAGCTGGCTACCCTTCGCCAGTCGCTGAGCCACTAAGTCGAAGTGCTGACGGACAAAAGCGCGTTCCGCCTCGTGTTCCTGGCTGGCCCCTTGCAGACTCTGGCTCAGGTCACCCAGCTTGAGTATTTGCTCCGCGAATAGCGGGCTGTTAACCGGGTGCTTGAGGGCCTCGGCCAGGAGCTGGCGCATCTGCTCCTTCCGGGGGTCATCCGATGACTGCGCTTTGGAGAGCATCTTCTGGAAGAAGCCAGCAAAGGGGATGCTGCCCGCCCTGCCGATGTAGGCCAGAAGCTCTTGGTCGCTGGGCTCCCCGGTGGGCGCCGAAGGGGCCAAGGGCGTGAAACCAGGTCCACCGCTGCCCCTGACCTCCCTTTCACCCGACTTGGGTAGATCGAACTCCGCTAGACTGGGGTCCACCCGGACACGCCCGGTGCCGTCCTCCAGGTAGAAGAAAACGCTGTCCGTGTCGGTGCGGTAGTGATGCCAGCTGTGCCCACGCTGCCCATCGCTCTTCCACTCCTGGATCTCGACACGGTAATAGAAACAGGGCTTGCGGGTCAGGGGGCTGATGAGCGAATTCTGTCCCGTCGCCCTGCCATGCACCCGCACTAACCCCATGGGGATGCTGCGGATGGGTATTTCCGGCGTGTCCTCCACCACGCGATACTCGCGGTACGTCCGGAAGCCTTTGTAGAACCAATAGAGGCCCAGCCCGAAGCCGCAGACGGCGTAGAGCTCAAGCTTACCGTTATCGTGAGACATGCACGGCGGAAGACCCGAACAATTGCGAAGGGTACTTGAAAATTAACCCCGAAGCAAGCGCAACCTTGAGAGCTGGACGGCCCCAAGGCCCAAGAGCGGGCCAGGCCCCTGCGCAGGGCCCTGGGTAACTAGGCGGCCACGGAGTGAAGAGCACCATAAGCCAAGACCCTCCTCTGGGACCCCAAATGACGCCCCCCGACCGCCCTGGGTGCTAACCTCCAGCGAATCAACAGGTTGGTCGGTCATTTCAATGTCATCCTAATTTCACACTCCTGCCCTTGATTTCGGTTCAGCGTCCATGACACAGTGGCCGGCGTCCGGGGGCCACCGAGGACGCCGGCTGCCGGACGCAAGAGGGTGAACCTGATGACACCTGCCTCTGGCAAGCAGGAGCTGGATTGCGCGGGACTCGATCCCAACGGCCTTGCGCTGGCGGGTGTCATAAAGGTCAAACTGCCCGAGGGATTCAACGGCGGACTTCAGTAGTTAATCTCCTGCCAGGCGCCTGAATCCATGGATTGGCCGGTTGGCAGCCGAAACCGGCACGCTGACCGGCTCTTGCCTGGGAGGCCATACGTGAGAGCGGCACGTATGGCCTCCGGGGCGAACGTTTCTTATAAGGCGGCAGAACTCATCGCCCTTGGCTGAAGGTGGTCGCGTCCGACTTGGCCGGCTCGGCGCGCCAAAGGGGATGACGCCGCCGATGGTTTCAGGAAAAGGGTGGCCCTGCTACCACGACGCCCTACTGACGCCCGGGTCCCAGGCCCGCGCCTCTAGTCTGGCGCGAGCCACCCCGCTTCCTGACCGGCCGGGAGGGGATCCCGACTCTCCGTCCCCTCCCGAGCTCGGATCTTAGGCGCCCCGTTCGCTCATCTTATGGGCCGGGTTTGGGTTCCGCTACCCCTGGCACGTCTTCCCCGGGGCACGCGTCCGCGGCGACGCTACCGTGGGACTTCCTATACCTGGCCTCTGTGCCTGAATTAAGCCGCTCTGGCAGCAGCAGACGATTCAGGGGACCGCGAAAGACACGCTTCTTTTCCGGGAATGCCCTGTCAATCCTACCTTCTCAGCTTGGCCATAGAAATCTCTCCGTGGAACACCGCACCCGCTTCGATCGGAAAATTTCCTCAACTGCCCGACGAAGCAGCCGATTGTCATGAGGTATTCCTGGCCCTTGCGCGGTTCCACAGTTCAGGCGAGAATAGAGTGCAACACTCTCGTGCTACAGAGGCAGGGAATCCGCATTTTCCTCAACCCACCTCGGGTCGCTGACGATTCTTGTGTGAACGAACGCGAGGCCCCAGGGAGCTCCGCTAGAATGAAGATGGTCGAAGCCGCAGGCTCGCTCTTTCCGCCACCGCAGCCGGTAGGAGACGACAAGTTCCACGACCATTGTGGCGTCTTCGCTGTGTGTGGCCATCCCGAAGCCGCCAAGCTGACTTATCTCGGACTCTATGCCCTTCAACATCGCGGGCAGGAAAGTGCCGGCATTGCGGTGTCGGATGGAGAGCAGCTGTCCTGCCACAAGGGCATGGGCCACGTAGCGGAGATTTTCACCCCTGAAATATTGCAACAGCTTACCGGCCGGCTAGCCATTGGCCACACACGATATTCGACGGCAGGCGACACGGATCTGCGCAACGCCCAGCCGCTGATTGTGAGCTGCCAGAAGGGCCCGGTAGCGCTGGCGCATAACGGCAACTTGGTGAACGCCCCGGCCATCCGGCGCGACCTTGAATCCCGTGGCGCGATCTTTCAGACCACCAGCGACACCGAGGTGATTCAGCACTACTTTGCGCGTTCGAAACAGGCTGGCACGCCGGAAGCGCTGGCCGACGCCCTAGACCGGGTCGAAGGCGCCTACTCGCTGGTGGCGCTCTTTAAGGAAGCAGTGTACGCCATCCGCGATCCGCGCGGATTCCGTCCATTATGCTTGGGTAAACTGGGCGACGCGTGGGTGGTGGCCTCAGAGACCTGCGCTTTCGACCTGATCGGAGCCACCTATGAGCGCGAAGTCGAGCCAGGCGAACTGGCCATCCTCGAGGGCCGCGGGATCACTTCCTTGCGCTTCGCGCCAGCCCACCCTTCGCAATGCATCTTCGAGCACGTCTATTTTTCGCGGCCCGACAGCGTCATCTTCGGACGCTCCGTGCAAGCCAGCCGAGAGATGTTAGGGCGCTTGCTGGCGCGCGAGCACCCGGCCGAGGCGGACATGGTGGTGCCCGTGCCGGACTCGGGCGTGGCCGCGGCCATCGGCTTTGCCGAGGAAGCGCGCTTGCCTCTGAGGTTCGGGCTGATCCGCAACCACTACGTCGGTCGCACCTTCATCGAACCCAGCCAGCGGATTCGGGATTTCGGAGTGCGGCTGAAGTTGAACCCTGTACGCAGCCTGCTCCGGGGACGCCGCATCGTACTCGTGGATGACTCGATCATCCGCGGCACAACCAGCCGCAAGATCGTGGGCATCGTACGGGAGGCGGGCGCGCGCGAGGTTCACGTGCGCATTAGTTGCCCGCCCACTATCTCGCCGTGCTTTTACGGCATTGACACGCCGACGCGGCGGGAGCTGATTGCGGCCACGCAGTCGGTGGAGGAAATTCGCCAGTTCATCGGAGCCGATTCGCTGGGGTACCTTTCGATCGAGGCTCTGCGGCAGGCCGTTGGAGACACCGACGGACGCTACTGCCTGGCCTGCTACACTGCCAACTACCCCACACGAGTCCAGGAGCCGCTGATCGCGGCTCGCAACCGGGAGTGAGGACACACCTACACGATGGAATCCACCAAGATCGAACCGCCGCACGTTCCGCTAGAGTCCTTCACCTCTGCCGAACAGGCAGAAGCTTCGCCAGCGGAGTCGCAGAGAGGAGGGCCAGCGACCGGCCACCCTGGCGAAGGCGTTTGGGAAACGGTTCGCTCGCTGCTCTGGGTGATGGCGGGCGTCTTCTGTATCCGCACTTTCATCGCCGAGGCCACGGTGATCCCCACTGGTTCGATGGAGAATACCATTCTGGTGGGCGACCATGTCTTCCTCAACAAGCTACTCTATGGGCCACGTATTCCCTATACCCACTGGCGGCTGCCGCCCCTGCGCACCATTCATCGCGGGGACATTGTGGCCTTCCGCTATCCGCGCAACCCTTCGGTCATGTACGTGAAGCGCGCCATCGGCTTGGGTGGCGACGTGATTAAGATTGTGAACAAACAGGTGTACGTCAACGGCCGGCGGCTGAATGAGCCCTACGCGCGCTTCCAGATGTCGTATCCGATCCCTTTGCGTGACAACTTCCCTCCGTCGCTGAGCCAGCTGGACGTTCTGCCGGCGGCCTGGGGTCTGGACCCCAGCTGGGCACGGGAGATGCCTGCTTACATCAAGCCTGACGGGCTGCACGTCCCACAAGGGTATATCTTTGCCATGGGAGACAATCGCGACAACTCCTCGGATAGCCGCTTCTGGGGCTTCGTTCCGGTGGAGAACGTGGTGGGCGAGCCCCTTTTCGTCTATTGGTCGTATGATGCGCCCAGCGCCGAGTGGCAGGCCGACGACCTGATGACCCGGCTGAAGTTTGACGGCTCAATCCTCGTCAATTTCTTTAAACGTACCCGCTGGTCGCGTACTGGCAAGGTCTTTTGAAGCCTGGTTTTTGAGCTCCGAATTGTAGGTGGATGTATAAGGACCATTGAGGCTGAAACAAGCAGGACGGAGATTCAGCCTTCCCAATTACGTTGCTTCCTGTTTCCAACCGCTACCGGCGGTTCATCGTTCACCCTTGCCCATTCGCCACGGTATCCTCTATCGCGACGCGGGCGTCGACATCGACGCGGCCAAGCGCGCCAAAGCACGCATCAAGCGACTGGCGCGCGCGACCTTCAGTCGCCGCGTGCTAAAAGACGTCGGCGCTTTCGGCGGCTTCTTCGACCTGCGTGGCCTGCCGCGCGACGCCGTATTAATCTCCAGCGTCGACGGGGTGGGCACCAAGCTGAAGATTGCTTTTGCCCTCGACCGCCACTCGACGGTGGGCGCCGACTTGGTGAACCACTGCGTGAATGACATCGCCGTTCACGGCGCCCGTCCACTCTTTTTCCTGGACTACCTGGCCATGGGAAAGCTGAGGCCGCTGCTGGTGGCAGAAGTGGTGAAGGGTTTGGCGCGTGCCTGCCGCGCCGCCGGCTGCGCACTGATCGGTGGGGAGACGGCGGAGATGCCTGGCCTCTACGCCCCGGGAGAATACGACCTCGCCGGCTGCATCGTGGGTGTCGCTGAGCGCCGACGGATCGTAGACGGCCGGCGGATTCGGCCCGGCGACGTCCTGATCGGGCTGCCCTCGCTCGGCTTGCACACGAATGGATACTCGCTGGCGCGCAAAGTGCTGCTCGAGACCGCCGGGTTTCACCTTTCCGAACGCGTCCCCGAGCTCGGCCGCACTCTGGCCAGCGAACTGCTCGCCCCGCACCGCTGCTATTGGCCGGTGCTAGAGCCACTGCTCGCCCGTCGGCTGGTGCACGGGGCTGTCCACGTCACCGGCGGCGGCATCAGCGAGAATGTGCCGCGCCTTCTGCCCCCCGGCTGCGGCGCCGAGGTGCGCCTGGGCAGCTGGCCAGTGCTCCCGATCTTCAATCTCATCGCTCGAGCTGGCAACGTTCCGCAGGACGAAATGCTGCGGACCTTTAACATGGGTATCGGCCTGATCCTCATCGTCGCGGCGCGCCACACCCCTCGCGTGATGGCGGCCCTCAAGCGGAAGGGTGAGCAAGCCTGGGTGATCGGGCGCGTCGTGCGCGGCCGCCCCCGCGTTCAATATACGGATGAGCGTGGCTGACACTCATGAAGAACCTGGGTATTCTGCTTTCGGGCCGCGGGTCAAACTTTGAAGCGATTGCGCACAGCGTGGCCGCCGGCCAGATTCCCGCGCGTATCGCGGTAGTGATCAGCAACCGCGAAGACGCACCAGGACTTGCCCGGGCCTGGCAAATGGGTCTGCCGGCGCGATGCATTCCTTCGCAGGGCAAGGAGCGCGAAGCCTATGACCGCGAAGTGGTGGCAGTTCTGAAGGAACACGGTGTCGATATCGTCTGCCTAGCGGGCTTCATGCGTATTCTGAGCCCGTACTTTATCCACGAATTTCCCCACCGCATCCTCAACATTCATCCCGCATTGCTCCCTGCCTTTCCCGGTACCGACGCGCAGAAACGAGCGCTCGAGTATGGGGTGAAGTACACTGGTTGCACGGTGCACCTGGTGGACGAAGGCGTGGATACAGGGCCCATCATCTGCCAGGCGGTTGTGCCGGTGCGCGACGACGACACCGTAGAAACCCTCTCCGCGCGCATCCTGGAAGAAGAGCACCGGATTTATCCGGAGGCGATCCGCTTGGTGGCTGAAGACCGCATTCGCTTGGAAGGCCGTCGCGTGCTGATCCAGCCGAGGCTGCCCGCAGGGGAATAGCCTGCCGCGATATCCAATCGCCTTCACACGTCGGCCCCCTCAACGGAGCGCCTGCTCGATCGCGGCCTCCGCTACCGGCGCCATCAGTTCGTAGCCCTTGGCGTTGGGATGCAGGCCGTCGTCCGAGTAACCCTCTCGCAGCATCCCCTGGGCATCGGCCAGGGGGGAATAGTAGTCGGCCAGAACGGCTCCGGCTCTGGAGGCGTACTCGCGCAACCAGGTGTTCAGCTTCAGGATATGGGCGGGAGGGCGGCGCTCCGTCTGCTTGCGTGGCGTGTAGTCGCTGACCGGAGTCAACAGGCAAAGAACCACCTTGATGCCGTGGGCCTGCGCCAGCTCGGTGATCGCCTGGATGTTCTCAGTCACCATGGTCAACGTTTGGGGACCGGTGTTACGCGCAATGTCGTTGGTGCCCGCCAGCAGGATCAGTGCAGCCGGCTTCAAGTCGATCACGTCGGGAAACACTCGCACCAGCATCTGAGCGGTCGTCTGGCCGCTGATACCCCGGTTCACATACGGCTTGCCCGGGAAATACCGTGCGAGGTCCCACCCGTCAGTAATTGAGTCGCCCAGAAACACGACGCGATGCGGGTCCACCGGCTGGGCCTTCAGGCGCTCGTCGTCAGCATGGTAGCGGCCGAGCTGATTCCAGTCCTGCAGCTGTTCGGCCAGGCTTTGCGCCAGCCCCGCCAGGCAGCAGTTCGCTTTCGGGGGGTTGAACTGCTCCACCAGCTGGCACGGTGCGCTGCGGCCCACCAAGAGGCAGCTGCTCATGCTCAGCAGTAGAATGCGAGTGCGCTTGGTCACGCGTCCCTCCTAACACCGAAGCATTCATTACCTCGCAGAAGTGGGTGTTTAAACCAGCGAAACTGAGACGGCCTGGGAGCCCCATTCTAACACTGGTCGAAGGAGAAGCCGTGGTCTGATGGAAGGCGAAGCTAGAACACGCCCCTAGGCTGGAGGGGGACGCGCCCGCTTTGCCGCTTCGCCTGCGATGTCTGGCACTTCCCAGTTCGCGAGGCCCGGGCTACCGGGAGGAGCAAACTGTTTACATTGTAAATACCCTGGATGGGCTCTGCCCGGGCGAGTAACCATTGGTCTCTCCGATTCTACTTTCAAGGCCGATTTTTCGCGTTTCGGCGTTTTCGGTTTTCCAGCGCAAGGCGCCATAGGTAACAATAGCTGCTGCCTGCGCTGCCCGGCACACATCAAATTCACCATGAATGCACTCCTGATCTATCCGGAATGGCCGGACACTTACTGGAGCTTTAAGCATGCTTTGCCATTTGAAGGTAAGCGGTCCGCCTATCCGCCGCTCGGTCTGCTCACCGTGGCGCCTCTGCTGCCCCGCCACTGGAAAAAGCGCCTGGTGGATACCAACATCCGCCAGCTGACGGATGCCGACCTTCGTTGGGCGGACGTCGCGTTGCTGAGTGGCATGCTGGTGCACAAGCAAGATCTGATCCGCATCCTCGCGCGCTGCCGCGCCCGCGGGTTGCGAACAGTGATTGGCGGGCCAGTGGCGAGCAGTGTCGAGGAGCTACCCCGCTACGCGGACCACGTGGTTATCGGTGAAGCGGAAGACCTGATGGCGGAATTAGCCGCCGATCTCGAGCGGGGCACGGCCAAGCCCGTTTATAAGGCTTCCCAACTTCCGGGCCTCGACCGCACACCCCTCCCTGACCTGAGCCTAATTAATCCACGCTATTACAGCGCGATGGCTATTCAGTATTCGCGGGGTTGCCCTTTCAACTGTGAATTCTGCGACATCATCGAAATCTACGGACGCCGCCCGCGCACCAAATCGCCCACTCAAGTGCTGGCAGAGCTCGACCAGCTGTACGACCGCCGGTGGCGGGGATCGGTGTTTATCGTCGATGACAACTTCATCGGCAACAAACGCAAAGTGAAGGAACTACTGCCAGCGGTGGCGGACTGGAACCGGCGGCATGGCCGCCCTTTCAATTTCTTCACCGAAGCTTCCCTCAACCTAGCCGATGATACCGAATTGCTAAGCATGATGAAGGATGCCTGCTTCACGCGGGTCTTCCTGGGTATCGAGACGCCGGTGGAAGCCAGCTTGAAAGAGGCGCAAAAGATGCAGAACACGCGCCGTAGCCTAGTGGAAAGCGTGCGCCGCATCCAAAGCTACGGCTTGGAGGTCATGGCCGGATTCATCGTCGGGTTCGACAACGACCCCGAAGACGTTTTTGACCGCCAAGTGGAATTCATCACCGAGAGCACCATTCCCCTGGCCATGGTAGGCCTGTTACTGGCCCTCCCTGGCACGCAGCTTTACCGCCGCCTTCTCAAGGAAGGACGCATCATCCATGAGAGTCGCGGCGACAATATGGACCTGCACCTGAACTTCATACCTCGCATGAATCCGCAGCGCCTCGTGGAAGGGTACCGGTCCATCTTGCAGCGCATCTATCAGCCTGAGGCCTACTACGAGCGCGTGCTGCGTTTTCTCGAACGCTATAAGCCCCACTATCATCGACGGCGATCGGCTTCGGACTACTTGGCTCTGGCGCGATCCATCCTGCGGCAGGGAGTGCTGGGGGAAGCGCGTTCGAGCTACTGGAAATTTTTCATTCAGGCTGCTACCCGCTACCGTCACGCCTTCGACACCGCCATCACCCTCGCGGTGATGGGCCACCACTTCCAAACCCTCACGCGCATGCTTTGCTCGGCCCCCTTGCCCGAACCGGTTAGTTCCTAAGGCCGAGAGGATGCTTTCGGGCGCCGGTGGAACTTGACGGGCCTATTTATTTGTGATAGACGTCACTTAGTAGTGAATGGGGCTCCATCGCGGTAGCCAACAAAAGCAGAAAGGCGCGGCCAGAGCCCGGCGTATGAAAGTGCTCGTCGCTGAGGACGATCCCGTCTCGCGCCGTCGTCTGGAGGGGGCGCTGATTTCCTGGGGTTACGACGTGGTTGCGGTGGGAGACGGGTCCGAAGCGCTCCAGGTTCTCGAGCGAGGATGGCCGGAAATGGCTATCCTGGACTGGGAGATGCCTGGTCTGGAAGGCCTCGAGGTCGTTCGCCGCCTGCGCGCCAACCCTCAAGCCCCGCCGACCTTCGTAATCCTGCTCACCGGGCGAGAGTCTGAAGAAGACGTGGTTCAGGGCCTGGAGGCAGGCGCCGATGAGTTCCTGACAAAACCTTTCAAGCACCGCGAGCTGCGCGCACGAGTGCAGGCGGGCGCTCGGGTGCTGCAGCTCCAGAGGAACCTCGCTGCCCGCGTAACCGAGCTTGAAAGCGCGCAACAAGCACTGGCCGAGCGCAACCGGCTGCTGCGACTGGCCGCGGACATCGGCGCGGCCGTCACGCAGGCGAGCAGCCTGCAGCAGGCGCTGGGCGAATGTGCGAGGAGCCTGGTGCGCCATGCAGGTCTTGCCTGCGTCCTAATTTGGACGTCGGAATCAGGCGAGGAGCAGCCGCAACTCGTCTTGCAGGCCAGTGCCGGCCTGCCCATCGCGGACCGGCAAGAGCGAACTGTGCCAGGGCAGGCCGAAGCACAGCGGATGGCCTTGCAACGAGAACCTTTCGTGACCGACCGGGCTCAGGAGGAACTCGAGACCCAGGACCGCGACTGGGCAAGGCGTGAAGGGATGGTCGCCTTCGCGGGATACCCGCTGCAGGTCGAAGATCGCTTGATGGGCGTCATGGCTGGGTTTGCCAGGAAGCCCCTGGCAGCGGCCGCGCAGCAGGCCCTAACATCAGCAGCCAACCAGATTGCCCTGGAGATCAAGCGCAAGCGGACGGAGGAGGAGCAGCAGAAACTGGTATTTCTAATCGAGAACAGCAGCGATTTCATCGGGCTGGCGAGTCTCGATGGCAAAGTACTTCACCTGAACGCCGCCGGCCGCCGCCTAGTAGGAATCGAGAGTGCCGAGCAAGTCCGGCAGACAAACATCGATGATTACCACCACCCGAGCTGCCCGGAGACCTTCAGCCAGCAAGCCCTGCCGACGATCCTGGCCAAGGGCTACTGGGAAGGCGAGACGCTGTACCGTCATTTCAAAACCGGCAAGCCCATCGACGTCCAGGTTAATTCTTTTGTTATTCGTGAACCTTCGTCGGGGCGGCCGCTCTCGCTGGCCGTGATTGCGCGCGACGTGACCGAACGCAAGCGTATGGAGATGGAGCTGCGTCACGCGCAGAAGCTCGAGGCCGTCGGTGGACTGGCGGCCGGCATCGCCCACGAGATTAACACACCCATCCAGTTCGTAGGGGACAACGCCCGGTTTCTCCAGGATGCCTTCGCCAGCTTGACCGCAGTCATTGAACGATGCCAGGTACTTCAGGCGGCCGCTGAGGCCGGTCAAGTGACCTCAGAACTTCTCAAAGCCAGGTCGGAGGCAGCGGTGGCCGCTGACCTAGGCTACCTCCTGCCGGAAATTCCCAGAGCTCTCGAGCAAACCCTCGAGGGCGTTGACCGGGTGGCGAAGATCGTCAGGGCCATGAAGGACTTCGCGCACCCGGACCGAGCGGAGAAGGCGGCGTCGGATCTGAACAAGGCACTCGAGAGTACGCTGGTGGTGGCGCGCAACGAACTGAAATACGTGGCTGACGTCGAGACCGACTTCGGCGAGCTGCCGCCCGTCGTTTGCCATCCTGGCGACCTCAACCAGGTGTTTCTCAATATCTTGGTGAATGCTGCCCATGCCATCGGCGACGTGGTCCGCCACAGTGGCCAAAAGGGGCGGATTCGTATCACCACGCGGCAGGATGGCGACGAGGTGGTTATCACCATCAGCGATACGGGACCGGGCATTCCGGAGGAGATCCGCGACAAGATCTTCGATCCTTTTTTCACCACGAAGGAGGTCGGGAAAGGGACCGGACAGGGCCTGGCGATTGCCCGTTCCGTGGTGGTTGACAAGCATGGCGGCTCGGTTTCTTTCGAGACCGAGGCGGGCAAGGGGACCACCTTCTTCATCCGTCTGCCGGTCAGCGCATCCCCGTCGCGCGAGGCAGTCCGCACATGAGGCGCATTCTTTTCGTCGATGATGAGCCTAAGGTGCTCGAGGGCCTGCAGCGAATGCTGCGCCCGCAGCGCGATCGGTGGGAGATGCGGTTCGCCTGCGGGGGCGAGGCCGCGCTGGCGGAGCTCAGCAGCGGCGGCTTCGACGTGATCGTCTCGGACATGCGGATGCCAGGCATGGACGGGGCCACCTTGCTCGAGCAGGTGCGCGCCCGTTATCCCAACGTCGTGCGCATGGTGCTGACGGGCCACACCTCCCTTGAGGCGGCGCTTCGCGCGGTGCCCGTGGCTCACCAATTCCTCAGCAAACCTTGCGATCCGGTTGTGCTGCGAGTGGCCGTGGAGCGCGCCTGCAACCTTAAGTCGCTGCTCTCAAGCGAACAGCTGTGCAAAGTGGTAGCCGGCATGGAAGACCTTCCGGCGCTGCCGCGGACCTACGCCGCTCTTAGTGAAGCGCTGACGGATCCCGAGGTCTCACTGGACAAGCTGACGGCGATCGTCGAGCAGGACGTCGCTATCTCTGCCAAGATTTTACAGCTGGTCAATTCACCTTTCTTCGGAGTGGTTCGCACGATGACCAGCATCCGCGAAGCGGTCGCCTACCTCGGCACCGACATCCTGCGAAACCTGGTGCTGAGCATCGAAGCTTTCCGCATGTTCGATAAGATCCCCAAGGTGCCCGACTTCTCGATTGACGAGCTGCAAGCCCACTCTCAGCGTTGTGCCAAGATTGCCAGCAAACTTCCCACCGAAGGCCACCTGAAGGATGCCGCCCAGGTGGGTGCCCTGTTGCACGATTTGGGCAAGCTCATTCTGGCCTCGCGCCTCCCTAACGAGCTGGCTCGTGTGCAAGAGGCGGCGCGCCAGCGAAAGCGCCCCTGGCACGAGGTCGAACAGGAACTGCTTGGCGTCACCCACGCCGAGATCGGCGCCTATCTGCTCGGCCTGTGGGGGTTGCCTTATGCCATCGTGGAAGCCGTAGCCTATCACCACGCACCGGCCCGCGTTCCCTCGCAGGCATTCGATTCCGTGGCCACCGTCTATGTTGCGAACATCCTCGCTCACGAAAACGAAAAGGCCCGGAACTCGCAAACCTTCACCACCTTCGATTTTGATTACCTGCGGAGTCTCGGTGCCGAGCATTCCCTTCCCGCCTGGAGAGCCAAGGCGGCCGATGTCGTGCAGCGCCTGGAAGCGGGGTAACGATTCGTTAGCGCGGCTCTCTCAGCTGCACCTTTGAGGTACCCAGGGTGATGAAAGAATGGATGCAACCCATCGCTAAGCCGGGGAACGGGCGGCCGCGCATCCTGTTGGTGGACGATGAGCCAAGCGTTCTGGAGGCCTATGTCCGCAACCTGCGCTCGCGCTTCGACGTGACCACTGCCTCGAGCGGCGCGGCAGGCCTTGAAACTCTCCGGCGCGACCCCTCGCTGGCCGCTGTCGTCTCTGACCTGAAAATGCCGGTAATGGACGGCATCGCCTTTCTGCGCCGGGCGCGCGAAGTCGTTCCCGACACCGTGCGCGTGCTCCTGAGCGGCCAGGCCGATCTTACCCACGCTATCTCGGCAGTGAACGAGGCGTCGATTTTCCGCTTTATCACCAAGCCCTGCCCGCCCGCGCTTCTGATCGGCACCCTCGAAGCTGCCGTCGAACAGCACCGGCTGGTGACGGCAGAGCGGGTGCTGCTCGAGCAAACGCTGCGGGGCAGCGTCCAGGCGCTGACCGACATCCTCGCGCTGGTCAATCCCGCTGCCTTTGGCCGGGCGACGCGGCTGCGCCAATCTATCCAGGACCTCGTCGGCTACCTGGGCGTGCCGGACTCCTGGGCTTCGGAAGTGGCAGCGATGCTTTCACAGGTTGGTTCCGTCACCCTGCCACCAGCGGTGGTGGAGAAGCTCTACCGCGGAGAGGAGTTAAGCGCGGTGGAGCAAACGATGGTTGACCGCATACCCGGGGTGGTCGAGGGGCTGCTAGGCAACATTCCTCGCCTCGAGCCCGTGCGCGAGGTCCTGCGTTACCAGCGGAAGAACTTCGACGGCAGCGGTGAGCCGCGCGACCGCGTGGCTGGCGAAGCCATTCCCTGGGGAGCGCGCGCCCTCCGGCTGGCGCTGGACTTCGACTCGCTGGAGGCCAGCGGCCAGCCGTTAACGGACATCTTCGCCACGCTGCGCGCCCGAAAAGGGTGCTACGATCCGGTCTTGCTGGAGGCTCTGGCACAGCTTCGGGGCGCGCCACCCACGGATGAAATCGCCTTACTGCCGGTGGCCGGCATGCGGCCTGGCATGGTGCTTGCCGAGGACGTAAAGACTCTCAGCGGTGTCCTGCTTGTCGCTCGCGGCCAGGAAGTCACCCCGAGCCTGCTCGCCCGTATCCATAACTTCGTGGCCAGTGTGGGCGTCCGGGAGCCGGTAAAAGTCCGGGTATGCTCGACCACACCGCCGCATCAATCAGAACCGCGTCCGCTTTGAAGATCGCAAAAGAGCAGAGCAGTCTTGCGCCGCAGGCGAGCCAGGCGATGGAGGAAGCGGCGTTCGCGGCGAGCGTCCAGCAATCCAGCCTCTCTAAATCGTTTCAAGGCCGCTCCGACAATCCTAAGCGCCGCCGCAGCGTCGCGCTTCCGATGCTCGTAGTAAATCGCCAATTCCTCGCTCGCTGCGACGCCCCAGATATCGTCGCGCCCCGCCAGCTGGGTCCACACGGAGACAGCCGCTTCATACTGGCCGCCGCGCTTGTAGTGGGACGCCAGCCGGCAGAGCGCCTGAGACTCAACCGCAGGTGGGAGGCCGGCGGCCAGAGCCCGCCGGCACGCAGCAAGCGCTTCGTCGTAGGCGCCGGCACGATCGAGGATACAGCTCAGGCCGAAGAGGTCGAGGGATGATTCGAGGCTCGAAGCGCCAGCATCCGCCAGGACCCGCGATATCTCTACGGTAAGCGCGGCCAGCGTCACGATGTCCAGCGCGTTGTGGCAAAAGACCGGCTGCAAGCCGCGCGCGTTGCCCGTGCGCAGATAATCGAAGAAGACCCCGGGAATGTCCGCACCGGCAATGTCCCCTTGACGCCTCACCCGCAACACCTGCTCTTCCAGGTGAGCCAGCCGACAGCTTTCCAGCCGTAGCTTCCAGAGCAGCCGCGCCGGGTACAGCAGGTCCAGGTGCATAAGGCGCGTGAAGGGCGACGCCATGCGAGCCAGCGTGAAGCGCGTTTCAAGCAGGGGCAGGTCAAACGTCTTGCCATTGAAGGTAACCAGACCCTCGCAACTCCTCAGCGCTTCGGCCAAGGCGTGCAGCATGGCACGCTCTTCTGGGTAATCACGGATGAAGAACTGCCGCACCACGAACTGCGATCCTTCGATGGTGCCGAGACCGACCAGGAAGGCGCAGGTGCCTGTGCCGCCCGCCAGGCCTGTCGTCTCCGTATCCAGGTAAGCGAGGCGCGTGGCGGAGGGGACGGCTGCACCATCCAGTAGCAGGCGGAGCGGCGTTAGGTCTGCGGTCGAGATGTCGCCGATCCGCAGCTTGCCGTAGGGCCGGCCGAAGGGCAGCGACTGACGCGCCAGGAAGAACTCTCCCCGCTCGTTTCGCTCAACAACGCCCTCCACGTACTCCTCGATGGGATGGGGCGCGCGTTGGGCTGGCAGCGGCTTGGGAGTTGATTCGAAACGGCGCAGATACTCGAGCTGACGCAGGAGATGGACGTCGCGTGATCGGGGGTGTGCCGCACGCCTGAGCTGGGCGAGTTTCTCCTCCAGATTCATCTCTTGCTTAAGGGCGCAACGTCAAAAGCTCGCAGTCACGCTACCCGCTACGGACCCGCAACCACAATTTCGGGATAAGGATAGGAATTCCACTGGCAGAAACCGCCTCTCAGCTCACAAAAGTCGCAAAATCGCCAGCGCCGCCTCCTTACCTTTTGGCCCAACTTCGCCGGTGGGGCCAACACACGAGGGGCACCCTTGTGGACAGGGACAGCCCACGATGAGCTTGCGCGTATTCTCCAGCAGCTCTTCACTCAAGCGGAACAAGGGCTCGCTCAATCCCACGCCCCCGGGGTACCTATCGTACAGATAAATGTTCAGCTCGAACGCTGGAGGTCCGGGAACCGGGCTTCGGGACTGCGCCGTCTTCCCGCCGAGCAGCGCACTCTCGCCCACCGTCACTCCGAGGTCGCGCGCATCGCACATCACCAGTAGGGTGGCCATAGCTCGCATCGCGTGTGCCAGGCCGTTGACGCCGTCCAGCCGCTCGGTATTCGAATAGGGCAGGGCCGCAAGCAGGTCGCCCGGCAAGGTGAGCCAGTAAGCCGTGGTGTGCATCTCCTGTTCCGGAAGCATGAGCTGGCCCGACCCGACGTTTTCATGGGTGTGGAACTTAATCTTCTTGAACCCCACCACCTGGGTGTTCACCCGGACTTCGCCGTGGCTCTTTCTCGGGGTTCGGGAAATCTTCCCCTCCTGACTCCTGGCACCGGAGTCCTCCCGGAGGGGTGCTGACTCAAACGTCTCTAGGATTTTAATCTTTGTGTAGGAAATCGCATCAGTGAAGTACTCGCTTTGCACTTCGTGCACGTAAGCCTTGCGATCGTCGTAATCTAAGCGCTCGACGTGGTACTGCTGACCGTCCTGGAGGTAGATGGCCTTTTCGTGCACGGTGGTCAAAGCACTCGCGAAGTCGACCTCGCCGATCACGCGTGGCTCGTGCGTGGTATCTACAATGACGAAGTTGTCCGAGGAGACGGAGCGCAGGCTGACGGCGTCGGCGGGATAGCTATCCGAGATCCAGTGCCATCCCTCTGGCGTCCGGTGCAGAAAGCCAGTCTCCTCGAGAAACCGGCAGAGTGTCTTCAGATCCAGGTTGCCAAACCGCTCGTCGTCGCGCAGGGGCAGCTCGAAGGCGGCACACTTCAGATGGCTGAGAAGAATCTGCAGGTTATCCGGATTGACGTAGGCGTGTTCCGGCGAACGCCCAAAGAAGTACTCCGGATTCTGAACGATAAACTGGTCGAGCGGCGCGCTGGAAGCCACCAGCACGGCTGCCGAAGCGCCTTGCCGGCGTCCGGCGCGGCCGGCGCGCTGCCAGGTGGAGGCAATGGTGCCCGGATAGCCGGCAAGGATGGCGGCGTCCAGACTGCCGACGTCGACGCCCAGCTCCAGCGCGTTGGTGGAAACCACGCCGAGCAGCCGGCCCTCGCGCAGGCCGCTCTCAATCTCTCGTCGCTCTCGAGGCAGATATCCACCACGGTAGCCGCGCACCGCCTCCGGCGCTGCCGGCCCGCGGCTGAAGTCCTGCTTCAGGTAGGTCACGAGGATTTCCGTTGCCAGGCGGCTATTGGCGAAGACGATCGTCTGCAAGCCCCGCTCGAGAAACGCTCGCGCCACACGGCGGCTCTCTTCCAGATAAGACCGGCGGATGCCCAGTTCGGCATTCACCACGGGAGGGTTGTAGAGCACGAAGTGCTTCTCGGCAGCGGGCGCTCCGTTCTGGTCCACCAGCGCGACGTTCTCTTCAAGGAGGCGCCGCGCCAGCTCGGCGGGATTCGCAATGGTGGCTGAGGTCAGCAGGAACTGCGGATGGCTGCCGTAGAATCGCGCAATCCGCTTCAGACGGCGCAGCACATTGGCCACGTGACTACCGAATACCCCGCGGTAAACGTGAAGCTCGTCTAGCACCACGTAGCGCAAATTTTCAAACAGGCGTTCCCACTTGGTGTGATGAGGCAAGATACCCGTGTGCAGCATGTCCGGGTTGCTGATCACCAGGTTGGCTCGGGCACGGATGGCCTGGCGGGCGTCCTGCGGCGTATCGCCGTCGTAGGTGAAGGTGCGGAGACTACCGTCCAAGTGCTCGCCCCAGCGGTTCAGTTCGGTCAGCTGGTCCTGGGCCAGGGCCTTGGTGGGAAACAGGTAGAGGGCCCGAGCGTCCGCATCGTTAGCCAGAGCGCTCAGGATAGGCAAGTTGTAGCAGAGCGTCTTGCCGGAAGCCGTCGGCGTGACCACCGCAACGTTCCGGCCTTCGCACGCCAGGCGGTAGGTTTCGGCCTGGTGAAGGTAGAGGCGTTCGATGCCGCGAGCTTTCAAAGCCCGCTCGATACTGGGTGGAAGATCCGGCGGAAGATCAGCGTAACGTGGTTCGCGCGCTGGCAGGCGGCGGATTCCCGTGATGCCGCCGTGCCATCCCCGGGCGCGACGTTGAACCTCGTCCAAGGCCGCTTCCAGGGGCGCTGTGGGGCTGGGCAAGGAAGCAAGGGCTTCGGTTTCCAACACAGGCTCTCCGCAGGGTGCGCTGGTTCGCGTATTCGTCTTTTCTTCGCTATCCTATCACAGCTCGCAACATCCAGCCTTACCGCCCTGCGGCCGGCCGCCTCAGCTCGCCCTTAAGATTGAGATTCCGAATCAGTCGATGCAGGTAGTTGGGGTGAACACCGAGCAGCTTAGCCGCTTCGGTGTAATTCCCGGCCGCTTGCCCAAACGCTTGGAGGATCAGCCGCTTCTTCTCCTGCTGGATGGCTTCGTGATAGCGCGTAGAAGGAGCACCCGTGGCACGCGCTGATTCCACCACCTCTTCCGGCAGGTCCTCGGGACGGATAACGCCCCCCGAGCTCATCACCACAGCGCGCTCAATGACGTTTTCGAGTTCACGCACGTTTCCCGGCCAGTCGTAGCGCATCAGGCACTCGCGCGCTTCTGGTGATAGTCCCATGGGACGCCGCTTGCACAACCGGCTATGTTTGGCGGCGAAGTGGGTGGCCAGCAGGGGAATGTCTCCCCGGCGCTCGCGCAGGGGAGGGATCGTGATGGAGACCACGTTCAGGCGGAAGTAGAGGTCCTGACGAAAGGTGCCGTTGCGGATCGCTTCCTCAAGATTCCGGTTAGTGGCGGCAATCAGCCGCACGTCCAGCTTCAGCGGATGCGTGCCGCCCACGCGCTCAAACTCTCGCTCCTGCAGCACACGCAGCATTTTGGCCTGCAGCAGCGGAGCCAGCTCGCCAATTTCGTCCAGAAACACTGTCCCCTCATTGGCCACCTCGAGCTTCCCTTTCTTCTGGGAGACGGCCCCAGTGAAGGCGCCGCGCTCGTGACCGAAAAGCTCACTCTCCAGCAGGCTATCGGGCAACGCGGCGCAGTTGATGGCCACGAAAGGCTTCGGAGCGCGCGGGCTATTGGCGTGCAGGGCCCGTGCCACCAGTTCCTTGCCGGTACCGCTCTCGCCGCAGATCAGCACCGTCGAATCGTGCGGGGCGACTTTGGCGATAAATTGCAGCACCTCGCGCATGGCCGCACTTTCGCCCACAAGGTTATGTTCGATCTGGATCTCACTCTGCAGGCGCTCGTTCTCGCTCTCCAGCCGCTCGATCTGCCGAGCGTTATCCAGGGCGATGGCGGCGATGCCGGCAATTCCGGTCAGAAGCTGGAGGTGATCCTCGTCGAAGCGCACCGCGGGGTTGCTGGTATCGAGGTAAATGGCGCCGATCACCCGCTCGAAGAGCATCAGCGGAGCCGCCAGCAACGAGGAGACCTGCGACGCCACCAAGCTCTGCGCGGGGCTGAAGTCCTGACCCTGCAGCACGTCGTTGCTCAAAATCCCGGCGCGCTCCTGCAGCACTTGGCGGATGACGGTGCGGCTGACGTGCAGCGGACGCGAAGAGGCCGAGCTGCGCTCGCGCCCGAAGACGGAAACAAAATCCTCTGCGCCGGAGCCGGTGAGCAGGATGGCGCCCCGCTGGGCGGGAATGACCTCGAAGATCAGGTCCAGCAGGCGGTGCTGGAGCGGCTCGAGCTCGCGAATGGAATTAATGCTCAGGCTGATCCGCAACAGGGCATCCAGGTCACGAGCTTTGCGGGCGCTGCGGGCGGCGGTGCCAGCTTCGGTGGCCAGGGCGTAGACGGCATCTTCGCGACGCAGCCTCACGGTGGTCGTGCTGGGCAGGCCTCCCTCCTCCAGGCGAACGGGCGTAGGCGCTGGCCGGTCCTCAGGCTCCTGGCAGAGGAACAGAAACACCGAGTCGCCGATCTCGATACGGTCTCCTTCCTCGAGCTCCCGCTCCTTCACCGGAACGCCGTTCACGAACGAGCCGTTGCGGCTTTCAAGATCGACCAAGGTGAACCGGTCGCGGTTGCAACGCAGCAGGCAGTGCCGGCGTGAGACGCGCAAGTCCCCGACGCAAATCTGGTTGGAGGTGTGCCTTCCGATCGATATCTCGCCCGGGGTAAGCGGGAAGACGCTGCCCTTCAGCGGGCCGGATAACGCGGTGAGCCGAGGGGTCATCGGTTTGCTTCCGTCCTTGCCAACCGTTTTGTCAGTATAGGGCACGGCGCGCCCCGCGACAATAACTCGGCGCCGCTTCACACCTCCGCGGCCATGCGCCCGGTTCCCTGGCAACCCGCTGAACTGCGCTGAGCGCTCGCCGCCGAACCGGTTTAGAACGCCCCCTCGATTTTTCAACAACATATCCGGTTCGTTTCGTCAAATTAACATTTGCTGCGCGCCAACCGGGGCGATCTCCTGCCGCCCAGGTTGATAGCCTGTACGCCAATCCATGCCTCTGCGCGAGACCTTACAAGCCGACAAGGGGTGCGGAAAGCTTAATCCTTTACGTTGTTTACATCCCACACTTCGTCTCCAGGCTTGAGCAGCCGCAGGGCCTCGCCTGGGACACCGTACGACAGGCCCTCGGCAGTTGAAGTGCCCTGCTGGCGGGCCGTCAGCTTTGCCAGCGCCTTCTGCTAAGATGACGACTGGGTCCGTATGTTTCTGCATCACCGCCGGATGATGGGTGTTTTTTACCTGCTGATGGACGCGATCCTGGCGCTGGCCAGCTTCGCGCTCGCCCACGCCGTCCGCGCCCGCCTTCCCTTCCTGCGCCCGCTCTACCCGGCCGTTTACTACCTCTGGATTGTGCCGCTGGCCCTGGGGATCTGGATTGCGGTTGGGCTGGCTGCCGGCATCTATCGCGATGTCGAGGAAGATGACCTGCGCCGGGCCTTGGCCGACCCCGCCAAGGTATTCGTCATCGCCACCACGCTCTTGTTCGCCTTCACCTTCGCCCTCAAGGTCGGATACGTCAGCCGCGCGCTACTGGGCCTTTACGCGCTCTTCGACCTGCTGGGAATGATCCTGTTCCGGCTGGCCGTCCGTCCGCTCGGCAGCCGTCTACGGCGCGCCTTCGCCGGCATGCGGCATTTCCTGGTCGTGGGGACTACGGCGGAGGCCATGGAAATCGCCCGGACGATTGAAGCCCATGAGCGGCACGGCATGAAGCTCGCCGGACTGGCGGTGCCGCGAGCCGAAGACCTGCCGGAAGCGCAAGCGCGGATGCTCGGCGGCCTCGAGGGGCGTTATCCCATCTATTTGTTGGACCAACTGCGGGACTTGCTCCACCGCCGGGTCATCGATGAGGTTGTCTTCGCCGTGGGTAAGCCGGAGCTCGACTTTCTCAAGCCCGCCTTCCTCGTCTGCGAGGAGGAAGGCGTCCGCACACGCTTGCTGCTCAGCTTCTTCCCGCACACCTTTTCCAAGGTGTCGCTCGACCGGCTTCAGGGAATGCCGCTGCTCACCTTCTCGACCACACCGGAAAATGAATACCTGCTACTGCTCAAGCGTCTGGTGGACTTCATCATGGCCCTGGTGCTACTGGTCCTTTTTGCCCCCCTGATGCTCCTGCTTGCCCTCCTCATCAAGCTGACATCCGCAGGGCCTGTGCTCTACCGCCAGACGCGATGCGGGTTGGGCGGGCGCCGTTTTACGGTCTATAAGTTCCGCTCGATGCACGCTGACGCCGATCTGCTGCGCGAGGAGCTGGCAGCCCTCAACGAGCTCGACGGGCCGGTGTTCAAGATTAAGAACGATCCACGCTGCACGGGCGTGGGCCGTTTCATGCGTAAGTTCAGCCTGGACGAGTTGCCGCAACTCTTCAACATTCTCAAGGGCGATATGTCCTTCGTGGGACCCCGGCCGCCGCTGCCCGAGGAAGTAGAACGCTACGAGCCCTGGCAGCGCCGCCGCCTACGTATGCAGCCCGGCTTGACCTGTCTCTGGGCGCTCGAGGGCCGCAGCACCCTCAGCTTCCGCCGCTGGATGGAATTGGACCTTCAGTATATCGATCACTGGTCGCCGGCCCTCGACTGGAAGATCCTGTTGAAGACCATCCCCGTCGTGTTGACGGGCCGCGGAGCCAGTTAAGGCAGCTTGAGGGCAGGTTTGAAACCCGCTCGCGGTTGGCTATAGTGGATTCCGTGAACCCAGCACCATCCTCGCTCACCGGAGCGCGCTCTCTTGGCGCCCGGGCGTTCTGCCGCGCTCTTCACCGCCGGCTTATCCAGGGGTTGTGGCTCCTCCTCGCGGCGTCTCTGCTGTGGCTGATGCTTCGCCCGCCGCGGCTGCTGCGTGCCCTTCCAGCGGGCATTCCCGTGCGCTTTACCAACGTGCTGCGCGGCTCCGGCATCACCTTCCAGCAGGACGCCACCGCCACGGACCAGAAGTACTACCTGGAAACCATGGGCACCGGCGTGGGCTGGATTGACTACGACCGCGATGGCCTCTACGACCTCTACTTCGTGCAGTCGGCCGCCACCGACATCTACAAGCCGCCCCATCCCTTGCACTCCGCGCTTTATCACAACAATGGCGACGGCACCTTTACCGACGTCACCGCTAAGGCTGGCGTGGGGGCCGAAGGGCTCTACGGCCAAGGCGTTGCCGTGGGCGACTTCGACAATGACGGCTACCCCGACCTCTACGTCACCGGCTACGGCCGCTCTATCCTTTACCACAACAACGGCGACGGCACCTTCACCGACGTGACTGAAAAGGCCGGTGTAGCCAACCAGGGAAATTGGGGCACCAGCGCCGGCTGGTTCGATTACGACAAGGACGGCTACTTAGACCTCGTCGTGTGCAACTACATCGAGTGGAGCCCTGCCAACAACATCTGGTGTGGCGAGCACAAGCCGGGCTACCGCGCTTACTGCCACCCCGACAACTACAAAGGCCAGCACATCAAGCTCTACCACAACAACCACGATGGCACCTTCACCGACGTCAGCGATAAGAGCGGGGTGGGCAAGCCGGAAGCTAAGGGAATGGGCGTTGTGCTGGCTGACTTCAACAATGATGGCTGGCCGGACATCGCCATTGCCAACGACACTTGGCCCAACTTCCTTTTCCTGAACAACCACGACGGCACGTTCAAGGACGTCTCTTTCATTTCCGGCATCGCGGCCAGCGAGGACGGGAAATACGAGGCGGGTATGGGGATCGACGCTGCCGACGTCGACGGCGATGGCTGGCTGGACCTCTATGTGACCCACCTCGACTTCGAGCTCAACCGCCTCTACCACAACAACCACGACGGCACCTTCGATGACGCCACCTATTCCTCCGGCCTCGGCAACAAGGCGATCTTCCTCAGCGGCGTCACCATGAAATTTATGGATTATGACAATGACGGCTGGACCGACATCTGCCAGGTGAATGGGGCCATGCTCGATAACATCCAGCTCTACCACACGGAGGTGACCTACGAAGAGCCCAAGCTGATGTTCCGGAATCTCGGCCACGGCAAGTTCGAGAAGGTTTCCGAGCACCTCGGCCCGGACTTCATGCACCCGATTGCCGGACGCGGCCTGGCGGTGGCCGATTTTGACAACGACGGCGACCTCGACCTGGCCATCAATGTTCGCGGCGGCCCGCCCGAGCTCCTGCGCAACGACGGCGGCAACGCCAACCACTGGCTGGAAGTGTTCCTGGTGGGCACCAAGTCAAATCGGGATGGCGTCGGCTCCGCGCTCAAGCTGACGGCCGGGGGGCAGATCCAGGTGACCCAGGCGAAGGGCGGCATGGGCTACATGTCCGCCAGTGATCCGCGCCTCCACTTCGGCCTCGGCTCGCAAACCAAAATCGATTCGCTCGAAATCCGCTGGCCCAGCGGCGCGGTGGATCATCTCACCAACGTACCTATCGACCAGATCCTGACTGTGAAGGAAGGCGCGGGCATCGTCCCCGGCAAGTTCCCTCGCATGGCCGGCAAGAGCTAAGTTCGCCTGGCAGCATCCCTGTAACGGCGGTGCTGGTACCGCCTTCGGCCGCAGGGGGCCGGTCAGCGGGCTTCGCGGAGCACGTACTCGCGGTTCGCCGCCAGGTGCTGGTGCACCTCGAGGCGGCCGTCCGGCCAGCGGATTTCGACGCGGTCGGCACCCGCCGCTTTTCCCAATCCAAAGTGGAGGCGCGCCTCACAGCAGGAGAGGTAGCTCTCGCCGCTGCGCACTTCGCCGGTCTGAATGACGCTGCCGGCCGTCACACGAACGCGGGCACCGATCGCATCCGGGTTTCGGCCTGCGCCGGCGAGTTTGAAGCGAATCCAGTTTCCCGAGGGTTGTCTCGCTGAACGGTAGAGAAACGGCACCTCGTCAATGTTATTCACCACAATTTCCAGCAGGCCGTCGTTGTTGAGATCGCCCCAGGCGGCGCCACGGCTGCTGCGCGCCTCGCTGAATCCGCTCTCCGCCGCTGGGAGCAATTCGAAGCGCCCGTTGCGCAGGTTGCGGAAGAGCTGGTTAGTCTGGCGGTAGGTGTTGCCGGCGCGATCGGCCTGGGGATAGATGTGCCCGTTGGCGACGAAGAGGTCCAGCCAGCCGTCGTGGTCAAAGTCGATGAAGCCGGTGCCCCATTTCAGCTGCTTATAACTCACCGTGCCCAGGCCCGCCTCGTAGGTCACATCGTCGAACTGGCCGTGGCGGTTGCGGTAGAGGGTGCTGTAGTCTTCGGAAAAATTGGTTACCAGCAGGTCCATCCAGCCATCGTTGTTGTAATCGCCGAGGGCAATGCCCATGGAGGACTGGGCGCGGCCGTCTCCGCTCACCGCGCACCCAGCCTCGAAGGCGATTTCTTCGAAGGTCCCGTTGCCCTGGTTGTGCCAGAGGAAGTTGGGGGTGGAATCGTTGGCCACGAAGGCGTCCAGGCGCCCGTCGTTGTCGAAATCGGACCAAACCACCGAAAACCCATAGGCCTGGTCGGTGTCCCGCACGCGCGCGTCGGCGCTGACCTCGCGAAACCTTCCCTGCCCCTCGTTGTGGTAGAGAAGGTCAGCGAGGCCCGGTAAGCCCTGGGGTCCGCAAGCCACCGGGACGGCGTGGTACTGGCAATAACCGTTAGCGCCCGGGCGCGGGATGCGCGCGCGATCGAAGTCGACGTAGCGCGCCACGTAGAGGTCCAGCCGCCCGTCGCCGTCGTAGTCGCCCCAGGCGCAGCCAGTGCTCCAGTTACCGCCCTGCAGGCCCGCCTGGCGCGTCGCGTTGGTGAACGTCCCATCGCCGTTGTTGTGGAAGAGCGCGTTGGTGCCGAAGTTGGTGATGAAAACATCGGTGTAGCCGTCGCCGTCGTAGTCCGCGGCCGCGACGCCCATGCCCCAGCCGTCGTTGATCAGCCCGCTCGCCCGGGTAACGTCCGTGAAGGTGCCGTCGCCGTTGTTGCGAAACAGCCGGCTGGAGGGCCGCGGCAGGGAGGGATCCGCCAGGATTTCGAACGAGGAGCCGTTCACCAGCAGAATGTCCATCAGGCCGTCCCGGTTGTAATCGAAGATGGCGACCCCACTGCCCACTGTTTCCACCAGGTAGTCTTTGGCGAGCGAGCCGCAGGTATCCCGGAAGGCAGTAAGCCCGGCGCGGCGTGCGACGTCCGCGTACCAGGGTCCCGGCGCAAGCACCGGCTGACCCCGACGTCCGCCGCGGAAGAGCGGCACCAGGAAGCAGAGGCTTGACGGCAGGAGGAATTGGCGCCGATTCATTGTACTGACGGCAGGGCACGCTGCTCTGCCGTTTCCTTATCGAGAGACTCGGCCTCCTGGCGGCTCGCGGCCAGGGAAGCATCGCGCAGCTTCTTGAACGTCGCTAGCGCTCGCTCCGCGTGAGCCTTGTCACCCAGCTTGCGGTACAAGGCCGCGAGGCGATAGTGCACTTCCCCGCTGGTATCCTGGCTGGCCGCCGGCGCCAGGACCTCGATCGCCTGCCGTAATTGGCCCATCTCCTCCTCCGCTTTCGCCAAATCGAGCCGCGCCTTCAGGCCGACACCCGGGTCATCCCGCACCTGTTGCAGCTGGCGGATGGCCTCCTGCCAGCGGCCCTGCTGGACGTACGCGTCACCCAGCTCGAAGCGCGCGCGGACGGAGCCCGGCATGAGCTCAAGGGTCCGCTGAAGCTCCTTCTCGGCTTCCTCCCACTCGCCGCTCCCCCAGTAGAGGGTTCCCAAGCCAAGGTGCAGGTCGGGCAGGTCAGGTGCGGCACGTATGGCAGCGGAGTACTCCGCCTTGGCGCGGGGCACGTCGTGCTCGTGGGCATAGTATCGAGCCAACATTTCGTGCACGCGAGGAGACTCGGGGTTCAGAGAAGCCACCTTCAGAAACATGTCGTCGGCCAGCCTCTCATTCGCCTGGTGGAGCCAAAACATGGCCCAGTCGCTACTGGGGTCGCTGGCGAGCGCAAGTTGAGCAGCGTGGCGCGCCTGCTGGTAGTTGACCAGCCGCAGCTCGGTTTCGGCCAGCTTCAAGCGCTCTGTCGGGCTCAAGCGCTTCTTCCGGCCAAGCCGCTGCCGCAGGCTCAGGTAGCAAGCCTCGGGCAGCCACACACCGGGCGCCTCCAGAGCATGGGACGGGAGGTTAACGCAGGGTGCTGGCAGCGCTGCGGGCGGGGTGAAGGTTGTGCCCGAATCCCTCAGCCAGGCCACCCAGAGCCGGGCCGCTGGGGACGTCGCGAGTGGCTGGGGAACGCGAACCTTGCCGCTGGCCCAGGCCTGGCGCAGCGCGACGGGCGGCGGCGAAGCCAGCAGGCGTGATGCTTCGTGAGGGTTGGCGTCGATCAGCTGCTTCACACTCGCCATCGCTCCGCCCTGGTCGCCGCGCAGGGATTCCGTCACCGCCCGGCCCAGCAAGGCGAGGGGACAGTACGGGTCCTGGGACAGCTCGGCGCGAAACTGCTCCTCGGCAACCTTGGGGAATCCCAGGTTGAGCAGGGCGAACCCCAAGTCGGCGTGCACCTGGGGCTGCTGGGGGGCGCGTCGCACGAGACGATAGCAAGATTTCGCTGCCGCCAGGTAATCCTCGTTGGCCAATGCCTCTTCCGCCGCGAGCTGCTCGGCCACAGTGCTCGCCGGGAACTTCTTGGCAACCTCCTTTACCGTCTCTGCCGCGAGTTGCTGGTAAGTGAGGCCGAGCTTGTACCAGGCATCAGGCAGTTGGGGAGTTCGGCGAGTCTGTTCCTGGTACTGGGAGAGAGCCTCCTCGAACCGGTGGGTTCGCGCCAAAGCATCACCGAGGGCCAGGCGCGCGGTGCCGCTGTCTGGGTTCACCGCGAGGGCCTGGCGCAGCGGAGCCAGCGCCCGGGCAGGGTGGTCTAGCTCAAGGTAGTCCAAGCCCTCCACCAGCCATGCCTGCGCAGGAAGCCGCGAAGGCACTGCCGCGCCCTGGGTCAGCGGCTCCACCGCCTGCAGGGAATCCGTGTAACGGTGCAGCAGAAAATAGTCCGTGGCAAGGCGCGTTCGTGCTTGCACCTGGAGCTCCCCGTCCGCCTGCTCTGCAATACGCTGGTAAAGGGCGGCAGCCTTCTCGTATTGACCTGCTTGTTCGGCGGCTACCGCCGACCGCAGCTCGCTTTGCAAGCCATCGAGTTGACCTTGGGAAGGAGCCAGGGCAAAGAAGGAAGCGAAGAGCAGCGCGGTGAGGCAAAGCATCGCGTCAGGCCTCTGCCAGAGCGGCTGCCCGCTCGCAGGGCAGCTCGATGACGAAACGCGTCCCGCTGGGCTGATTCTCCTCGACGCGGATGCCGCCGTGATGCTCGGAGACGATGCGGCTGACAATCGCCAGCCCTAGACCGGTGCCGCGCCGCTTCGTCGAGAAGAAGGGAAGGAAGAGCCGTTCCCTGGCTTCAGGGGGAATACCGGGGCCGCTGTCAGCAATACTGATTTCGGCGACGTCGCGGTCGGGGTCGGCGCGCGTACTCACCCAGATCTCCTTGACGGGCGCGTGTTCCAGCGCCTCGGCCGCATTGTCAATCAAGTTCACCAGCGCGCGCTTTAGCTGCTCGGGGTCGGCGCGCAGCGTGGGCAGGTTCGGCGCCAGGCGGCGGTGCACCTGGATGCCGTCCAGGCGGCCCTCGAAGACGCTCAGCGCGCTGGCGACGATGGCGTTCAGGTCGGAAGGCACCGGCTGCGACGCCGGGAAGCGAGCGAAGTCCGAGAATTCGTCAACCAGTGTCTTGAGCGTCGCCACCTCGCGCCCGATCAGGCTGGCACTCTCCTGGATGGTGGCCGTCACGTCTGCCGGTGAGCCGACTTCGCGGTCCATCAGCCGGCGAATACGTTCGGCCGAGAGCTGAATAGGCGTGAGGGGGTTCTTGATCTCGTGGGCGATGCGCTGCGCCACCTCCTGCCACGCCGCAGCGCGCTGCGCACGCAAGAGTTCTGTAAGGTCTTCGATGACCAAAACCGAACCGACAGCGCCGTGCTGGGCGCGAATGGAAGAAAGCGTCAGGCCGACGGTGGCCCGCCGCGTCCCGAGCGTCATCTGGAGCTGGCGCGTCACCACTCCTTGCCGCGACGCCTGCCGGAAAAGCCGGACAATTTCCCGCGCGTCCTCGGGCGGAAACAGTTCCGCCAGGCTCTTCGGGGGTTCGCTGCTCTTAGGGCGTCCCAGCAGGCGCCACACGGTCGAGTTCATCCGCACAATCCTTCCCGCTGGATCGAAAGAAATGACTCCCGTCGGGATGTGCTCGAGGATCGCCTCCATCGTGTTGCTTCGCTCCTCCAGCTGGCGGTTCGCCTGTTGCAGCTCGGCGGCCGCCTTCTCGAGAGCCTGGCGGCTCTCCTGGAGCTGCGCCGTCATGTGGTTGAAGAGGCGAATCAGGCTGCCCAGCTCGTCGTCCGAACGCGCCGCAATCTGAAAACCCAGGTTCCCTTGAGTGACCTCGTGCGTGGCCTGAGCCAGCGCTTGCACCGGAACGGTAACTTGCTTGGAAACGAACATGGCAAACCAGGTGACGGCGAAAAGGATCAGCACCGTCAGCAGTCCGAGGACGGAAAGGTAGATTCGCTTAACCGCCTTGCGCTCCCGGTTTAACTCATCATAAGTGCGCGCCTGCTCCCGGATCTGTTCGGCAATCTGCTCGATGCGTGGCGGAAGCTGCCGCATCACGAGAAGGGTTCCGGCGTCCCCGACCTTCTCGGCTGCCACGAAGAGCTCCGAGCCGGTACGAGACCAGGGAGCCTTAAGGGCCTGCACCCATGCCTTGCTGGAAGCGAGCGGGGCGGGAAAGTGCTGCTGCAACTCCTCCGGCGGCGGGGTGGCGCCGCCCGCACGCGCCAGGAGGCGTCCCTCTCCGGTGAGGCAGAGAGCGGCATAGAGATGGCGTTCCGCCACCTCGCGCGCCAGCAGCGTACCCAGCTTGGTCGCATCGAGCCTTTCCATAGCCACCTGGATGGCCAGGTTCGACGCCAGGTGTTCGGCGTCATCGAGGGTGCGTTGCTGCGCCTGCGAAGCCAGTTGCTCGAGCATGGCATCAGCGTTCTTGCGGACGGTCTCGAAGGGGATGCCAAACCAGCGGTCGATGCTGCGGTTCAGCAAGCCGTAAGCAAAAGCAAAAAGGAAGCAGACAGGTAGTAGCGACAGGCTGAGGAAGGCCACTACCATCTTCGTCTTGAAGCGCGAGCCTAGCTGCTGTTGCCGCCGCTCCACATAAAGCTTCAGCAGAATGCGCAGCAAGACCAGGGCAAAGATGACAAACGCCACGAAAATCAGGATGGAGAGAGCCAGCAGCAGGATCGTCTCCGCCGCAGTACGGGGACGAATGAAAGAAAGGTTCAGCGACGCCTGGCTCCAGCCCAGCAAAAACAGAGCGGGAACCAGGATCGAGAGCACGACCAGCAGCAAATTTCGGTGTCGTCGCTCAGCCATGTTGGCTTTCGAACGGGTGCGGCGCAACCCGGTTTTGAAGTGCAGAGGCACAGTACCGCATCGCCGTGTTGAAGCGCCCGCGAATACCTGCCGCGAGCCGGGATGCCCGGCGGGCCCTCCGTGGCCTCCACTGTTAAGCAACCCTACGCCGGGGCGGGGAGCGAGTCAAGCCACGCCCTGCCCACCCTCCCAGAAAATTTTAGTTTTCAATGTAAACAACCCGCCGGCTGGGAGCGCGCGCCTTCCCGGCACTCGGTTGTATTTTTTGTATAACTTCGCGACCCGCCTCCTCAAGGCGTCCGCCAGGAAACCGCCTCGGCTTGGTGCGGAGCAATTGATTTGACAAAAACGAACCGGATATGTTGTTGAAAACTCGAAGCCGACATCCCCAAAGCGGTTCGGTAACGGACGCTCAAACTTGGCAGTTGCGAGCACTCGGAACAAATCCTGCCCGGCGCCCAATGGCGCTTACACGAGCAACGCCGCTGGTGTATACTGGCGGAAAAGCCGGTTGGGGACGGAGCCGGGCGTGAGGAAGGCATGAATCGGCAGCGGTATTTGGCGACCCTAGCGGTAGCCCTGACGCTGGGTATAGGTATTCTGATCGGCACCATCATCTCCCGCAATGCTGGGGCAGCCCGCGGAAGTGCGGCGGCGCCCGATGCGGCTTTGCTGCCCCCACCCTCACCCGTCAACCTGCCCAATTCCTTCGCCGCCATCGCTGAAAAGGTGGGGCCTGCTGTGGTCAATATCAACACGGAGTCCACCGTCCGGTTCACGGCCAAACGGGGCGGGC